>NZ_CP159992.1:4515192-4832500 GCF_040702995.1 Paenibacillus sp. AN1007
GCATACTCATTAGGCGAATCTGCGAAGCAAGGATTTGTTCCACCGTAGGCTCTGTTCCTTTGGCCTGAAGTAAAGGATCATACGAAGTATGCCATTGCGTATTGTCTCGCCGCACTGATCTGAACGGGTACGCGGGCTGATCTTCCAGTTCAAGCAGCGGATTATCCGCTGCGGCTTCCTGCAAATAACGATAAAGCTCCTGACCAGACATGGTCAGCAGATGAAAGGACTGTTTCATCTCCGGCGTGATGGACAGCCGGAACCGCTGTTCCTGCACCAACTGAACATCTAACATCCGTCGCCCTCCTTATGTCAAGCTGGACATGAATTGAACACAGTGCGGTGCGCTATACGTTAAAGTAATGCCTTTTCTCCGGAACACTTCCATGACAATATAACCCGAAGAGCATCCGCTTGAATATCCCGTCTTCAATATTTTCATGGTAATTCGAAGTATTGTAAAAAAGGGATTTGCAGGCATATTACCATACAGTTCATTCATTGTCAGCATGTTAATACAGACATGCCGCATCCCGCTGCATTAATACTTTTCAGATACCAGCTTCGCTTGTGTAAACAGCAGCAGATAATCTCTGCCTCCTGCTTTGGAATCCGTTCCCGACATATTAAATCCGCCGAACGGATGGGTACCCACCAATGCCCCCGTGCACTTGCGGTTAAAATACAGATTGCCCGCAAAATATTGTTGTCTCGCCTGCTCCAGATGGGCCCGATTGCGCGAAATCACCGCACCCGTCAGACCGTAATCCGTATTGTTGGCAATCTCCAGAGCATCCTGAAAGGAATCGGCTTTAATAAAGGCCAGTACCGGGCCGAATATTTCTTCCTGGGCAATCCTGGCCTGCGGGTCCACATCTGCTATTATGGTCGGCTCAATAAAATATCCTGCAGGATCTCCCGTACCTCCGCCATGGACCAGACGCCCTTCCCCTTTGCCAATCTCGATATATTCTGTGATCTTCGCGTAAGCCTTATCGTCAATAACAGGTCCCATGTAATTTTCAACTTCGAGCGGGCTTCCCAGCGTCAACTTCTGCGTACGTTCAATCACTTTTTGCAGTACTTCATCATATACATCCTTATGAATTATGGCACGGGAACACGCCGAACATTTTTGGCCCGAGAAACCAAAAGCCGAAGCTGTAATGGACTCGGCCGCCAGTTCCAGATCGCTATCTTGATCAACTATGATCGAATCTTTGCCGCCCATCTCGGCAATCACACGTTTGATCCATTTTTGGCCCGGAGCAGTACGCGCAGCCCGTTCATTTATTCGCAGACCCACATCCCGGGAACCGGTGAAGCTGATAAAACGTGTTAGTGCATGGTCGACCAGATAATCGCCCACTTCGCTTCCCGGCCCGGGCAGGAAGTTCACCACACCGTCCGGCAGCCCCGCTTCTTCCAGCAGTTCAATAAACTTGGCTGCGATGACCGGTGTCGTGCTCGCAGGTTTCAGCACGACTGTATTACCCGAAACCAAAGCCGCCGAGGTCATGCCTGCCATAATCGCCAGCGGGAAATTCCAAGGTGGAATAACGATACCTACACCGAGCGGAATGTACGTCAGTTCATTATCTTCCCCTGCAATGCGTACAAGAGGCTGCGGCTCACTGAGACGTCTGCATTTCCCGGGCGTAAAACTCCATGAAGTCAATGGCTTCGGCGGTATCCGCATCCGCTTCCGACCAGGTTTTGCCCGCTTCATAGACCATCCAGGCGGAGAACTCGTGCTTGCGGCGGCGCATAATCGCAGCCGCTTTGTACAGATAACGGGCCCGTTCATTCGGGTCCGTATGTTTCCAGGTGCGGAATGTCTCTGCCGCCGTTTGAATGGCCTTCTCGGCCAGCTCCCGATCAGCTTGATGAATCGTTCCAACCACCTGATCTTTGGCTGCCGGGTTGACGGAGGTCAATGTGCGGCTGCCGGTTATTTTTTGCCCACCAATTATCATCGGATATTCCTGTCCCAGTTCGGATTCAACCTTACGCAGCGCTTCCTCAAAGACTTTCCGGTTCGCTTCTACCGCAAAAACTGTAAATGGTTCGTTAACAAAAGGGATATTCATCAATGATTCCTCCTTCAAGATGCGGGTTCTGCCGCTATATCGCTGCTTGGATTCATGCAGCACTTACGTCTCAATCAAATATATGAAGCAAGAAGCGTGCCAACTCCGCTTGAGAATGAATTTTTTTTGATTCACGGAGATAAAAATTTCCATAAAAAAATTAAGGCAAAACCACTGCACACAGCAGCTTTTGGCACGTTTTTTGCTAGATATATGAAATACACAATCATGAATGATTAGGGAGGAACCACGATGAGTGTCGGAACGGAACTATACCGTAAAACGTTGTTAACCGTGGCTGGCAATAAAGCAGTAGAAAACCTGTCGCTCAAATACGGGAAAAAGCTCGCTGGTAAGTTTATTGCAGGCAGTACGCTGGAAGAGGCACTGGATGAAATTCGCACTTTAAACAGCAAAGGCATTATGGCGACACTGGATCACTTGGGCGAGGGTATTACCCAATTACGTGAAGCGGCGCTATACCGTGATGAATATGTGAGGCTGGTAGACGGCATAGCGCATAGCGGCGTTGACTCCAATGTTTCACTCAAACCGACGCAGATGGGGCTGGCACTTGATCCCGAAGAGAGCTATCAAAATATTCGTACGGTTGCAACCCGGGCGAAGGAGCACGAGCTCTTTGTACGCATTGATATGGAAGATAGCCCGTTCACGCAGGCCACACTCGATATGGTGCGAAGGCTGCATGCGGAAGGGCTTGATAACACCGGCACAGTACTGCAGGCTTATCTGCATCGAACGGAAGAGGATACTCGCGATATGATTCGGGAAGGCATTCGCCTTCGCCTCGTCAAAGGCGCCTACAAAGAGCCTGCTTCTGTCGCTTACCAGAGCACGACCGAGGTCATTCATCAGTTCAAAACGATGATTCGCCATCATCTTGACCAAGGTGTATACACAGCTGTCGCCTCACATGACGATCACATCATTAACTGGACAAAACAATACGTGAAAGATCGAGATATTTCTCCTGAGGCCTTTGAATTCCAGATGTTATACGGTCTGCGCATGAGTGAGCAGGAACGTCTGGCACAGGAGGGTTATCGTATCCGCTGTTATGTACCCTATGGCACGATGTGGTACCCGTACTACACCCGTCGTCTGGCCGAGAAACCTGCTAATCTCTGGATGGTTGTTAAAAATATGTTTCGCTAGAATGCACATAAAAAGCGCTGTTATGCCATGCAATCCACTCACCCTGGAGGGCATGGTTTTTGCCACTTTTTTAAATGACAGCTCCATCACAATTCGTCACCGAATCTTCAAACCGCATATATGTCTAAAAAATAAGAATAATCAAATTAAATGTCCGAAATTTTAGACTTAATTCTCGAAATTACGGTGTATTCTTCTCCGCTGCATTATTCTCTTCTCTCTCCAGCAGGTATTTCGGCTTATTTAAACACTTCAA
Source organism: Paenibacillus sp. AN1007 (assembly GCF_040702995.1). Taxonomy (NCBI): domain Bacteria; kingdom Bacillati; phylum Bacillota; class Bacilli; order Caryophanales; family Paenibacillaceae; genus Paenibacillus; species Paenibacillus sp. AN1007. The sequence goes on from NZ_CP159992.1 coordinate 4,518,715, forward strand.
AAGTGTCATATAACTTAACATTCATCCCGTGTATATTTTCTATAAAAAGTTATATTTTGTAGTAATATCAATATAAATCCTCATCTCCGTCTAATGAAATCGTATACATAAATTCCTCACTTCGAAGTAACCGTTCCCAAAAATAACATACGAACAGCAGATGTCAAAAAATATATACACAACACCCTGCAGACGATATACTATTTATAAATTCAATCACTTTAATCCGTATGCTGTAATGAGGTGATCCTGATGAGACATTTACTTCCCACTTTGAACGGACTAACGCGGACAGACATGCAGATCTACAATGAACTTCCCGTTAACGGACATTTCCTTTCACCAACACATCCAGATTGGGATATAACGACAGCGCGTCCTGTTTTTGCGCGTTCTGCTGCCGGAGCTGCTTATCTCTGCTGTTCGTCCCCTAATCAGCCCAGCTCGCTCATGGAGGAATATCCGTCTTCCATACTTTCTTCCGAGTCATCAGAATCCAACAAGGATCTGCTTCAACTAATGCTTCCTGTCCCGGTGATTTCGTCTTCCACCCCACTTGCACAAGCGATTCCATTGTTCGCCAAGAGCCCTGTTCTGCTCATTAAAAATGATCGTGACGAATGGGAGGGGTATATCTCCGCATCTGATGTCATGTCTTCCCTGCTTCAGGCTCATCGGCTGATGGAAGCCTATTTGGAAACCACGCTCGAGACAGCAGGCTCTGCACTGTCGTTAATTAATGAGGAAGCAAAGGTGGCCTACTGGACATCCGGCGCGGAGAACATCTTTTCTATTCGTAAAACCGATATTATCGGTGAGCCAGCCGCCAACTTTTTCCCTCCAGAACGGCTCCAATCGCTCAAAACGTTATATACCGGTGAGACCGTCTACCGTAAGCAGCATCAGCCAAGACCTGATCTGTTTGCGCTGATTAACGCCCGCCCTGTCAGACTGGACGGCCGCATTGTCGGAGCAGTTGCTGCCGAAGTGGACATTACAACCGAAATTCGGCTGCATCAGGAACTGCTGCATATGTCCTCCAAGGTACAGCATTTGGAAAAAGCGGTTGCCCGGCTTCGTCCCGAGACGGATCCATTCGCCCGTATCAAAGGCAGCAGTCCGATTATCCGGCAGTGTCTTGACACGATCCGCAAGATCAGCACCACTCCTGCTACAGTACTCATTATGGGTGAAAGCGGTACGGGTAAGGAGCTGTTCGCCAAAGCCATCCATGATCTGCGTGAACCGCAGACCGCTCCTTTTATTGCGATTAACTGCGGAGCCATTCCGGCTTCCCTGTTTGAAAGCGAATTGTTCGGTTACGAGAAAGGTGCTTTCTCCGGGGCTGATCCCAAAGGAAAAAAGGGGAAAATCGAACTGGCGGATGGGGGCACGCTTTTTCTGGATGAGATCGGTGAGATGCCTTCCGAACTGCAGGTAAAGCTGCTTCGCGTGCTGCAGGAACGGAGTTATTTCCCGGTTGGAGGCACCCGCATCAAACAAGCCAACTGCCGAATCATTGCCGCGACCAATCAGGACCTCCCTGCCATGATTGCCCGCAATCAATTCCGTGAGGACCTTTATTATCGCCTGAATGTCATCAATCTCATCATTCCGCCGCTCCGGCTGCGTAAAGAGGATGTTTACGAACTTACTCAGACATTTCTGCAGGAGTTCTCACTGCTCTACAATCGTCATATTGAAGTGATTCCTCCGGAAGTGTTCAAGCTGTTATTTCAATACGATTGGCCCGGTAATGTCCGTGAACTGCGCAACGTGATTGAACGTCTGACCATTCTGGCAGTGGATGGCGAGATTAAGTCGGAATATTTGCCTGATTCGCTGATCCCTGCAAACGCTAACGAAAAGTTTGAAATGAATCCTACAGCAGATAACCTCATCTCTGCAGGCCAAGCAGGAGCAGATCAACCACAGGTGACGGAGAAACTGCAGCATGGAAACACGTCGGAGGATGCTGCAGTATGGGACGCTCCCGGCAGTCAAGCAAGCTCCGAAGATCCGGGACTCTCTTATCAGCAGCAGCTGGATGCCTATGAGGCTCGGCTTTTGCAGCAATATCTGGAGGCTGCGGGAGGCAATAAACGAACATTGGCGAAGCAGCTCGGCATCTCCAGGGCTACACTGTATAATCGCATGAAACGGCTCGGTCTATAATACGCCGCAGGTGCCGATAGGCGGATTAAATGAACGAATGCACAGCTTAAAAACCCCGCAGTAACGGACCACCTGCCGTTTCGCTCGGGGTTTTAGACATTTCCAAAAAATATACAAAAACAAAATCGCTCCTTACAATATTCTCGCTAAGCGGATCAGTGCTGTTCTGAGATGGCGATAAAACGTAGCCCGGCTCATGGAACACACCTGTGCCGCGGCAGTTGGATTGCCAGCATGAGTCCAGTAAGCTGCATGCAGCAGCTTCTGGTCTTGAGGAGACACGCCGTGTACTCTGCCTTCCAGCAGGTCCAGAACGTATAACTGCAGCTGGATGCCATCCTTCACACCTGTTACTCTTTCCGCATACGGCTGCAGCTCTCCGGGAGAACGAAGATGTGCAAGCATTTTGCGTACCTCCTGCTCGGACCAAAGCTTTTGCCCTGCCGACGCTGTTCCAGGCTGTATTTGATTCGCTGGCAGATCCGGGTGAAGAAGCGACATCACCCAAGCGCCGAACTGCCCGCTGCGTAAATCGAGCTCCAGCACATCCGCCCGGTCCTCGTATCGGTCACAAGCTCGCGTAGAGGTGCTCCTCATCTGAAAACCGATGCTCCGCAGAAACAGCTTCAAATGCGGATTGGTTGCAACCAGAATGGCTCTCGCCCCGTCTCCCAGTAGGGACAAGCGGTCCAGCACCATATAGCCAACAAGTTCCTCGCGTGTATATCCAGGGACATCGTCTCGAGCCGCAGCCAGCAGCGCAAAGTGTGTATCGCTCTCGTCGGGATCACACTGCATCTCCTCCGGGGCAAAGCATTCTTTCATCTCATGCGGAAAATACTTCAAGAGCAGCTCACTTGTCTCCCGGTGCACCAGCACGGTAATAAACATCGCAATCGGTTCTCCTCGCATGTCACGCTTCAAGACGATTCCCCCGGGATACTGCTGAGCCAGTTCATCCAAAAAGGGAGCATATTTCACAGCCTGCCAAGGTTCAACGCTGTATTCACACCACTGCTGCAGCAGTTTATGCATTGCGGGCAGGTCTTTCATGTTCATCGGTTCTAACGATGAGAACAGAGAGTCGCGGGATACATCGGCATACTTGCGATACTGGAGCATCGCTTCCTGACAGAGCAGCAGCATCTTACGCGCAATCTGACGCCGCTCTTGGGGGCCGGCTTGTTCATGGAGCGGTTTGAGCAGCTCGGCAATTCGAATCCGCATGCACTGCATGCGGTACGGCTCACGCTGCCGAAAGTCTCGCATCAAGTGCACTCTGGCCATATCATGCAGGGCCAGACCATCCGGTGCAGAGCGGATGAAAGACATTCGTCTCAGCATATGATACTCTTCGGGCTTAACCGCAATATCCAGCACAGCAGATAACAGTTCCTGATTTGCCGTCTCCAGCAGGGTTAATACTTCTACCATTGGATGCAGATGCGGCGTAGTAAGCTCAAGCAGGAGCCGGGCACTAATCATATGCGAAAGCTCGGCCCACTCCGCATGAGGAAGGTTTCTTGCTTGATCGGCCGCTTCCACCGCAAGTGCCAATCCAAGTGGATGTCCATCTGTCATTTTTGTTATGGTTCCGGCGACACTCGGTCTTAACGGACCGGCCGCTGCAATATATTCCGCAATCTCATCTGCATTGAAATGCTGCAGCTGCAGCTGTATCAGCCGCTGATACAGCCGTGGGTGCGTTCGCCATGCCGCTGAAAGTTCCGAACGGGAAGCAAGTATGATGAGTACCCCTCTTATATGAAGTTTGGCAATAAAAACTTCCATAAACCAGCCTTCAAGCAGTGCAAGCTCCTCGTAGTTATCTACTGCAATGACGAGCCGCTTTTCCCTGGGCATGCTTTTCAACACAGAGAGCAGCTGCGTGCCATGGCTTTTCAGCAGCCCCAGCTCTACCCCGAGTGTGGATATAAAATAATCTACAAACACCGAGGGTGTCGTACCACATGCCCGTCCGTCCATCCATACAGCCGTTGCTCCTCGTTCCCTGGCTATAGACAGCATTTCTGAAAGCAGTGATGATTTTCCAATCCCACCCATACCGGTAACTGAAAATATAGTCATAGGCGCTTCGGCATGCTCCAACCACTGTCTCAATGTCCTCAGTTCTTTGGTCCGACCGACAAAGCGTTTTCCGTCCCTGACATCGTTCTCATATTGAGCTTCACTACCGTTTCCCATATCTATCCTCCGTACTAGATTCTGACACTTCGACTATTGTTGATTTCTCATAAAATTGAGACTAGATTGAGACGCGCATATGCATATCCAATGTTAGAATCTTGATAAAAGCCAATTTATAGAAAAAGATACAGAGGCGGTTACACATGTATACGAACCGTATCACGGATACATATAACCACTTCTTAACATAAAGCAGCACTCCGCCGAGCACCTGAGCAAGCCTGTACACATCGTTTACCGACTTGGTTTCATGCATCCTTTCGTACCCTACTCCCAGCCCGATCATTCAGGAAAGGCGGATTTATGTGAAAAAACATCTTGATATCTGTAATTTGAGTGCACAACTCGGCATCCGTTCCCAACAGCTTCAAGCTTGGTTAAGCCTGAACAACCCAACTTTAGACCAACAGCAGTATGAATCAAAAAAACCGTATGAACCAAAACGAAGGTCTAATCGTGTAACATCTGCATATCGTCTGGCAGCCCCTGCTTCTTTATCTTTGATTCTCTCATCCGCTTCATCCGTACGTTATCGGGGCCGCCTCTCTAGTGCAGGGTCTTCTCATGGCCTGTCTCGCTCTTCGCAAAGCATACAGCGCATCAATAAGCTGTAATCCTTTCAATACGTTCATATGTGCATTCTCATCTCCCCAACCTTAATTATCAAGGGGACAGCTCATCTCCTCCTTCAATCATGGCGTTAGCAAGCAGCGCCATCTCCAAACACACTCGTTTATCCTGCTGCATATAATCCGTTCCCAGCAGTTCTTCCAGTTTCTCCAGTCGGTTATATAGAGTCTGTCGATGAACGAACAGCTGGGCGGCGGCATCTCTTTTAGATCCAAAATTCGCAAGATAAGCGTCCAGTGTCTCTACCAATCTTAACTGGTGGTTTTGGTCATGCTCGATAAGAACTCCCAGATGATCCATGGCAAACGTCTGCAGGAAAGAAGGCGGCATTGCTTTTAACATTTGATATATACCCATACGATCATAGAAATGAACATGTTTCATCGGTTTGACAGAACGCGCCACCTCAATCACCTGATACGCTTCCTGTAGGCTGTCCTTCAGCCTTGTTAATTGATTTCGAAGTTTGCCGAAACCGGCGTGAATCTGTACTTGCTTCAGATTTGTACTGGCGAACCGTTTGACATCCTGAGTGATGCCTTCCAGCAGCTGCATCAGCTGCTGCTGCGAGGTCGTTCGCGCTTCTTCCTTCGCACAGCAGAGATAGACTTGATTGTTTTTCAGCATGACAAGACTGGTCAGATGATTCTTCTTGAGAAGCGAACGGAGCAGCACCAGAATATCCTGATGATTGGCCTCCATTCGTTCCCGGCCCGTTCCCTTCATACGGTGTTCAATCTCCAGTATACCTCCGGCAAACCAGTACTGCCCCTTCACCAGCAAACGAAGTCCCATGCGGGTTCTCGCCTGCTCTTCCTGCTGAATCTGGTCATTCATCAACTCTTGAATCAGTTCATTCTGGTTGCGTACCATCTTCTCTTCAAGAAATTGAGAACGAAGTGTAAGGGCCGCCGCAGCTTTGGCCGTATAATCCAGAAGCAGTTTAAGATACTCCACAACCGCTGACGGATGCACGATCATACCTATGGCTGAGAACACTTGACCAAAACAGACGACTGGGTAACACAAGAGTGAAGTCCCTTCATCCATGTGAAACCAAAGTTCGGTATCCGAATCGTTCAGATCCAGCTGCTCCACTTCCCGGCTGTACCAGCTATGGATCGCCTGCTCCATCTCCGGGGCAAGTCCGGGCACAAAACTGCCTGCTTCCATTGACGAAATGTACACTACCGGTTTGGCCGCATAGGTATGCAGCAGTTCCAACACAGCAGACAGATCGGTACTCTGCAGCGTTCGCTGTTGAAGTTCGCGGGAATAGGTCTCGAGGCTCTTTAACAATTGGTGCTGATGGTTAATAAGTAGAGAGTGGATATCCTGCGTAATCTCGACAAAACGTACCGGCTCCTCAAATACGATAAGCGGAAACTGGTGCAGGTTCGCGAGTTTAATGAGTGATTCCGGGATGGCATGAATGCTGGTTCCAAACTCTACACATAATCCAGCTGCTTCGCGGTTAATCAGCTGCATCAAATATGCTTCACGACCTTCTTCCGATCGAAGCCATAAACCCGTGGATAAAATAAGATCATGCTGGCTTACAAAAGGAGACACATTGGTTATTTCCAGCACATGGACCCAGCCCACCTGACGATTCAGGCCTTCCTGCCCTGCGGCAAGACGCGCTCGACCAAATACCGGACGCTCGGAGCATATCTCGGACAGTAAATACGCGGTCATTTCGCAAAGTCGATCCCTCTCAGTGTCATTTTTTCTTACATTATAATCGATGGACATAAGTCCTGAATAGACTTATTCGACGAAATGTTGAGTCGATATTTCAAAAATTAGACATGGTGTAAGGTGCAAAACGACGTATGGGGTCATAAACTTGTAGTATAAGCTAACAACCAATAAATGGACGAGGTGCATGGCGATGAGAATCGGAATCCCCAAGGAAATCAAAAACAATGAAAATCGTGTAGCGATGACACCTGCCGGAGCGGCTGATTTCGTAAGTGCCGGGCATCAGGTTTTTATAGAGCAGGGTGCCGGACTAGGCAGTGGATTTCTGGATCAGGAATATACGCAGGCTGGCGCCGTGATTATTGAAACTGCCGCGAAGGTATGGCAGAATGCCGAACTAATCCTTAAAGTAAAGGAACCTCTCGCCGGTGAATACCATTATTTTCGCCCGGGTTTGATTTTGTTCACCTACCTGCACCTCGCCGCAGAGCCAGCCCTTGCCAAAGCACTAATCGAAAAACGGGTAACTGCCCTCGCTTATGAAACATTGGAAGTAGGCGGCTCTCTCCCGCTGCTCACACCCATGAGTGAAGTGGCCGGGCGGATGGCTGCGCAGATCGGTGCGCAGCTTCTGGAGAAGACAGAAGGCGGCAAAGGCATTCTGTTATCGGGCGTACCTGGCGTAAGCCGCGGCCGGGTTGTCATTATTGGCGGCGGCACGGTAGGGACCAACGCGGCCAAAATTGCACTTGGCCTGGGAGCAGATGTGACGATTCTGGATCTGAACCTGAATCGGCTGCGCCAGCTGGACGATATTTTTGGCAATCAGATCCAAACACTGGTCTCCAGCCCTTCCAATATTGCATCCGCTGTCACTTCGGCGGACCTGCTGATCTGTGCGGTGCTGATCCCGGGCGCGAAAGCGCCAACGCTTGTCAGCGAGCAGGTCGTGAAGACCATGTCACCCGGGTCGGTCATTGTGGATGTGGCGATTGATCAGGGCGGGATCGTTGAAACCATTGATCATATCACCACTCACGACGAACCCACCTATGTGAAACATGGTGTCGTGCATTATGCGGTGGCAAACATGCCTGGCGCCGTGCCGCGCACGTCTACGGTGGCACTGACCAACGCCACCCTGCCTTATGCGCTGCAGCTGGCGAACCAGGGTGCAGCTGCTGCGATTCGCGGCAGTTCGTCCATTCGCAGCGCAGTGAATGCGCTGCATGGACATATCACGTACGAGGCGGTTGCCCGCGATCTCGGGCACGCCTATGTTCCTGCAGGACAGGCGCTGGAGGATTCCGCCGCGGTCCAGTAAATCTTGCGGCCGTTCCACCTGGAACCAACCGTGTCCAGCCTGTGGAACGCACAGAAGCGCAGTGCCCGAGGGGAAGATTACCCGGGTGCTGCGCTTCTTTCTTTTTTACACGATCCGTTCACTGCACACTTCGCGAAAATTGCAATCCCGGCATGCTCTGTGCGAAGGCATCGGCGTGAAGTAGGACATGTCCTTGGGACGATTGTAATACTCATCTGCCACACAGGAACGCATCTCCTCGATATAACGCCCTACGCTCTCCTCCACCTTGCGAATATCCTCCTCGGTGGCCCTGAACTCTTTATGTTTGCCGGTCAACAGGTACTCCACCCGAATCTCAATCTGCTCCAGCGGAATCTGGTAGTGCTCTCTTACATAGGAAGCGTACAAGATTAACTGATCGGAGAAATCATCCTCTTTGCCCGTCTTCCAGTCCACAATGACAATGTTACCGCTGCTGCGTCTGTATAATAAGTCCATCTTCACATACACGCGTGTATCATGCAGCAGCAGCGTATCCCATTTCTCAATCTCCAGAATCGTTGTGCTCGCACGGGACAAGTCTTCCCACGTCAGCGTCCGATACAGGTTACCTACGCAGGCGCCCGCACGTTCGCGAATAGTTGCGATCCGGTCGTTCAGTGTATCGTCGCCATAATAAATTTCGGACAACATCGTATGATTCTTCGGATGAAGACGCCACTGCTCGGGATTCATCGAATCCTTATAAGCCTGATTCAGCAGGTCACGTATCGTTTTCTCCAAGAAAACCTCACGCGGCTTGGGTTTCCCCTCTACCCTGCTCCGTACAGCCGACTCACACATCCGGTGTGCCAGATCACCAAAGACCAAATACAGATTGCTTAGCTGCTTCAGACGATACAGACGTACCTGCATCTCATCAGCTGATTCTGTTTTCCAACCGTTATGGGCACCGTAATAATGATAATAATATTTGCGCAGGCACTCATCGAACATACTCGCCCGCGACTGCGAATAAGACCACTGCGGGTATTGTGCCATATGAAATCTGCCTTTCTGTATATCGGATTTCCCCATACCAAATGCTGCATTAGGTACCGTAGGGTGGGTTCGAGGAACATTTATGTTTAATTTCTTCACGCCTCGCTCTGCAGCACAATGGACTGGAAGATCCTTTTATTGCTCACAGTATAAAGCTCTGACCGTTATGCCGCAACCCGGCTTGCATTATTTTCTTCCGAACGGAACCGTTTGAGGGGCGATACGTATCGTTTATATAGTTACATCAGGATGAAGAAAGCGGCACTCGTCATCGGTGAAGGAGATGATGATTCGGCTGCTCGGCATTAGAAATGAAGTTAGAATAAGAGGATTATTCTTCTATGCCGGGTAAGGGAATTGTCTTGTTTCAGGATCATCAGAATAAGGCGACCATGACGTGTTAATAGTGTTAGAATACTGAGATTGATTTTGTCAGGATAAAGAGGAAAAAAGACAATAGCGGGAATAAGCGTGAAAGCGGGAGAAGGAGTCGATCAGGGAGAGATTGGCATCTTAGTCTAGCCTCTCCATGCGGCGCTAACGATCCCCACAGACCTTATTCGCCCATTTTGTTGAGGATTAGAAACCTAACGATCTCCAGAGACGCTATTTAGCTGGATTTCAGCTGTCAGAGCGCTAAAATGGACGAATTACGCCAAATAGCGTAACTACGAATCGTTAGAATGTCAACATGGCTGTTTGGGGCGAAATAAGGCTTCTGGAGATCGTTAGAATTTGTGGAGGCGCTGAAACGTGGGATGATACAGGATTAGTTGCTGGAGTAACTTATTATGGTGGTGCGCATCAGTCCATTTACTTGAGTAACTTGCCATCGCGGTATATGCATCAGCCCAATTCACTTGATTCACTTATCAACGGGACCCACACCGACTTATTTACTTGAGTTACTTACTATCGTGGTTTTAGCATCAGCACACTTACTTGAGTTACTTGCCGTGATGGTGCACAGCGGCCCACTGGAACCTCATCAGCACCCTTCCACCCACTCATACATCAGAAAGTTGAATTCGATCATGAACAGCATTAATCTATTACGTGAATATAGTTTTCATATGAGTCTCTAACCATTTACAATCCTACTGAACTACTATTGCGGTGCGATTTACAGTACAACTAGAGTATAGAACACAGCGAACCACCCTTAATAACACTGCATACAATCACTACTGAAAATATGTACAGGCATATCCAAAAGGAGGCGCCACCATGAAGCAGCCGGATTGGTTCCAAGCGGAAGCAGCATTACAACAAATTCAAGTCATCGGAAGCGATCGAAATGAGCTGGTAAACATTATCGGCGAGGCAGCAGGAGTAAACTGCATTGGAATTGGTACGGATGCGGCTGTATTTACGTACGATCAGCTGCCGCAGTATGCCTTCAAAATGTACTCGGATCATGCTTTGGATAAATTAAATAATGAAAAACAGGTCTACACCCAGCTCCAGGGCCTGCCCTACTTCCCGACCTATTACGGCAGCGGCCGAAATATACTTGTCATTAGTTACGAACCCGGAGACACCTTGCTGGAATGTTTGGAAAAAGGAATCCCCGTCCCCGAGCAGGTCATGCTCGATGTAGACGCAGCGCGAGAAGCCGTTCGTCGCCTTGGGCTGAATCCACGCGACATCCATCTCAAAAATGTGCTTCTCCAGAATGGACGCGGCAAAGTGCTAGACGTATCGGAGTATATTCAGGAGGGAGACGATCATCGCTGGGAGCATCTGGTGTGGGCCTATCACAACATCTATCCACGTATCAAAGGTACACCGATCTCCCCCCGGATGCTGCAGACGATCAAATGGACATATAACCAGCTTGATCAGGCCAATCTCAAACTGGAAGACCTCTCTAAAAAAGCGAATCGACTGCTCTCCAGGTTCCTGAAATAAAACCACCCGGGTTTAGCCGAAAATCGGTTAAACCCGGGTGGTTCTTTACCTTTTTTTCTGCTTCACTTCTGCCCGGCTTCCTGCACATTTTCCCGCTCCGCTTCCTGCTCCTCTTCTATTCCTATCCCTTCTCATCAAACCTTATGTTCATGCCTTTCCTTTTCTCTGCCGCTTCTTCATCCATTCTTCATCCCCCGTGCCTGTGAAGGCGTCATTCCCTTGTACTGCTTGAATAATTTTGTAAAATAGTTTGCATTGTCACAGCCGACCTTGGCGGCAATCTCCGTTACTGTAAGACTGCTTCCCTGCAGCATGCGCTCTGCTTCACTCATCCTGCATCCGTTTACGTATTCTACGAGCGTACGTCCGGTAAGCTTTTTGAACATTTTGCAGAAATGGTACACGTTAAGCCCCACTTGGCCTGCAGCTTCACTTACAGATAATTTCTCCTGCGGCTCAGCCTCAATATGTGCAATTAACCGTTTAAACCGCTCGCGGTTAGGAAAATACCCTCCGCCCGATCGATCACGCAGCTGATGCGGCATAAACGTCCGGGCCATCAGGGTAAACAAGGCATGCAGCTTGGATTTCACCACAAGTTGGTAGGCTGGAGGCTGCATCGCCATCTCATCTACGGCTTCATTTAATAAAGAATAATAGCCAGCACAGGCTGCATTCTCAGCGGCCGGTTTAACCGGAAACCGCACACTGCCTTCCAGATAGGGCGCGACATACTGTTCGTGCACAGGATCGCTAGCAAAATCCTGAAACAGACCACGATTGACTACAATGGAGTCGTAATACACATCCCCCTCATCCAATGCGTATCCAACATGCAGTGCACCACCCGGGATGATAATGACCTCTCCCGCCTCGGCTTCATAAGGCCGGCTGTCAACATGGAATACCGCTCTTCCTTTACGCATAATGATCCATTCAAAATGCTCATGCCAGTGCAGATATAAAATGCATTCTTCAGCTTTTTTATCGGCACAGCGATTTTGGAACAGCTGAAACGGATGGGATTTATGATCAATTCGCGTATTCTCGTGAAGCGCTTTCAAGTCCAGCACGGCTTTCTTCCCCCTCACCACAAAATCCGACTAATAAAGCACAAAATTGTTTAGAGCCTTCGCGCAGCTCCACGGCTATAATGAGTGTGTCACGAAGTACTATAAGCCAATATTGGAGTGAAATACAACCATGAATCCATCTATTCGTATCGGAACCCTTGTAGGCGGCCAGGATGCCGTTCGAGTCATTCCGCAGATCATGCAGCACGGCTTTGAATCCTTTAACCTGACGTTCTGGCAAACGACAGGAAGCCTTGACCTGGCAGAGACGGCCAAACGCGTTCGCGACATCGTTGACGAACAAGGCATTACTATTTCGGCTTTAAGTGTATTTGGTAATCCGCTCACCGGAACAGGGGATAACGCTGATACCTTGGCAAGCTGGGAGCGAGCTATTGACCATGCGCAGCTGTTTGGAGCAGATATTGTCTCCGGCTTTACCGGACGATTGACCAATCAGCCGATCGATGAATCGATTCCACGATTCAAGGAAGTGTTTGGTGAACTGGCGCGACGGGCGGCAGACCGGGGTGTGCGCATTGCTTTTGAAAATTGTGATATGGATGGGACGTGGCAGACCGGCGACTGGAATATTGCACATAACCCGGCTGCCTGGGAATTGATGTTTAATGCTGTACCTGATGAAAATGTCGGTCTGGAGTGGGAGCCGTGCCACCAGATGGTCAGCCTGATCGATCCGATTCCACAGCTCCGCAAATGGGCTCCGAAAGTGTTCCACGTCCACGGCAAGGATGCAACCATCGCCTGGGATGTAGTTAAGGAACATGGCGTACACGGCCCCCATGAGTTTGTATGGCATCGCACACCCGGCTTTGGGGACAGCAATTGGGCAGATATCATCACCATTTTGCGTCAGAACGGCTATCAGGGTACCATCGACATTGAAGGCTGGCACGATCCGGTGTATCGCGATGAACTTGAAATGACCGGGCAGGTCCATGCATTGAATTATTTGAAACACTGCCGCGGAGGAAGCTTTGTACCCAATCCGGTGTAACAGATAAACACCAGCACCTCATTTACCTAGGAATACGGGAACAAGCACATTCCCGGTGATCACATGTATTATTCACATCTTTGCGAGGGAGTTGAACATATGACCTATCCTTATAGGGTTATCATTGCAGGCTGCGGAGTAATGGCTAACACCTGGGCCGACTATGCCAAAGAGCGACCAGATACTGAAATCGTGGGACTCGTTGATCTTTACGAAGACACAGCATCTGCTTTCGCCAAGCGCCATAATCTTGCCTGTCCAACATTTACGAACATTCGTGATGCGCTTCAGGCTGTCGATGCCAACATTGTATTTGATGTGACCATTCCTTCCAGCCATTACGATATCGCTATGACTTCACTGCAGGCAGGTTGTCACGTTTTTGGCGAAAAACCGCTTGCTGAATCGTTCTCGGACTGCACCGATATTGTGCAAACCGCCCGCAGCACAGGACGCATTCAGGCCGTCATGCAGAATCGACGTTTCGATCCTCGCATCCGTGCCTATCGTCAGCTTATTTCCAGCGGAACGATCGGACAGCCAGGATATGCCGGGGCAGACTTCTTCCTTGGCCCGCACTTTGGCGGTTTCCGTGACCTTATGGACAGCCCGCTGCTGCTGGATATGGCGATACATACCTTTGATCAGGCGCGTTTTATCCTTGGAGCCAATCCGGTGTCGGTGTACTGCCACGAATTTAATCCTCCTGGTTCTTGGTATAAAGGCAATGCGATGGCGATATGTATTTTCGAGATGTCCGACGGGTCTGTGTTCGACTATCGCGGGTCCTGGTGTACTGAGGGCGTGCCTACATCATGGGAAGCAAACTGGCGGGTGACGGGTGAAAAAGGAACCGCCATCTGGGATGGTCATGACAGCATCTATGCTGAAGTGGTCAGCACGCTTACGCTGGAGGCTGATGGCAAGCCATCTTTTCTCCAGCGCGGTGAACGAATTGAAGCCGAGCTGCCCGTGATGGGCAAGACCGGACACCACGGCTGCCTGGAAGACATGTTTACTGCACTTGAAGAAGGACGCCTGCCCGAAACGGATTGCAGCGACAATCAATACAGCATGGCTATGGTTCTCGCGTCCCTCGAAAGCGCACGTACCGGGCAAAAGGTTCAGATTGCCGATTTGTTGAAAACGCTATAAAAACGATAGAACTCATATGAAGCTTGTTTGTAGGTTGTTAGAAAGCTGTTTTAGAGTTATTTAATTGATTTGATTATATCCTCTTATACAAACAAACCCGGATGCCATCTCCAGAACTAATCCCTGTCTCACAAACAGGGGTCAGTCCCCTCCCTCGGCCGTCCGGGCTTTTTTTTCATATGCAGCGAACGAACTTAGAACTCTTCTGAATACATCTCCAGCATAGCGACTTGTCAAAATATACGGCGATCACCCTGAATCTTCAGCTAAAGAATACCTTTCTTCATCGCCTTGTACACCAGCTGCGCAAACAAACTGTTGGACCATGCGAACCATGGACGCGTGTACGTATGCGGATCATCGACATGAAAACCTTCGTGCATATACCCCGTTCCCGCGTCGGTGTTCTCCAGCAAATCAATCATGGCGAGCATCTCCGCGTCATTGTCTGCCGTCAGTCCTTGCATGGATAATGCCATATGCCAGATGTACCCGGGAGGAGTGTGCGGGCTGCCAATGCCCTTGGCCGCTGTTCCTTCATAATAGTACGGATTTTCTTTACTCAATATAAAACGCCGTGTATTCTGATACACCACATCTCCCACGGATACATATCCGATATAAGGGATCGACATGAGTCCCGGTGTGCCCGCATCATCCATTAGACAGACGTTGCCATACCCGTCCGTTTCGTAAGCGTAAATCTGTCCATGTACCGGATGACGATAGGTACCATACAGGGCAATGCCGTGCCGGATTTCCTCCTCCAGGCGCGCCATACGGCCCACTAGCTGTTCATCACGGAACACCCATTTTGCAATCTCCCCCATCTGGCTCAGCGTCACTGCGGCGAACATATTGGACGGAATATTGTAGTGAAAATCACAGGCATCGTCGCTTGGGCGAAAGCCTGACCAGATCATGCCCGTATAGTTTACTGACATCCCCATTCCCTTGTTACGCAGTGTATCGTGCGCCGGGCAGTTACGCCGCATGAATCGATACGGGGATTGCTCTACATGACGCTGTTCTGTCTCCCACAGGTGCACGATCTGCTCCATAACCTTTTTAAAACGTTCATCAAAGATGTCTGTTAACTCAGTCTCACGCCAATATGTATAGGCCAGCTTCATGGAGAAACACAACGAATCCAGTTCAAACTTCCGTTCCCATACCCAAGGTGACATCTCTGTCTCATCATTCGCGTCCCAGTGCCAGCCATTGGCCGTTTCGTTAAAAGCGTTAGCATAGATGTCTATATCCGCATAGAATGTATGCCGTTTAATCAGCCCTCCGATAATCCGCTGCAGCTGCGCTTCATCCTTCGCCAGCGGAACATAATGGATCACTTGCTCCACTGAATCCCGGAGCCACATGGCAGGGATATCTCCCGTAATAACAAAGGTTGTACCATCATCTAACAGCTTGGTGGTCGTTTCGAGCGTGTTTGGAAAACAATTGCGAAACTGAGCCAGCAGCTTCGGTCTGTGCTTTAAGCGTTCATCTGCTTCAGCCAAAACATTAAGAACAGCTTGGGGTAATTCTAGCTCAGGCATCGGAATTTTAGGTAATCTGAACTGATCCATGGGAGTCCTCTCCTTTTTTATGTAAACTGTTAATCAACCAAAATAGACTAATATAGACCTTCCAATAGGACTATTGTTATTTTTGTTAGTTTAATTTATAATAACGTTATCATTCTGTAAGTTTACCTTTTACATGTAGGCACGTCAATTCACAATTAATCAGTTTCCTATTCAAACATCTACCTATAGAACATAAGTCATTCACCTACACGTCCATCCCGACTCATCCATCTGTCCATAAAAGGAGTAACCATATGTCTCGAAAAGTATCGATCCAGACGCTGGCTGACCAGCTGGGGTTATCCAAATATGCCGTGTCCCGCGCGCTCAGCGGTAAAACCGGCGTCAGCGAATCTACGCGTGCACGTGTTCTGGAACTTGCCCGTGCACTCGGGTATCGTCAGAATACACCCGGCTCGGCGGGTCATACTGCCAATACCAATCAGGCTCATGAAGCCGAGCCCCCATTTACCCTAATATGTATGAATCAGCTTAACCGCGGTGAGCCGCACTATTGGCAGCGTGTACTGTCAGGCATCATCTCTGGCTGTAACGAGCAAGGCTGGCATCACGTCATTGTGTCACCTTCACTGGACTTGCCGGGCAAGGAGATTTCACCTGAAAAAGCGATCGCACCTCATCTCGACTGGACACGCTGTGCCGGAATTATCGTTATGGGCGCTTTCCCGCATACCGTGCTGCAAACACTGGTACAGACAGGCCACCCCATGATTTTGGTCGATCATCAGGAGCCTTTGCTGAACTGTGATACGATCAGTCATGATAATCTGGAAGCTGGCATTACCGCTGCCAGATATCTGATATCGAAGCAGTGCAGACGAATCGGCTTGATTACCGATGACGGCCGTGCGGCAAGTTTTGCACAGCGTAAGATTGGAATCGAGCTGGCTTTGAATTATTTTCATACCGAGGCAGGGGAAGACGTGAGCTTTCAAGCTTGGGAGGTAGCCTATGAGAGAGGTGAATGGGTGAACAAACTCGCCGCCACAATTAATCGGCTCCCTGCTGAAGAACGCCCTGAAGCGTGGATTGGCGCAAACGACGATATCGCGATGCAGTGGATGCAGAAACTCGGGCAGATGAGCGTCTCGGTACCACAGGATTGTCTAGTCATTGGAATCGACAATGTGTACGCTGCGGCTTCCTCATCTCCTCCCCTTACAACGGTGCACTTGTGCAAAGAGGAACTTGGACGGCGTGCTGTCGAGGCTTTGCAGCGTCGAATCGAACGCCCCGGGACACCGAAGGAAACGGTTATGTTGTCCACCACATTGATTCCAAGAGATTCGGCTTAATGGCCTATCCACATCAAAAAAGAGCCTCGCATTTTGATGATGCAAGGCTCTTTTCTTTATAATTTATACTCGAAGACGTTTCCTAAAAGCGCTCACACTACGTTGTGACTATATGACTTCGCGTCTAATCTGTTATTGAACGATCTTGCCAACCTTTGCTTAGTGCTCGTTATTGATCCCAAGGCATACTTGAATCACTCGTAAGTTTTACTTTCCAGTCTACATCCCCGAAACCACGATGCACCACGGTTCGTTTTAAAGTCAATTTCGTACCCTTATCCTTGTTAAAACCATGAACAATCAGCTTTAGGTCATTAACAACGTACTCTTCCTTATTATTGGGTTTGTCTCGAATACCCATCACTTCGACAGGATACTCTCTTCCCTTAGGATCGATTGCAATCCACTGATCACCATAAAATTCATTTTTAAAAACACCGCCTCCCTCCAGAACCAGGGAAGCTTTCTTCTCCACGCCTGTATGAGCAGATTGCTGCCCAAACTGATAACTGTAGTCCATTACATCTATCAAATCCCCAAGGTGATTAAACGAGGCAAATAAACGATACGGATTATCCTTTCTGCTCAGATCAACTTCCATCGTCTGCCCCTCTTTCACAGGTATCGTGTAACCATCCAGGACAAAGCGAATATTGTCTGAATTCAATGTTACCAAAGACGGGTCCCATGTCTCCGATATCTTAAGTGGTCCTCCTGCACTCACTTGACTCAGATCACGATAACGGAATTTGGCCTGACGTGCAATGGGCCTGCCCCCGTTGAAAACGCGGTACTCTCCCGTGTCCATAACTTCAATATGATACAGAATGTCCATGTCCTTAGCCCAACCTTCTGCTGCTTTAGCGCGAAGCTCGTCGTTCAGATTCACTTCCAGATCAAGCCGGGTTCCATTTGGTGTCTGCACCAATTGTGTCATAGCCAGTTCCAGCCCCTCCGGTGTTGTATAGGACGCATTCATCGGGGTTTCTTTGGACATCACTTTGGCTTGGGTCATATCCAATTTGAACTGGAAGCCCCAGTTCACGGACACCTTTTTGTCCGTATAGGTTTGGGTATTCGCATCATAGCCATAACCATCCCCTACATTTAAATGTCCGAAGTCTCCACGAACAATGATTTCATCAGGGATATCTTGGTGCAGCTGAAACACAAGCTTATTAAAAGAGCCGCTCCCTTGCCTTGTATCAAACGCAAGCTCAGCAACGTCTTTTCCGTTTTTATCCGTGATGTGGATATCCTCGGCTTTTGAGCCGAGCAGATACATCGCTGTCCCATCAGGCGCCGTTTGCTGCAGCATAAGTATAAGTTGAGAACCGTCTACAAGCACATCTTCAATCTTGAGTTTGTAACCCTGATCATTAATATCCATGTTCGGGTTCACCACAAGTCCAAGCGGTTGAAGCCGTTTGTAGTCGTCTGCCAAATCGGCATCTCTCAGAACTTCCGGGACAGGAATATTAGGCAAAGGAGGAATACTTACGACGTTTACAGGCGGCTGAACTGGCTTTTCCTTTGTCAGATCCCAAGCAGCCCAAGCTCCTCCTGCAAGCAGTACCGCAGACGCTGCGGCGATTCCCGTTCGATAAGTCCATGTCCTCTTATGCGACTTTTTGGTTTCCCATGGTACCTGCACATGAGGTTCTTCCATAGACACATGATCCAGCTTCTGCATCACTTGTAATGTAAAATCTGCATCCGGCCCCTCGCGGAACAGCTCCTCTTCCCACTTGCGATCCTGCTTCTTGTCCTGCTCACTTGAAATAGGCTTCATAGGTAGATAAACCTCCTTTACGTTCCATCTGCTTTCTCAGCATTTTCTTCCCTCGATAGAGTGCATTACGCACTTGTGCGTCATTCATATCTGTAATTGTGGCGATCTCTTCATAGGTCAACTCATTGGTGTATTTCAAGAGCAGTACAAGCTTGTACGTTTCCGGCAACTGTTTAAGCTGAAGATGGATTTCGCGCTTCATCTCCTTGTGCAGCAAGCGTTTCTCAGGTGTTTCTTCACAAACCGAATAGATATCCTGATCTGCCGTCATCACCGCTTTCTTTTTCCGCATATGATCCCTCATCACGTTCACGGCAATGGTATACACCCAGGCCGAGAAACTGCTGCCTTCTCTTCTGGTCGGCAGATATCGATAGATGCGGATAAATGTATCCTGCGCGAGATCCTGGGCATCCGGGTGACTTGCGCCCATTCCGCGCATAATGCCGTAGACTTTATTTTTATATCGATCCACGAGCATGCTGAACAGCTGTTTGTCCCCGTCTATAATGCGCTGAATCAGTTCCTCCTCCGGTATCTGATGTGTCATGTAATCCTCCTTCTCTACAGCGTCCATGCATGGTTCTGTACTATATAGACGGAAGCCCTCCCTGAAACTTCTCACTTGTTCTAAAAAAAGAATCCACCCTCTCCGGCCATCGCCGAACGGGGTGAACTCACATAATCGCAGAACGGTTGAACTCACTTATACGAAGCTATTTCCAGTCATTACAGAGAACCCTCTCATTGTCCACCGTTCTTCTCCGCCACAAAATCCGCAAGCTGGGCATAGATTGCCACAATTTCATCCATCGACATGCGTACAAGTCCACTGGACGAAGGCGCAACGAACTCCTGAATCTCTTTCACAACCGGGTCATCCTGGAATCCCCACTGCACTTTGGACCGTTTGCTGTACTGGGTGTATACCCCTTTGCCGACAAAACAGGCAATATCCGGGCGGTAAGTCTCCAGCTTTTTGCGTAAAATCTCGCGTCCTTCCGCATACTCTTCCTTCGTAATATCCTCTATGCCTTTCGTTGGGCGGGCTACGATATTGGTGAAGCCATATCCCAGCTTCAGCAGTTCTCCGTCCTCTGTGGTATCGTACAGGCGCGGGGTCAGCCCGGAACGTTCCAGAATACGCCAGAAACGATTGCCTTTATATGCATAATGGTGGCCAGTCTCCCCCGAGGTAATGCTTGGGTTAAAGCCGATAAATAAAATCGATAGACCGGTATCCAGATGATCCGGGATCATAGTGCAGCACCTCCTGAACTTTTTTGAGCAAATGACCTTGCGACTGTGTATAAAATGATATAATGATCGAAGTGTTTTCCGTAAAGAACAGAAATTTTCATGAAAAAGGAAGCTGAACCAATGATTGCAGACATCATGTTAGAAGTCGTCCTGCCCGTCTTTCTCCTGATTGCTGTCGGGTCCTGGATGCAAAAGGTGTTCAAGCTGGACTTGTACACTCTCGCCAAGATCAATTTCTATTGTATTACCCCCGCAGCCGTCTTTATGAGCATGTATCACTCCAATATGTCCGGTGAACTGCTTGGCACGGTTACGCTTTTTTACGCGATCTATGTACTTATTCTCTATATTATCGGCTCTGTGGTTTCCCGCTCATTCCGCATGAACAAAGGCATGAAAGCTGCCTTCAACAACAGCATCATGCTGGATAACGCAGGCAACTACGGTCTGCCGATTAACGCACTGGTATTCCGGGGTGACCCGCTCGCCTCTTCCATTCAGGCACTGGTCATGTCCCTGCAGTCTTTGCTTACTTTCACCTATGGTGTATTGTCGATCCAAGGTGCGAAGCTAAAGGGCAACTACCGTGCAGTCATTATCGGTTTTCTGAAAATGCCTGTACCGTATGCATTGCTGTTAGGCATTTTGTTTCAGGCGTGGAAGCTGCCTTTGCCTACATTTCTGTCCATGCCACTCACCTATGCACAGCAAAGTATGGTTGCCGTTGCACTGCTGACACTCGGGGCACAAATTGTGAAATATCCGATTCGATTATATCGTCTTGATGTGTATATTAGCACATTTATACGCCTGCTGATTGGTCCGGCAATCGGCATCAGCATCGTGCTGCTGCTCGGAATGGAAGGCATTGCCGCTCAGGCACTCATCATCGCATCCGGTATGCCTACCGGGGTCAACTCATCCATTCTTGCCGAGGAATATGATAACGAACCTGATTTTGCAGCCCAGACGGTGCTGATCTCAACACTTCTTAACATTATTACGATTACGGCCCTGATTTCGTATGCCAAAACGTTCTAAAACACAGGCAGCGCCATATACACTTCAATCTGATCAGCTGCAAGCTATTAAGTCCACGCCCACTTTAAAGGTTGTGGACTTTTTGTCTACCTTAATTCCCTGCTTGCAGGGAATTAAGGCTCAAGGGCAAATCTAATCAAATCCGACTAAAGAAGTAATTTGCTCCTCAGATCCTTGTTAGCTGTTGCCAAATTCTGTTTCACTACGTAGAATAATTGGGTAAATATCCCTTATTTATATCTATTGAGGTGGTTTAGGTGACTCGAATTGTTGTTCCTCCTGAACGTCTTCAGGATATCTCTAGACAATTTGCTCAAGCTTCAGATCAAAGCCGTACCATGATTGGACATCTGAGCAGGCAGATTGCTTCTCTTCAGAGTCAGTGGTCCGGAATTACGCAGGAGCGTTTCTTTCAATCCTTTCAGACCGCTCATCGTCAAATGGAAAGCTTTTCTCAATCTGTATCCAATATCGGAACAGAACTGCAGGGAATTGCTGCACGTTTTGCACAAGTAGATCAGTCACAGGGATCCGGTTTAAAGACAACAGCAAGTACTTTGCAAGCTGATTCCAATGGAGGTACAACCCTTTCCAATATGTTCGACACTGGTAGGGATGCCTGGGGGAAACTAAATGGCATACGAGGCAATCTGGGATTTGCCGGAACAGCAATGTATGCCACACTGGCGACGTCCATGGTTCTCACCAAGACGGTACATTTCAAGCGCGATCCCCGTAATGCTGCCCGTGCCAAAATTCATAATGCTCCTTGGGTGAAAGGCAAGGGGAACTCGGTCCTTAGCCAAATGGCTCGTAAACTGGATAAGCAATTTCGAAATCCTGGTCTATTAATGAGAGGTTTAAAAGGATTTGATCAACTCGCGGGTAAGTTGAAAATGGGAAAACTAGGACTTGGGTTCAACAAAGCTAACAGCTTTAAGGAATGGACACGTAATGTTATTGGCGGTGTAGATAAAGGTAAGTACGGTATTAAAATATCCCAAATTCCTAAAATGATCGGAAAGAAACTGTTTCCTATCAACGTTGGACTTAATATATTTGATGAAGGAGTAAAGACTGTCTCCAAATGGAAAGACGGCAGTCTAACCAAAACAGACCTTGCTGTATCGGCATCTAATGTTGTCATTAAATCCGCTGCCTCCGGTATTGGCGCTTTTGCACTTGGCAGTCTTGGAGCATTAGCAGGTCCGCCTGGTGCAGCAATTGGAGCGTATATGGGAGGAACTATTGGTGCATGGGCCGGTAAACATATTGCGGGAGCTGCAGAAAAGGGCATCCGATGGGTGAGCAAGTTATTCAAGTGATACTACAAATTAAGACGAAAGCGAGTGATCAACGAATTCATGGAGCTTATTACATATCGTCGATCCATCGTGTTCTACAAGGCAATCACTTCGTTACTCTTCGTACTCTTGGGAATTTTCATGATTGCAGTTGTTGAAAAGGGTACTCTCGGCTGGTTCCAACCCATATATTATGTAACCATGTTTGTATTATCTGTGTGGTTTTTTGGACCCTTATTTTTTAAGTTCACTTACTTTTTAATGACCAAACCGTTACTCCTTTCTTATGATCAGTACCATGTTTTTCTTAGAAATCGTAAGTCAATTCCATGGTCAAGTATTAAGAAAATTGAAATCATCGGGAGTACAACCAACAAATTAGCGCAACCTGTTCCTGATATGTATCGCTTAACACTCTTGAATAGGTCTCAAATTGATATTTCCACTCACTTTTTATTGACAAATAAGGAACTGACAGATGGGTTTAAAACCTTACAAACAGCTTGGTCTCAAAATAAACATCGCAAGAATGAAGGAGAGTGAGCTGTCCAGCTAATCATGGAGTCAATCAATTTTAGTCGTTCAGTAGTCCTGTTAAGAGCTATAGGCTCTCTAATTATGATGATTTTAGGCAGCATGATGATCCTGGATCTTAAAAATATGGCGCTAGGCTGGTTTCGCCCTCTCTTTTATGTTTTCGTATTTGTTTTATCGATTTGGTATGTTTTTCCCGCCTTCTGCAGACTGGCTTTCTTTCTCTTTTCGAGAACGCCTATCATCTCATTCGATCAGTATCACGTGACTGCCAGAGACGGTAGATCCGTACCTTGGTCCATTATCAAGCGAATTGAAGTGGTTGGAGATACGATTAATAATATAGGGCAACCCGTGCCTAGGTTATATCGTTTTACTCTTTTAGATCGATCATGTGTCGATATGTCCACATATCATCTGCTAACAAATAAACAATTTACAGATGGTGCAAAAATGTTACGTACAGCCTGGTCTCAAAATAAACATCGTAAGGTGGATAAGTAATATAAGACAGACGTTGGGTGAGCAGCTTATTTAAAGTAGACATACTTATTCTCTTCCATTGAGGAGGAACTATGGAGTCCATAACCTATACTAGAAAAACAGCATTTTACAAATCCTTCGTCTGTTTTATTCTAATTTTGATTGCCTGCATACTTCTATATGAAATCTTGACCGCTGACCTCAGCTTCTTTCAATATGTTTATTACGGTTCGGCTTCATTTCTATGTTTTTGGTTCTTTGGACCAGCTTGGTTATCTTTAACTTGGATTGCATTGGCTAAGGAACCTATACTCGTTCGTTGGGACAAAACACAAGTCCTACTAAACAACGGTACGTCTATTCCTTGGAAAACGATTACGAGAATTGAACTTAAACAACCTTTTCTCCGTAAATGGGCGCAACATTCACCTCCCTTTTACCGGCTTCATTTACACCATAATAAGTTTCAAGATATAAACACATTTCATATGCTCACTGACAAAGAACTAACCACTTATTTAGGGATGCTGCGTCAGTACTGGCATCAATATAAAGACAACTAATATACTTCACCTGTAATATTCAGCTAATCGAAAGAAGGAGATTACACTCATGACTAGACCTCTAGTAACCTTGTCCATTGAGGAATTCGGGTTTGCGCTTGCTGCCCTTGGAGCAGAAGACATTGCCGCCGGGCTTCTAAAACCGATGTATGGTGAGTTAACTGAACAGCACTGGGAGCTTGTTCTGAGAGCTGCTTCTCATAGTTTATTGTCCAAAGGACTCATCGTACGTATGGAAGAAACGGAGGTTGAACTCGAGCCGGAGTTTCTGAAGATGCTGATGCATTTTGCTCAAAGCCGCAGTATGATTCGTGCCTATTCGGACAGCCTCGGACAAGAAAAGGTATTAACCATTCATCAAGATACAGATAACAACGATACATACTTATATCACTTGACCGTGGATCAACGTGTGCACCTGTTCACCTGGACAGAACCGAAGGAATGGAAGGAAGAGCTGTTCCAGTTTTACACGGGTCAGCAGCAGCCATTCATTGAGCATCCTACTCGGTTTAAAATAACGGAAGAACAATGGAATGTACTTACTAACGAGAATCCTACTTCCTTGGATTCCTTAACGAGTGATTGGGGACTGCCCTCCGAATCATGTGAGTTGCTATTACGTTGGCACGAGTCCTTTGAAGCATCTGATCGCCAAGTAGACAACCTAAGTATTATTCGTTACACCAGCGACCAAACGGAAATACCTTTGCCCGATCAAGCCCTGCTCCTACTTCATACCGAGCAGGGCTTCTGGAGCATTTCCAAAGATCACTCCGGCAGCGAAAATGATGCCAGCATCGAGATTACCCAACATTCCGCAGCATCCTTTCGCAGTCAGCTGCAGGCTTGGATTGATCACTCCGCTATCCCGGTCTCTCATTCTTAAATGAACATCCAACACGAAGAAGTCCAAGTACAGCGACTCACCGCTGCGCTTGGACTTCTTCTATACAGCCCCTCTTGAACTGCACCTGATGCTATCCCAATGGTCCGATCAGCCTTATTGCTGGAAGACCTGCGATGGACTATGATTCAACCGTGGTTCGCTCCGGAAACTTGCCGCCTTCCCGGAATAAACATCGCACAAGCCACTGAGCAGCACGGTTGAAAAAGAAGCTGGGACTGATCCCTTCCACCTGAACAGGCTCCAGTTCTTTCACACTTTCCTTAATCTTGTTCATTTCAATGAGTCCCATTTTCCGCTCATTTGGTCCGAATCGATAAATAACCTTTTCATCGTCCTCCGTCTGTTTCACCAACAAAATCAATGACGCCATACAGGTTACCCCCTATCGTTACTTAGTGAGATTCCAATGCTCCTTTTATAATTATTACCCAGAACAGGAAGATTAGATATAGGCCTTTGGTGCTTCAGACTGATCCAAACCTCCCATCTTCCCCACATAAAAATGAGGCCCTTTAGGCCTCATTTTGTCCGTGCAGGCAGCAATAGTTATGTTCATATGCCGTGTAAATTCAATAGCAAAAAACAGATATATAATGTTTTAAATACGTTGATATACGAAGTTAAATTGAAGTTTTGGTTGCAGCCTTCTCTGATGGTACAAGCCACGGAAACCGTTCCTTATGCGTGTACACTTCCCGGGCATTCACAATAGCCGGAATCACATCCTCCCCCTTATAAAATACTCTTCCCCCGATTTTCTGAACCGGCACATGATAAGAGATTCGCAAGGCTCTCATTAACACAGGCTCCAGTAACATGGCATAATAACTGATCTGCTTCATCTCTGCATAATGCACAATCGCAGATAATAAATCTGTGACATATCGCCCCCGAAAGGTCGACAAAATGGCCAGTTTATCGATCTCTGCAATGTTACCCATTTCCGCCTGAATCAAGGGATGTTCCAGAAATGGCCCAATTTCGTTCATCAGGCTTTCTTCGCCGTATGGTTTGATTTCAATCGAACCTACATAGTGACCTTCCTCGGTAACCACCACATACCTTTCCAGAAATTCCTCGGAGAACTCAAGCTCAAATCCTTTCTCGGTCCAGACCGTTGTCCATATTCCGTTGAACATGGCAAATTCCAATTCATTCTCAACACTTTTAAACATACGCTTCGCTTCCTTTCTGAGTCAGTTATACTGAAAACTCACCATTACTATCGGTACATATAAAGGTGAGATTTAGGAAAAAATACCATCCCATGACTGCAATAAACAAGCAAAGAAAGTGAAGAACAAACCGTTTATGCCGTTAAAAATAAACAACAAAAAAAGGAATGTACTCCGAATGATGAATCATCCAGTTCCATTCCTTCTCAGGTTTATACCATTACGACGGTGCACACAGAATAAATCGGTTCATATCATTAACCCAGAATGCACTTATCGTCTCTAACCTCTTTTACAAACGCGGATCCACACGCTCCGATTCGAGAGATAAAGCAGCCAGTACACATTCATGAATCCGCTCTACAGGTTCTCTGCGCACAAAACGTTCGATCCCCTCCATACCCAGAGCGCTTTCAAGCAGCGCATGTCTTTCCTTTTTAGACGTTTTGCGTTTACGCAGGCGGGATATATGTTCAGGAGCCAGATAATCCATGCCGTAGATGATATGCAAATATGCACGTCCCCGCACTTTGAGGGCAGGCTGAATCATCTTGTTACCGTTCCAGCTGCGGAACGTCTCGGGTTTGATAACGATCCCCTCATGGCCTTCCGCTGTAATCTCCTCCCACCAGCGAACGATCTCCTGCTCATCCGCCTCGTCCGTAATGACACGATATTCCGTTTCCATCATCAGTTCCGAGATTTGAGCCAGCTCACGGTTCTGCTTCATATGCCACTCATGTGTGTGCTCCCAGAACGTTTCCGTGCTGTGTGCCAGCGTATGGAAGGGCGCGATGCGAATGTCGTCAATATCATTTACATCCCAGCAGTAATATTGGAAGACATCCCGGAATGTCCGGGCATTCTCCAGCTTAACCTCGGTTTCCTGCAGCCAGTCCGCAGTATCGCGGCCTGCAGTCACGGCTTCACGAATCTTGTCCGCCACAGCGCTTCGATCCAGCAGAGCCGCTTCAGCCACATGAGCATATTGAGAAGCAATAAGCTCGCGAGCTTTCAGGTTCCAAGGTACAATCTCAGCATCCAGCAGGACAAACTCGGTCTGATACCGTTCAAAGTAACCATCTGCAGTCAGGTCCGCATGTAATCTGTTGAGCACTTGCTTCTCCGTCGTTTGATCAAAAAAGGATCGACCTGTGCGAGTGACAATGCTTCCCAACATAGGTCTGCCTACACGCTGTACTGCCGCCTGTTCATCACGGAACAGGAGCAGCACAGCCCGGCTGCCCATATGTTTTTTCTCCGCAACCATGCGGGTCACACCCTGCGAACGATAATAACGGAATGCATCCCTTGGATGCTCCATGAACCCATCCACGGAACATTGACCCGGGGGCGGGCTCATCGTTGGCGGAATATACACCAGTTCCTCCAGCGGCACTGTAAAATGGGAGAACGTATCCACTGCCGTCTGCGCCAATTCTCCCTGCACAGTGACGTCCAGCCGTGAACCTGTCTGAACAGTAAAACCGTCCTTAAACTTGCGAATGTTCGGCGGTGCAAAGCGCCGCTGCTCCCATCGCTTCAATGGACTATCTGAATCCTGAGCGTAGTCCTGCTTCGCAGGTACACTAACCGACTCCCGTTCCGGCATTCTCCACGCCGTCAGCATCCCGCCAAACACAACACCCTGATCAATATTTACAGTATCATTCACAATCGTAGGGTATGGTCTTGGGTCATGTCCCCAGACAATGCATTCACCAGACGTATGATCTACATACCAATCTCTGCGCACGGGTCTTCCCTTTTCATCCATTCCTTCCACATCGCCATAACGACAGTAATCCTGAATACGCTTCGACTGCTTGCCGATAAAATGATCCCGAATCCCGGCATGGGCCACTACAACCTGTCTTACCCCATTTCGTGTAAACACCAGGTGAGATGGCGCATGCAGCAGAAAGCATCTCAACGCTTCTCGTATCTTTTGGGCCTCATCACTGCCCTGCTCCTGTTCCAACTGCCGCAGTTCTGCTTCTACCCGCTCATCCCCATGACTTAATGTAACATCACGACCATCCAGATAACGCGCTATCTTCCAGCCATGGTTGCTGTCCACCATGTAAGCAAGCCCAGCGGCACAATGGCGTTCCCAGAAAAGCAAACATTGTAACGATTCCGGCCCGCGGCTGCTGACATCACCGACAGAAACGAGCTTTCGTCCCAATGGATGGCGCATGATCCCGTCGCCTTGTTCGTCCACGTAACCCAGACGATGAATGACCTCCATCATCTCATCATAACAACCGTGGATATCACCAATGATGTCAACACCTGCTCCCATATCGACCATCAGCGGATTCGCTGTGCGAAGAAATGTAACCGGGTACGGATGCTTCAGCACATAACTGGCATCGAAAGCTTCATCACGGATGGATCGCAGCGTACGCTTGAACTGCTGCGCCTGCTGCTTTACCCGCTGACGCCCACGCGGATGTCTGCGCTTGTCATCCCGTTCAAGCAGTACATGCTCCGGCACATCCAGCACCACAGCAATGACAGGTACATGGGCTTGACGTCCCAGATGGATCAGCCGTTCCCGATCCTCGGGATACAGATGCGTTGCATCCACCCAGGTCAGCTTGTTCAGACGACAGCGTGCTGCGAGCACTGCCTCCATTGCTTCAAAAGCTTTGGCTGATACCTGCTGATACTCCGCATACAGTACATCCGCTTCACTGCGATTCCGGTGCTTCCATTCTACATACTCATCGTCTCCTATCAACATTCGAAACTGGTCAGATGAGACCACCTCTGTAGAGCGAATAACCCCTTCCTCCACGAGCCCTGCCAGGAGTGTGCTTTTACCGCTGTTCGACGGACCAATCAGCACAATAATTCCTGCATGCGGCAGCTGAATCTCACGCTGTCTGTACGATGGTTTATCCTGATGCCTGTGCTGGACATTATCCGCGGGATGCGGCTGATCTCGGCACGGCCCGGTGTGTGAACGATCGTGATTGTCCGTATTCGGCTGTGTGTTTTTTCTCATGCGTGACCCTCCTTCCTCTGTGTGAATTTCACCAGCTGTGTCGGCTGCCCAAATCCTTCCTTATTCTCTCCGATACCTCTGATCTCATAGTCGTAACTTCCCTTCGCTGCCCATTGTGAACATTGGAAGTCCAACTCCTCGCGAGTCCATTCAAAGCGATGGTCATGGTGACGCAGCTGCTCACGTTCCATCGAATATACTTCGTTATATTCCTTGTTCGGTGTTGTAACCAGCAGTACTTTAGGCTGATACTCGTTCAGAATGGTATCCATAATACCATCCAGACGATACGCATCAATGTGCTCGATAACTTCACACAGAATCATCACATCCTGATGCTGCATCCGCTCGTCAAAATAAAACAGTGAACCGAGCATAAGCTCGGGTACAGCTTGGACCCCGGCCCGATCCTGCAGCTTGGCAAAACGGTCCATCGCCCGTAAACGGGATTGGCCTGATGGCTCCACGGCAAGAATGGTTTCCACGCCCGGGATGTAAGAGAGTCGGGCAGACAGCTTGCCTTCACCTGCACCCATATCTACAATACGTGCTCTATCCGGCAATGAAGTCACCATGTCTGTGATTGCACGATAGCGAAGCTCATTTAACCGCAAGGGCACTTCGGATGCACTTACAGCGGTATCTTCAGCTGCTGCAGAATCTGAAGTGCATTTCTCCTCCAGATCACTGTCTGCTTCTCCTGCCTGAGCAGTTCCATGGGGTTCAGCAGTTAACGGCCCGTGCTGGCGTTCATAGGTCCGAATCAGTTCGGCAAAAAGAAGCGTGCGCCTAACGATAAGTTCCTTGAGCGGATGAGCATCTAACCAACCCTCGCCATAACGCTTGATTTTATCAATCTCATCTTCACTGATGAAATAATGCTTGTAATTATCCAGCACCGGAATCAGCAGGAACAGCTGGCGCAGTGCCTGCTGTATCGTCTGCTTACCGCGAAGCGTGATGTGACGGACCGTGCTTCTATTTTTCAGATCAAAAGAATACGCCGACTCTCCCCGTCCTACGGTCACTTCGTACCCCAAGGGTGAAAACAGCTCCTCCACCACACGGTCTGGCAGATCGGATGCTGCAGGCCCAAACGTCAGCTCCAGTTCAAACGCATGGTCGACCCATTGAACATAAGCTTCCTTTGGTCTGCCATTCAGCGCAGTTCCCAGAGCTCCACGAATGTAGGAGCAGAACAGGCTGCTTGTCACAAACTCCCGGTCATTAATATACTGCGTGATATCATATCCATCCGGCGTACCCCTGACCAGATCAACAGGATCAGGCTCGGCGTGAATCAGCACCTCCGTCACCTGCTCTTCGGCCTTGGTGTACACGATCCGCACACGCACGCCCTTGTCTGTCCGGTCATACAAATTGTTAGGATTTTTGGCGAGCAGGTGGGATACCATCCCTGCGCTGGCTCCGCTTGCTTTTATAATCAGATGCATACCTTCTCCTCCTCTCATTTGAATCTTACTTTAAGAATGGCGCTGTTCCTTTGATGCCGATGTCCTTCACTCCACAGCTCTTTAATAATCAGCCCATTATGAGTTCGTCCGCTCATTCCTCGGGGGTTTCATTCCTTCTCTCCCAGACCTCCTGCACAGCCGTTCGAAAGATCCGGTTTAATACTTCAAACTCCACAGCGTCATGCCCTCCAATTCCAGCAACTATCTTCTCCACATGTGCAATTTGCGCTGCAATGTACGCCTGAATCGCTGGAAGCTGAGGTTCCATATCCATCTCTTCTCCTGCTTTTTTCCGCCGCAGCAGTTCATGAATCTCCGTATACAGCGATGTATCCGAAGGTATCAGGGCCTCTACAAGTTCTTCAAAGGACATAGGAGGCATCGTTTCATTACGCTCAATCCAGCTGCAGGCGAGCAGCGGTCGCAGCACATAGAAGTATTTTTTGATCTTTACTTGTTCTCCCTGCAGATAATCGCGGAAATTGCCTTTGGCCATATTGAGGTAGTGGTACATACATGACTTTGGCGAAAAAGTCAGTGGTGATATCGCCCGAATCTGTTCTGCAACGCTGTACCGCTCATCATACTGAATCGGGGACTGCAGCCACTCGAGCAGGGGCGGATTGGACTTGCGGAACAGCTTCAACGCCTTGCGTATATCCCATCCGTTAATATCCAGCTGATCACTGATTGGACGTTCAATGACATCCCGCTGATCCTCAATCGATAAATACCACGCCAAGGGCCTTACATAAATAAAACGCACATCGTAGTCACTGTCCTGCGAAGGGAATCCCCACGCGCGGCTGCCTGACTCACAGGCATATATGATGCGAACCTGCTCCTCCTGTTCAATCTGAGCGAGCTGTCCCGCAATGATACCTCTCATCGTTTGATCTACATGTGTCATCTCGCTCTCCTCCTCTGTCCACCGATTTAAACATTGCTGTGAAGTCCGGCACTATGATCGAGTCAAACGATCTAAAGTGTTATGCTCCGTACACGCTCGGCAATCGTCTCGTATCCTGTTATGGTGTCCGCAATATAAGTCAGCACGGCTTCACTCCAGCCATAGATATAAAAAGTTTGCCCGTCCCTCGGCGGGACCATCGCCTGTCTGTACGGGGTAATATCCACAATGAAGGCCTGCAGCTGCGGATTCATTGTCCGCCGATATCGTTCAAGCTCAGCGTAAAATGGACTGCCTTCATTTTGCTGCTCATCCGTAATCATAATGATCCGATCCACCCTCTCTTCAGCTTCCCGCAGCTCTCGTACAGGTCTTCCCGTATCCGTTCCACCTTGTGCACGAATCTGATCTGCCTGGGCCAAAATGGCTCTATCCAGTGCGGGGTGAGCATCCTGAACCCTTTGGTCAAATAACCAGAACAGCGAACTGCCCCGGGTTTGTTTGTACAGTGCCAAGGCAAGCACGGAACCGATACGTAAATAGTCTCCCTGCATGGAGCCGGAACGATCAAGAAAGATCGCTGTTCTTCCCGGCAGTGGTGGCAAATTGTGAATGGACAGCTCTACAGCCTGTTCCAGGGCTTCCCGCAGTTCTGTACGCTGCACCGTCTCATATGCTTTGACAAAGCGAAAGGGCAGTATACGCGATTGACGCAGTGCCTCAGCATCAGTTAGACGGCGGGTGACGTAAGCGATATTTTTCTTCTTAGCAAAAACACCGGCACGGTCCATCGCATTCAAATGGCGCAGCATGGCAAACATCGGCATCTGGAACATCAAGGCTTCCCAGATCTGGCGTGTTGGCTGAAGAATGGAGGTCACCACGGAATACGGCAGCTTTCCCTTCTCGATCTGGTGTATCTGGCTGGCCGGATTACGTGTCGTTCTCAGCTTTTGCAGTGCCTGCAATTGCGGGAGTAACGCCAGGTCTGTCTCATGTCCTCGCAAGTATCGGAACAAGGCCAGCTGCTTCTCATCTTTTGGACGGGGATGTGCGGTGGCGACCATATCACTCAAACTGTAACCACGCCCGCGTCCATTATATTTCATCACCCAGTATTCACTAATTTCGTTCAGAAACTGATTGATCTGCCGCTTCACTGCACGTCCCCCCTGCCCCCGTCCGCTTCCTCTCAAAATGGTTAGAAAATCCGCCAGATCCGCCGGCGTCTTCACGACATGGGAGAACACTTTCCCGAACTGCTTCGGGTCCAATCCGGACAATACAGCCAGCCCGTACAGAGGCTGCAGACGCATGAACCCTTCATTCCGGGCATACACCAAGGCTCGCGACATGAAGCCCGTATCCAGTTCAGCCATCTCCTGATGGCTGTATGCTGCTTCCTGCATCAGCTGATGTTCATCTGCATAGAACGTATTATTCATTGTGTTTGTCATCAGCATCTGAATATACTGTTCCTCCACCAGCCGCTCATATGCTGTATATTCATCATGATGATGCAGCACGGATCGAGGTGCATTAAATAATGATTTGGCTCTGCTCATTACACATCACCTCCTGAATGCAGAACGAAATATGATCTTAACTAAATCTGTCGATAACAGCTCTATAGTTTCTCGCGTTATAAATTATTCGTTTTTGCTTTTATGAAATACTTCCGAGGAAAAAGGGGGAAGGTTATACCTGCTCTACCGCTGAGCTACACCGCCACGAACGGCGGCGATTGGATTCGAACCAACGACCCGGTCGATTAACAGTCGAAGTAACCCTCCCAGGCGCCTCGGAATTCAGATCCGCCGAGCTTCTTCACTGCCCCGCTTCACACCCTAATTATGCTTGACACCTGGTTACACGAACATGGTGAAAGTATGACGACTTTGGGCTTCTTCGAGCGATTAGAGCAACTTTGCGATGAAAGCAGGCGTTTATGTTGTTACAATGAAAGAAACACAGTCCTATCGGGAGTGAGACACATGGCTAAAGAAAGCTTCGACAAAGAGATTCAGTTCCTGCGGATGCTGTCTCTGACCAGCGGTGCATATAACCGTCAGCAGTACGCCAAACGACTGGGCATCTCTGTACATACCTTTGATAAAACACAGCGCAAGCTGCGAGACATTCGCCAAAGCCTGACAGACCCGCACACCGACAGTGAGGGCGGATCGGAGATAACGGACCTTGTCCGATTTCAATACGGCGAGTCTGCCGAGCCGCTGCTGCTCTTCCTTTTTCGCGCCAAATCCATGAAAGAAACCGAAGTGGAGCGCCTGTCTGTTATTATACGTACACTTCAGGATGCTGCCTTGACCGCAATGGAACTGCTTGATGCATGCTGCGCGGACCTGCCGGAGGAACTGGCTCTGCCGGATGAGAAAACGATCCGCTCGGATCTAAAGTATCTGGAGGAAGTGGGCGCCATTCGCAGAGAACCTGGCGGCCGTCCCTATCGATATGCGCTGCAGCAGGATGTGCTGACCAAGCTGACGCCGGAGGAGCAGCTGGAACTGTACGACTTCGTGGACATTATGGCGAATACGCAGGTTCCATCGGTGCAGGGATATTTATTACGGGATAGTCTGAAAAAAGTAATTAAGGCAAATTATCAGCAGGAAGAAGCAACAGAGCCATATATTTATAAGTACCATTATTATTCACGTATTCTGGACGAAGCACATCTGTATACCATACTCGGTGCAATCCGCCAGCGCAGACGTGTGCAGTTTAAGTATTTTTCACCAAAGAAACCGTCCAGCTACAGCTCGCAAAATACCAATCCGAAGTTCGAACGCGAGGCTGGTGGGAGCTCTAACCGGATCATTCCGATTGAGGTGGTTTATGATCATCAGTACGGCCGCTGGTATGTGATCGGGTATCAGAGCCGGCGAAGATTCGTAAAGTTTCGTATGGAGGGCATCACCCAGCTCGAGGAGCTTCACTCTATCGAAGAAGAGCATATGCAGCAGTTGAAACAAGAATGGGCGGAGATCAGCCGGTTCAGCTGGCTTGTCGATACGGGGCGTACGGTGACGGTGCAGGCGCGCTTTTTCCATCCGACAGATGGTCAGCGCAACTTTATTCTGGATCGCGTGAAGCTGCAGGGACAGTGGGGAACGATTACCCCGGAGACGGATCAGACCTTTCTGTATGAAATTCAGGTCAACGGCACCACCGAAATTAAGCCCTGGCTGCGCAGTTTTGGCTCCAGCTGCGAGATTCTGGCTCCTCCTAAGCTGCGCCAGGAGATGATTGAGGAATGGAAGGAGATTGCGGCGTATTATGAACCTGTTCGAGAAAATGTTCAACTACCAGATCATGACGAGGCTGAATGAGACGGGATTATTCACCTGGACTTCACAAGAAAGAGCCTGGCTGCGCATGATGATGAAACATCCCGCGGCACAAGAGGCACTGAGTCCAGCAGTTCTGGCCAAACTGAACAGCATGCTGGAGGGCGAACAGCACTTGAATCTGCAGGACTACCTGACCGAAAAAGCCAAGAGCGAAGAAAACAGCGTCTCCCATCCGCTGCTGAGACCGTTACGGCAGATGATACTCAACGGCCAGGGGTTTCAGATGACAGGACGTATTCGCAGCGGACGCATAGGTCAGGAGCAGTTCGGATTTCCGTATAAGCTCGAATATTCGATGGTTAAAAAGGAATGGTATGTGCTCTGGTATGCGCCTCATTTTGCGAGGTTAATGTCCACCAAGCTGCACAGCATCACCAGGCTGGAGCCTCGGCCTATCCAACCGGAGGCCGCAGCTCGATACAAAGCGAGCATAGCCCTGATCACCGAGAAACGCAAAACGACGATTACCATCGAGGTGCTTCCGGAGTTCAATGCGGAATTATCCCGTATTCTGTATGCTTTCTCGTGCTTTGAGAGACAAGTCGAGTACAACGAAACAGATCACTTGTACCGGATTCTGCTAACGGTTCCTCGAAACGAGATCGATTACGTTCTGTCCAAAATGCGTTTTCTTGGCAAGCGCGTCCGAATCAGCAACCACATCGCCCTGCAGGAACGTATGTCCGAAACGGCTGCCAAAGTACTGGCACGTTACGCGCAGTCCGAGTCTGGGCAGATGGATCAAGGAACGGCTTCACAGGGCGATTAGCATAGATAATCCGCTGCCTACTGCTGGCTTAACAACAAGGAAGCCTGATCTGATGTGCTGAACATTACAAGCCAAACAGACGGAATGCTGCCGGGGATTTATGAAGAGCTGCTGCTGTTCGCTGCATTCCGTCTTTTATTAATGGCATGCACTCCCATGACCACAGCAACCAATTCATAAGTGTCCAGGTATTCAGATTGGTTATCCAGCACAAATGCTCCGGAACTAAACCAGCCGCTTGTTCGGCGGAAGCTTGCTGCCATACGTCCGGCTCCGTCGGTCACATCATATTCCTGGGAAAATGCCGGAGCAAACACTTCATAGATGCCGCGCGAGCCCGCATCGTATTCATACTTTTTGCTGAAAAAACTGAATCTTGCTCGCAGCAGTCCCAGATGTGTACCGTCGGCTGCCGTCACGTCCCAGCGATTCGTTAACATGCGGAATTTACCGCTGCAGACCAGCCCCGTTTCATCCGACACATCGAGTGATGATCCAAATACACTTTTCAAATCCAGGTGTCCTGCCCGCTCCTGATCGGCATTCAAAATTTCGGTATATCCGGCATTGAAAAAATTATCTCTGAAGTATAACTGCATATCTCTATCTCCTTCCTGTTTTTGCCCTGTCTAATGATGCTCATCATGTTAATCCATCTTTTATTACTCTATTCGCAGTCATTATACATAAATTTACGTATTCAATCTGGAATAGGGTGCATATATCCTATCATTTCTTCCAAAAAGAAAAACGAGCAGCTTCGCCGCCCGTTATACCCGTCCTGTATTCTTTTGCTGACGCAGGGGTCAGACTTCTACTTTTTTATTGTTCATGTAAATGATGGCCCACACTAGAATTGCAGCAAGCGCCATTTCAAACAGTGTAGTTCCCCACCGACCATCGGCCCATATGACACCGTTGGCTGAAAATGAGATGCCCGTGCTTTCTTCGGTGAACTGGAACAGATCGTTGGGACTGAACTTCCCTTCAAAAACAACATTCTCCAGCCAACTAAGCAGGTTGATTAAGATCAAGAACGTGACGATCCCGATCCATGGGCCTGTTTTCCAGCGAAAAGTGCCTGCGACGCTAATGGAGAAAAAGACAATGATCGTCATAAATAAAACAATCCAGCCTGTAAATAACAATGTACTCATGACTTCAGCAATATTTATATTCGGTACATCAAAAAACGCTAACAAACTCAGCTCCAGTTTCATTGTGACATACAGGCAGACGTGGACAAAACCAAGCAGCAGCAGGCCTAGTCCGCAAAGCGCACCAAAAATGATAGGCGACATGACATGAGACAGCCCCGTTACCGGGATAAGACGTCGATTGTAGGAGCGAATGTTTGCCGTATAGGTTTTAATCATTTTCACAAAAATCGCCACACCTGCTCCCACATATGCCATGATACCAAGCACATTTCCAGTGACGCCAGATACAAATATGGTCAGCGCCAGCTGAACGATAATCAGGAGCACGACTCCTGCCAGCAGGGTGTTCCAGTTTCTTCTAAAGTCATACTTCAACAATGTCATCATTCTGCATAGACCTCCTTGAACATCTCATCTACACTTTTTCCATGTTTCAGCCTTATTGTCTCGACTTCCTCATGCATCACCAATTTGCCTTCCCGAATAAAAATCACTTCATCAAAAATGCGTTCAATGTCATTCACCAGATGTGTGGAAATGATCAGGCTGCTGTCCTCATCGTAAAACTTAACAATGGCATCCAGAATCTTGCCCCGGGCTACCGGGTCGACTCCGCCAATGGGTTCATCCAGCAAATACAATCGCGCCTTGCGAGACAATGCCAGTGTTAGCTGCAGTCGCTCATTCATGCCTTTGGACAGGTGACTAACACGATCATCCTCTGCGAGACTCATGAACTCCAGCATCTCCCGTGCTTTTGCCTCATCAAAATCTGCAAAAAAATCACGGTAGTACGCAATCGCATCCCTTACCTTCATCCATTTCTCGGTTAATGGACGATCCGGCATGAATGAAACGAGCGATTTCGTCTCCAGACCGATCGGTTGGCCCGTGACCTCAATACTTCCACTTGCAGGATGAAGCAAACCTGCAACAAGTTTCATCAATGTGCTTTTTCCGCTGCCGTTGCTGCCGAGCAGTCCTACGATTCGTCCAGGAGCGATATGGAGTGAGACATTATTTAATGCCTGCTTCCTGCCGTATACTTTGTTGACCTGCTTAAGTTCAAGTATGTTACTCATGTGTCTGTTCCCCTTTCTTCTGACTACCTTCTGCCAAAGCGTCCGTCACAATGGACACAATATCCTGCTCTTCAATTCCGAGTTCCTGCATTCCGGTGAGAAAGCGATCCAGCAGTTCACCGGCCATTTCCTTTTTGATCAGCATGATCTTCCTCTCCTCACTTGTTACATATCTGCCCAACCCCCGCTTTGTTTCAACCACTTCTTCCCGCTCAAGTTCCTGAAATGTACGCTGTACTGTATTCGGATTAATCTGCAGTTCGGCAGCCAGTTCACGAACCGAAGGAATTTTATCCCCTGCCTGGAGGGTTCCGGTTACAATCTGCCGTTTGATGTGCTGCATAATCTGCAGATAAATTGGCAGATTGTTGTCAAAATCTATAGGCACAATATTTTCGCTCCTTTCCGTGTCACTGTATTAGTTACATAGTACACTAGTGATATAGTGTTGTAAAGCCTATTTTTTTCATTACAAAAAAAGCAGATCGCTAAGACCTGCTCCTCTAGTCGTTATATACGATTCAAAAAAAGACTGCTTCAAGCCGATAAAACAGCTCTAGGCAGTCAGTATTCATTCGTGCTTTTCAAGTCATATGCCCTGTTATCCTTCACATGCTGCCAATGCTCCAACATTCTAAGGTACAGCTGATCCAGCGGCAGGGAAATGCTATTTTGAGCAATGCTGACCGTCGCATCAACCATATTGCTGTTCGCCATCATGAGCTTGCGTTTCATCCCGTTATGACGCTCCAGAAATGCCTTCTCGTCCTGAAGTTTAACACCGATCATCTGCTGTCCCATCAGCTCATACATAAAAATATGTTCAACATCCTCCCATGCCACTTTTCCGCCTGCAGTATAAGAGGAAGAATCAATAAATCCGTGCTCATTCATGACAAAAGAAGGCTCTTTCCTAATCATCTGTACCAAACTATAAACGAAACATATTCCAAAAAAGAGGACCGATAACAGGCCGATCACACTTGATATGATGGAAGCCCCTGCTTCTGATGAACGGTCAAACATCAGGAAGAACCCAGCACTCACAAAAAGCGCCGACCCTGCTGTAAGCCAAGCCATTCTTCTCCTGCTCGGATATTCCACGTGCTGCCCATAAGATGTGTTCAAGCGTAACTTCCTCCTTCTTGCCGCTATGTAGTGCACAGTTCAAAACAGGAACTGCATTGTACATTAAACCATTTCGAGCTGATCTTAAACATACTTCATTCAGTAAGTTATTGTCCCCTGCCTGTCTTTCCGTTAATATAAATGGAAAGCTTAGGAAATTATCCAATCTGAATGATAACGGGAGGGCACATGATGAACGAACAACGCGGTATGACATCGGAAGATTTGGTTCAGATTACATGGGTTAATGATCCGGTTCCGTCTCCCCAAGGTGGACATCTGGTCTATGTTAGCCGACAAGTCAATGACAAACATAACGGCTATCGTTCTCACTTGAGACTGCTTCATCTCGACAGTCGGAAGGACAGGCCCTTTACCTCTGGTGAGAACGATCATTCCCCTGCATGGTCACCGGATGGGAAACAGCTTGCTTTTATACGTGAGGTGGACGGCAGTTCTCAGGTGTGGCTCATTGCTTCGGATGGTGGTGAGGCTCAGCAGATCA
Source organism: Paenibacillus sp. AN1007 (assembly GCF_040702995.1). Taxonomy (NCBI): domain Bacteria; kingdom Bacillati; phylum Bacillota; class Bacilli; order Caryophanales; family Paenibacillaceae; genus Paenibacillus; species Paenibacillus sp. AN1007. Next base: position 4,558,313 of record NZ_CP159992.1, read on the forward strand.
GTCATCTGAAACATGGTGTGAGTTCCTTCTTATGGTCACCGGATGGCAGAACACTGCTTGTAAAATCCTCTGTAGATATGGATGAAGAGCAGGGAACACCATTGGCAGACCCCACGAAGGGGACCGGTAAAGACAACACTCTTCCTCAAGAAAAGGTCATAGACCGGATTCGCATGAAATCGGACAGCAGCGGAATATGGAACGGCCGGCATTCTCATCTGTTTGTTATTGCGCCAATCAGCGCAGAAGCAATACCTGTAACGACAGGTCATTATGATATCGGCGATTACGCCTGGTCACCCGATGGAACACGGATTGCCTGGATCACCCAAATGCCTGAAAAAGGCGAGGATTACAGTGACTTTACGTTAACCAATCATGTTTATAGCTCCAAACCCGACGGATCAGATCTCCAGCAATTAACCCCGGAAGGATACACGTTTTACCGGCTTGCTTTTGCACCCGATGCACAGTCGCTGGCCCTGCTCGCCAGCGATCGCTCTTATGGCAACGCTACCCTTGTGAAGCTGTATGTACTCCCGATAACGGGCGGAACACCCGAATGTTTAAGCACGCATTGGGATGTGCAGCTGCATCACAGCCTGGTCGGTGACATGCGGTCTCATCTCGTCACGACAGGTCCGATGTACTCACGGGATGGCTCATCCATTCTCTGTCTTGCTTCCATACATGGCAGCGTGCGGATAGCAAGATTTGCAGTGGATGGAAGTTATGCCGATTACATTTTGCCGGATGAATGTGAGATATATCAGTTTGCCGAGCTGGCACAAGGCCAGATTGTAGCGGCGATTGCCGATCCGCAGCATCCAGGTGATCTGTATCTGTATGAGCAGCCGAATGATGCCGGGGCCGAATCGGTACGCCTCACTCGGAGCAATCCACAACTGGAACAGGATATATGGCTGAGCACACCGGAAACGTTCTGGCTCGAGTCCTCCGATGGAATGCAGCTGCAGGGATGGATTATGAAACCTCATGGCATCGTCGAGGGTGTCAAAGTCCCAACCATTCTTGAAATCCACGGCGGCCCGCATATGATGTATGGTTACACCTTCATGCACGAGTTTCAGCTTCTTGCTGCTCAAGGTTATGCTGTAATGTATATCAATCCGCGTGGAGGTCTGGGATATGGACAGCAGTTCGTAAATGCCTGTCGTGAAGATTACGGCGGCGGTGATTACCGGGACCTGATGGAGTCTGTGGACTATGCTTTATCACAATATCATTTTATTGATCCATCCAGATTGGGCGTAACAGGCGGAAGCTATGGCGGTTTTATGACCAACTGGATCGTCGGTCATACCAACCGCTTCAAAGCCGCTGTTACCCAGCGATCCATCAGCAACTGGCTGTCGTTCTATGGTGTCAGTGACATCGGATATTTTTTCACGGAGGATCAGATTGGCGGAAACGTCTGGGAGGACACGGAAAAACTGTGGAAGCATTCCCCGCTCGCTTATGTCGGCAATGTGCAGACACCCCTGCTCATTCTTCATGGCGAACAAGATCTCCGCTGCCCGATTGAGCAGGCCGAGCAGTTGTATGTAGCGTTAAAACGCCTTAAGCAGACGACTCGTCTTGTTCGCTTCCCTGGTGCCAACCATGAGCTGTCCCGCGGAGGACATCCTCACTTGAGAATACGTAGACTGGAGCATATCATCGGGTGGTTTAACGAATACCTGTGATATAAGCTGAACCTGTACGAAGAGAAGCCTTGCAGTGCACGTTAAAAAGCCGTTTGTCCGCCATCCCTAAGGATTGCAGACCAACGGCTTGCTCTATTTCAATAGAGAGACACAGCACTAACCTCTTATTCTTCTCCCCAAATGACAGTAACTTCATTTAGATCCTTATTGTCCGAGGACACATTACCTGTAATGGTCACAGCGTACTTGCCTTCCTCACGGCCCAAAATACTGAATTCATCAGCTTGAATATCCTCACTTTTTTGAGTCAGGTTTTTGTTCTGGTAATAGGTTTTGTAGGATGTACCGATTGTCGTCAAGTTCTCCTTGGTTGTGTAGATGAGGACTACTTTTTTGTTACCATCAACCATATTCTCGATAAGGCTGGTTGTTTTAGCATCCTTTGGCAGCGGGAAATCAGCTGGCAAATACTTGGACTTCACGCCTGAAGCCTGAGTGTTCGTACCTGTGGTTGGAGACGCTGATTCACCGCCACCACTAGATGCAGATCCGCCTGAAGAGCTGGAAGAACCGATGCTTACCTTATTATTTTTGGCATCATATTTCACTTCGGTATTCAATGCTTCTGCTACGGAGCGAACCGGAAGATATGTACTGCCTTGATACGTAATCGGTGCAAGCTTTTTACCTTGATCACCTGTCGGTGTAAATTTCTGTCCATTTACTTCTAGTGCAAGTCCATGATTCAGATATGCTTTGATGGTCTCCAGCTGCGTACCTGCGTACACACCTGCTGATCCTGTAAGTACCATGCCAAATACACCTGCAGCAATCAGCCACTTTTTGTTCTTCATGTTTATTCTCCTCCAAAATTCAATAGAATATAATACGATGCCGCGAATTCATAATTCTTATAACAAGGAATTGTATACCCTTATTTCTTAATCTCACTTCATGTTAGCCATATCATAAGCACTTGATGAAAGGTTGTAAATAAAATCTGCAGAAATCAGGACTTGCGGCATATAAAAATGGTTTGGAAGTTGCGAAATTATACGATGTATTAGATAATGAGGTCTTGTTTGAAGGACGCAACAACGAATGAATGATTCGAGGAGGACCTTTTGTTATGGTAAATCACAGTATGTTTGATACACCATTGACCCGGTTGTCTACCGGTTCCGAGAAATGGGACGGACTGGAGCACTTCTTCGGTGTAACAGATGCACTCCCGATGTGGGTGGCCGACATGGATTTTGCTGCTCCGCCCTCCGTTATTGAAGCACTGCATACACGAGTGAGTCATGGAGTTTTGGGCTACACCCTTCGTACCGAAGCCTATCATGCTGCAGTCACAGACTGGATGGAACGGCGCCACAACTGGAAAATCAATGCAGACTGGATCGTATTTACGCCAGGTATCGTACCAGCACTCAGCATAGCAGTGCAGCAGTTTACTTCGCCAGGGGACGCTGTTATTATTCAAACTCCAGTGTATCCCCCCTTCTATAATGTAGTGAGGGATCAAGGCCGGGAGCTGATTATGAATCCGCTGATCGAAAAGCAGGGACAGTACACGATGGATCTGGACCAGTTGGAAGCAAGTCTGCAGACCGGTAAAGTGAAAATGCTGATTCTATGCAGCCCCCACAATCCGGTCGGACGCGTATGGACTCGCGAGGAACTGGAAGGACTTGCGGCGCTGTGCTTAAAATATAATGTACTTGTCGTTTCTGATGAAATTCATGCCGATCTTGTGTATGAACGCGGAGCCCATACACCGCTGAGCCTGATCTCGGAAGCGATCGCAGATCACAGCATCATCTGTACAGCACCGAGCAAAACGTTTAATATCCCGGGATTATCTACTTCCAATATCATTATTCCAAATGCCGATCTGCGGGCGCATTTTGCCCAAGGTGTCTCCACCATGGGGTTGTCCAGCATCAGCACATTGGGAGCCACAGCCACCGAAGCAGCCTATAACGGTGCTGAAGACTGGCTTGACCAATGCCTGACCTACATTCGCGGTAATATGGAATATATACAGCAGTTTATTGCAGAGCATATACCCGGCGTTCATGTTCATCTACCAGAAGCAACCTATTTGTTATGGGTCGATTTCCGTGGATTAGGCATGGATCATGCACAATTAAGCAGCAAACTGCTGCATGAGGCCAAACTCGCATTTAACGACGGAGTGGTATTCGGGGAAGAAAGTGCGGGATTCATGCGCATCAACGCAGCCTGTCCACGTGCAACGGTTGAAGAGGCCATGCGCAGATTACTGGTTCTGGTCGATAAGTAAACAATCAAAGTAAACCTAAGGGTGTCCCGGCATTTTTACCATGATTCTTCATGGTTAACTGCCGGGACACCCTCTTTTTGTACAGCCAGACAATGTCGACATGCAGCCTATCCCTACTAATATTTATAATTCTGGATAAATTGAACCGTTGCCTTCATTGCCTGCTGTGCAGCCTCTCTTCCCAGATCAAACTGGTAATCATGCCCCAATTTCTCCGAAGTGGCTTCAAAGAACAATGTTTCCGTTGTGACACCCTGACGTTTCAGCGCCTCAGCCAATTCAATGGACTGTACAGTCAAGGGATCATCATTTCCGGAGGTTATAAATGAAGGTGGATACGCAGCGGAGGCCTGAAGTACCGTTGACATTTCATTCAGACGCGGATCATGTTCGTATGCCTTGGTTCCCGTATATGACCACAGAAATGTACGCATAAAGGGGAAACCTGTACGTTCGACTGTGCCCAGGTTATAAGGTCCGCAAAATAAGAGCACTCCTCTTAAATGTCCTGGCTCAAGCGAAGGGGCGATGTTCATTTGTTCTGCCAAGTCGGGATTTGTCACCACCGCCGCAGTTTGACTTGCAATCTGAGCACCTGCCGAATTGCCTGCAAGAAATATATTGTTCGGGTCCCCTTGATGTTGACTGATATGATTTTTAATATAAGCTAACGCCTGATTCGTTTGAATTACAGGCATGGGGTAGGTTGTATCCGGTCCTAGTGCATAATTCATGCTGACCACCACATGACCACGTTTGGCTAACTGCACCGCATAGTCGGCGATATCTTCTTTATCGCCCATTACCCACCCGCCGCCATGAACCCACAGTATTACTGGTAGTGCTCCAGCTGCTGTAGACGGATAATAAATATCCATTGTACTGCTCTGATGGCCTTCGTTGGCGTAGGCTGTATCGCTAATACGAGTAATCCCTTCCCATTCATTCGTATCCCTGCTGTTCCCGTTTGAAGAGATCCATTCAATTCCGGACTTCAGCAAAAAAACAGTTATTTTGGGCGTAAACTGCGCACTGATTCCTACAAATCCTGTAACCAGAACCAATACAGCGATAGGGAGCCAGTAACGTTTACGTTTCCACCCTGTTCTGCCTGCATGCCTCGAATTGGTTTTGTTCCCACGTTTCAACATGGCGCTATCTTCATGTTTCTTCTCTACCTTGGTCTGCAACAACCTGCACCTCGCTCCGTGATTACCGAACTAACCTATTTAAAAGAGTGTACGCATCAGAGCAGATCAAGTTTCTCGTATGAGCGCTTTCTTTTGCTGCTCTATCCTATTCAGGTAACATCAGTTCTCACTAAGATATGTGCTGATTTCTTCTATAAGATAGAGAGCGAGCAGCGGATCAAACATCGGATTAGAAAGCCGCTTTGTTCAAGAGCTGCTTTTAATCTCCTGACTGACTTTCACGTAGATCGCAGTTACTTTCTGCTCTAGGGTATATAAGTTCCGGTTGGCAGATGCCCACCTCTCAGCCGAAGAAACCACGGAGCCCAGAGCGTTTAATACGCGTGCAGGCTGACCCTTTTTCAGCGTTTGCTTGAAGCTGCGGAGCACATTGGAATATCTTTCTCTGGACAGACTGACCTGTTTCCTGGCTGTTTGTATCTGTTTCTTTACAGTACCCGTTCCCTTCAACATCGTTCGCAGCCGCTTCACTTCGGTATTTTTCCGTTTGCGTGCTTCAGCAAGATCCTTTTTCTTCGCTCGAATATCCTCCCGAGCCAGCTGTACTATCGATTTCAACTTGTCCGTCTGAGCACGAACAGCTGCACTCCACTCTTTATTCTGAACAGCTTTGGCCGCAGATCGCTGCTTGTTTAGTGAGGTGTAGAGTTGAAACAGCGGTTCGTAACGCGCCTGCGTATGCTCCAATGTTTCCTGAAGAGCCGCCAGTTTGGCAGCATCAGTATCTCTTATCCTCTTTTTAAGCTGCACCAATACAGCTGCATTTTCAGTCCGAAGCTGTTTGGTTTTCTGTTCCCACATCTCTTTTTGTATCTTCCACTTCCCAGCACTCTCATAGGACTGCTGCAGGGAACGTCTGGTCTGTGCATCCGCCTTGTCCAATACCATGTTCCAGGCTTTCTCTGCATTTACATTCAGACCGATACCCTCACCGTGTACTGCAGCTGAACACCAAACCACTCCAATACTGAACATCACAGCAAACACAATGAGCAGTCTCTGTCCCATCAATACTCTCTCCGGTTCTTTCGCCCCAACCCTTTTCGATTGTTTCATGAATGTTAAATAATGCCCTGTTACTGCTCTCTCCTTGAAGTTCAGATGCATACGTTAATTCCTCCTCTTTTCCATTGCTCAAGATTCAATGACAGTATCCGCTGACCCGAATAAGGACGAAGTCACTGGCTAAGCTAACTAATGACCTAAATAACGACTTAGCCCGTGTCAGCTAATGACCTGAAATAAGGACCTGGATCATGATTTAGCTAACAGCCCGGTTAACGACCTGATTCATGACCCTGCTGTAGATTCTCCCTAACAATCCAGCTAACGACAAAAAGCACCCGTAAGTCAGGCAGTATGCCTGCTCTTACGGGTGCTTCCCTCATGAGCCGTTCCCTATAAGATTCATTGAACCAGCGAATCAGTTGAATCTTTTTTTCTAATATATTCCACATAAGTGATTTGGTCAAGCTGGATGCTGCAGTACTTTATTTTGCAAAGGTTAACGAACTCTGCAGATTAAGTGCAATGAATTACGATGTGCATGACAGTTTACAGCTTGTTTTAAGGCGTTACCAAAATTGCTTTCATGTCCTCTGTCAGATCTTCCTCTTTTAACATCATATAGACACTCTGGCCTTTGACAAAATTAAGCTTGATCTGATAGACAGTATCCCTTTCCGTGTAATGACCCGATCTTTGACGCTGGAGCAGTTCGCTGATAATTTTTTTATTTTTGGTCGCGACTTTTCGGTTTCCAGTCAGGTTTTCATCGATAAATTGCGGATCAGGATAAACCAGTTTAGCTTTACCAGGGCTGTTAGTCTCCTGTTTGATAAACTGGGCTGAGGCAATTTCGTCCGTGGATACCTGCAGCTGATCATACAGCTTGTTATCTTTGAGCCATTGAATCAAGCGGCTATAGGTTGCTTTAATCTCATATGTTGAACTAAGATTAGGCCGATCCAACATATGCTTGGGCGATGACTCATCCATATAATTCTGATAAATCTCAGCTGATGCTAGAGAGTCCCACTCGGATTTCTGATCTTCATACGTTTGATCTAAAATTTCCGATTTCAGCAGCGCCTTGAATTCACGGATTAACTGAGGATCACTGATGTGTACAGCACGCTCTCTGAGGAAACTTGACCGGATACCAATACTTCGGACGTCGTCATCCAGTGCATAAGTTTCATATCTGGTTATTTTGTAATCCTCCCAGTTTTTCATATTCTCGAACTCCGATTGAAAATGGGGCTCTAAAACGGTGTATTGCCGAGACAGGGTTTTCCCATTCTTTAACTTATAATCAATAATGACGCTCTCTTCTCCTGGTATATATTGATTCTGTCCCCTGTCCTGAAGAGACGGATCGGCATCCACAATTTTCTGATGAAGGTCAAGAACCGCCTCGATATACCCCGACGTGTTAGAGTATAACTTTTCGTCATCCAGCTTCACATATTTATTATCAACATAGATAGAACGATCGCCGCCAATACGCACCTTCTCTACATTGTCCCTGGAGGGCACATTGGCTGCATAACCGTTCCAATCCGCAACAGGCACGTACAGGATCAGTGCCGCCGCAATCCCGTAGGCAGCAAATCGTGGCAGTAAACTACCGTTCCAGATTAGCCAGGTTTTGCGAATAATCATCTCGGCTCCAATATAACCGGCAATGCCTCCAATAATATATCCTGTGATGCCCCATAACTCCGAATTTCTGGGCGCAATTGCCGAAAGGTACGCACCACCCAGCAGCACAAGCGTGAACATAAATCCAAAACGAAAGATTGGCTTCACAATGCGGAATGTAATGGCCTGCGAGGCCGATTCCACATGCCGTTTACGATACAAAAGATATGACAGAACGATAAGGAGCACCGTCAAGCCAGCATAGATACCAATTTCGCTCCAGCCTGGGGCATCTTGAAGGACGCTCATTCGGGTGACCGGAGATATGCTTTCCATACCGGATTTGAGCGCATGCTCTGGAAAACCTAACAAATAACGCTTCAGATGCATCTCAAAAGTTCCCCAGAAGATTATTGGAATCAGGCTGATACCGTACACAGTAAGCCCTTGTAAGATCGACTGCCCAATACACATGCCTACAGCCACGGTCAGCATAAACATGAACAAAGAGATCACACTCATCGTCACGCCCCACATCCAGATCACACTGCCGTCAAAAATAAAAGCAGGTTCCTCCAGAGCGGCGGACACCCACGCGGTAACTCCGGCTGTAATCCAGATAGGAACCAGAATCATCACATATCCCGTCAGCAGGTTCATCGTCAGCAGATGTTTACGCTGCAGCGGCAGGCTGTGATATACAGAAGCAGGCCCACCGGCCTGAATGTACCGGAACAGGAATAATGCGATCGCGACCGGAACCGTTATCGCGAAGAACCAGTGAAATTCTCCACGCGCTCTGAACAAAGTGCTGATTTCTTCTGTATAATCTCGGTACTGTGTACCGATAAATAACGGAAGTGAATATAACAACAGAAGCAGATAAATGATACCCAGCCATCCATGCTGCCTTAGATTTTGGTACAGGATGCCGCGGTTAAAGTATAATCGGTTGAATGTCATAACCCGCACCCTCCATTTCATAGATAAAAATTTCCTCCAGCGTCAGCGGCAGCACATCCAGCAGATACGGATCATGCAGACGAAATTGCGCCGTAACATCTTCACGATGACCTTTAACAATGTACAAGGTGACACTTCCTCTTTTTTCTTCATGCAAAATGTGAACCTGTTCTTGCAGCGAACCGGCATGATCCGGGTGGCGGAAAGCAACCTGAATCTTGTGTGTGTCCGACTTAAGGTCATCCAGATCTTTCTGTACGATAATTTGGCCTTTGTGCATAATAGCCACATGGTCACAGAGGTCTTCGATCTCCCGCAAATTGTGGGACGAGATGATGATCGTTACCTGACGCTCCGCCGCTTCCTGGAACAGCAGGTTTTTGATCTGCTGCCGCATAACAGGGTCGAGGCCATCAATCGGCTCATCCATCAGCAGCACCTGAGGCATACAGCTGAGTCCAAGCCATACCGCGGCTTGACGGCGCATGCCTTTGGACATGCGATGAAGCTTGCGTTTCACATCTAGTTTGAATACAGAAGCCAGTTGATTAAATCGCTCATCACTCCATTGTGGATACACGGAACGGTAAAATTGAGCCATGTGAGTTATCGAAGATTGTGGAAAAAAGTACGGTGCATCGGCCATAAAAATGGTACGACCTTTAAGATCCAGATTTTCATAGATTTCCGCTCCTTCGATACGTACAGTTCCACTATCTTGACGATAGATCCCTGCAATGATTTTGAGCAGCGATGTTTTGCCTGCCCCGTTAGATCCGAGCAGACCGTAAATCGATCCCTTATGTATGTGCATACTTATTCCATCAACGGCCTTTTCCTGTTCAAAAGCTTTAATGACTTGATTAAGCTCAATCATGAGGCACCTCCTTCTCTATACGGGCCATCGCTTCTTCAAACAAAAGAGTCATCTCCGCCTTGGTTAAACCGGAAAACGAAGCTTCAGCAATCAGTTTCACCAAGGACTCTCTGATCTCATCTTTCATAGCCTCCTTCGGATGTTCCACAGATGATGATACGAAACTTCCTTTACCCTGCAAGGAATAAATATAACCTTCTCGCTCCAGCTCACGGTATGCCTTTTGAATTGTATTCGGGTTCACGGTGAGCTGTGTTGATAATGACCGAACGGAAGGAAGCTGCTCATCGGGTTTCAGAATACCGTATACGATCATTTCTTTGATTTTATCCATCAGCTGCTCATAGATCGCCTTACGGCTGCGTACATCCAATTCGAACATCCCGCACCTCCTCTCTAAAATGGTTAACTGTCAACCTTTATGCCTCCACGGTGCTCGTTTGGGCTTAACTCCTGACCAGTTAGCTCAGCTGCAGTCTTTATCAGTTAATTTGGGAAAAAGATCTTTACCCCTCATTCGTCCATTCGCGCACCGTATTAACTGTACTACTATTATTAATACACTTAATACAGATTGTCAACATGGTTTGTTGATTTTTCCCAGGTGGATGAAATATTAACGAAGTCTCCTTATATGGTATAATTGACATATCGATATATGTGAGGATAATGAGCAGGAGCGTCAGCTGCTGTTGTTAATCCTATTTGTTTTACAGGGAGAGCGTGTCTCAAACTCATTTTAAATAAAACTTCAATCTCCTGATGACTTGTACAGTGTGACAAAGCGATAGAGATTTCTTACAAAGTGATAATGAACATGAAGATATCGAATGGGTAATCATCGCGTAGGATGATACGAGGGTAATACGACGACAGGGCTGCATTTATGGAGTATGCGGAAATATTATTATTTGTCATTATCGCAACATGTGATGCCTCTCAGACAAAATGCCTCCGAAAGGTTGTTCTGCGCTGGCCCCTTCGATATGATGGGAGTACCTCGGTTATCTCATTGTAATGCTTAGATTTGCATTAATTCTTGGGCAGCTGCCTTTAGAACGCGGAATATCTGGCAGATTGAGAATGTACTGGGAATACGGATCGGATCAGCTGCCTGTCTAGATTGGACCACGATTGAATTTGGGAATGAACTGCGATTGAACTTGGTACTGAACTCGGGTGGTAAGGGATAATATGGGTTGAATCGGGTTCGGTTTGGATGAGTTGGATTGGGTTGCGTTGGATTGGGGTTGGGTTGAGTTAGGCTGGACTTGGATTGGTTTGAGTTGAGTTAGGTTGGAATTAATATGATTAGGCTGGGCGGGTTAGTTAGATAATTAGATAGTTAGTTAGTTAAATTAGGAATAATTAATCTAAGTCAGTTAAATTATATAAGTTAGTCACCTTATTAGGAGAGTCTTATTTTTTTGGTTAGTCGTGCTGTTTAGGTTTGTTGAGTTGCGTTGTGCTGCTCAGGATATTGAAATTAAGTTATTTAGATCAGGTTAGTGAAATTGGGTATCTAAAATACTTCAAATCGTTTCCAACTCGTCCGTCTCTCGTGCACATTTCAGAGATTTGTTTATCAAAAGGCGGACAAATATTTCAGATCGCCCCCTCATCACCCCTGACCTACATATAGATAAAAAGTTTTATTATTAAGATTTTAGTCTATATATAGTATCTAAATCTATGGACAAAAGATAGTATCTTTTTGAGAGCTTTGTCCACTCTTTGAAAGACAAACACCCCTATTTGTCCTCTTGTTATGGACACTCAATGTAACAGACTATAAAGTTTCAATCTTTAAAGATTAGAAAGACTTGAAGATCATTTTCTTGCTTACTGTGTGGTCTAATTATCTACCTGACATCTACTTTTAAATTTTGCAGCATCTCTTTTTTATTGTTTCATTTAGTTTAAATATTGGATTCATATCTTTTTGGTTCATATCTTTTTGGTTCATAATTTAGGTTTATATCTCGGTTTATATGTTTTGGTTTATATGTTTTGGTTTATATCTCTGGGTCCATTCGATTCAAATCATTTCATTGATGTCTTCATGTTATTTTGATTATGTTGCGTTATATTTCATTATCGTTTATTTCGTTTATGATTTATTTCATTTATAAGGAGCATTTGAAAATGACTAGACAACCACAGCCTGCTGAACGTAACAACCGTTTATATGCAGCGGCCCGCAGCAGTGATCCCTCAGAAACAGCCGGGATAAACGCCTCAGTGACTGCAAGTTCAAACTCAGCTTCAAATTCTACTTGGGGTTCTACTTCGGATCCTACTTCAAGTTCGAGTTTGAGTTCTACTTCAAGCTCGAGTTTTACTTCAACCTCGAGTTCTACTTTAGATGCTTCTTCAAGTTCAACTAAAAATACAAATACAAATACAAGTTCAAGCCAGAATCCAAGTTTAATTTCAGACACCAAAGACTCTCTGAATGAACTCTATGCTTCTTCACGCGTGCTGATTGTAACAGCAGTTGATGCAGAAAAGGATGCCGTTCTTCGCGGATTGGGTGAGCAAGCTGCAGCTTGCTTTGATGTCATTGCGGCGGGCGTTGGCCCTGCCTCGGCCGCAGCAGGAACTGCCGCTGCCATAGCTTTTGCTTCAGCAGCGGCAAGTGCACATGAGCTGGCGCAGGGCACCGCTGCGCCAGCTGAGTTGGATGCGGCACAGGCTTCTGCCGCATCTTCAGGGCCGGGGCCCGCTGCCGGGACCGGCGCACGATCATCAGCCTATGGGCTGGTGATCAGTGCCGGCATCGGCGGCGGGTTCCCCGGCCGGGCGGACGTCGGCTCCATCGTGGTAGCCGACGCCATGACTGCTGCCGATCTGGGCTCGCAGACGCCAGACGGCTTTCTCTCTGTGGACGAGCTCGGATTCGGCTCGTCCCGTGTGGCGGCGGACGCGGTGCTTGCCGCGCGCCTTCGCCATGAGCTGCAGCGGGCAGGGCTCGCTGTCAGCGGGGGCACCGCGGTCACCGTGTCCACGGCGACCGGGACAGCCCAGACGGCTGCGGAGCTGCTGCGCCGCGTGCCGGATGCTGCCGCCGAAGGCATGGAAGGCTTCGGCGTGGCAGCTGCCGCGCAGCAGTTCGGCCTGCCGGTGCTCGAACTGCGCGGCATATCCAACGCGGTCGGTCCACGCGACCGCGACGCTTGGCGCATCAAGGATGCCCTGGATGCGCTCCAGGCAGCAAGTTCTATTTTACGGGAGGTTATCACATCATGAATATTGCTTTTTCCCCTTGTCCTAACGATACATTCATCTTCCACGCATGGGTGCACGGATTAATTCCTGGCGCGCCTGAACTTAAGGTTCGATATGCGGATATTGACATTACTAACGGCCTTGCTGCGAGCCCTGTCGGACCGGAGATTCCGGAAGTGATGAAAATCTCTTATGCAGCGCTGCCTTATGTGCTGGAAAACTATGCTTTGTTACCTGCTGGCGGTGCTCTTGGTAGAGGCTGCGGTCCATTGGTTTTGACAGCTAATGATACAACCGATCCAGCATACCTGTCTGGACGACGGGTTGCCGTACCAAGTGAGCGTTCTACAGCCTATCTCCTATTCCGTCTATGGGCCGCGCAAAATGTACCTGGCGGTGTCGGGGAAATTGTGGTCATGCCCTTTGACAAAATAATGCCTGCCGTTCGCGACGGTCAGATTGATGCCGGACTGGTCATTCATGAAGCACGCTTTACGTACCAGAACTATAACCTGCAGCTGATGACAGACCTTGGCAGCTGGTGGGAAAATGACACGGGCTTACCGATTCCACTGGGTGCGATCATTGCACGCCGTGATCTGGACGCTCATGCACTCGCTGATTGGGCCCGTGCTTCTGTGGAGTATGCTTGGGCGCATCCAGAGGAGTCGAAATCCTACGTCATGGAACACGCACAGGAAATGGATCCGGAGGTGGCTGCTCAACATATCGATCTGTATGTCAATGAATTCAGTGCCAATCTGGGCGAAGACGGATATGCCGCCATTACTGCACTGCTGGGGCGTGCGATGAAAGAAAAACTGGTTCCCGAGTTCGACCTGAACCTGTTACGGATCTGATCTTCACATTATTCGGATGACCAACTGCTAACGATCTCTAAAGATCCTCACAGGCTCACAGAGCTTATTTGGCCCATTTCTGCACTCTACAATATCTAACGACCCTCAAAAACCTTATTTCGCCGAAAACAACTCTTTTTGATCTCACTCTTGTTGATTTTCGTGAAATAGCGTTCCTACAGATCGTTAGAATGTTAAAAGCGCCTGAATTGGCGCACATAGCATAGCGTCCGCTGAGATCGTTAGAATTTGCGCCATATAATCGTGCAGTATCATTGGAGCTAACGCGAAGTATCTTTGAGGTTAATCAACGTCCACCTCCTTAATATTGGACAATAGCTCGCAAAACCTTCCTCTAATTGGCGGATATACGTAAACATCAATCTAAATATGCATGTGAATTAGGGCATCTCCTCTCGCCACCTTTGTGACGTATTGGAGATGCCCTTTCGTTGATTCGTTCGTTCGACGGTTGGTTTTATTTGCACTCAGTTTATTTGATTGTTTCCACCTGTGTGTTTGTTTCTGTCTCTGACACAATCGTGCGGATTATGATCCGCAGTGCATCCAGCATCATGGACAGCGGTAAAGAAGGGACTGACGGCGCCGATGCTGCCATTTCTGTAGAGGCCGGAAAATGTATAAATCCCGCCTGCACAGACAGCTGCTCCAACCGAATATAATCCAGCACCCGATACATCGTGTTGTTACATATATAAGTTCCTGCCGTATTTGAGACAGCTGCCGGTATACCTGCTGCTGCCATTTCATTGACCATCGCCCGGATGGGCAGGGTGGAAAATAACCCGTCGGGACTTCCCGCCGCAATGGGCTCGTCCACAGGACGCTGACCCTGATTATCCCCGTAAGATCCGGGCGGGGTGTCTTTAACATTTATCGCGATGCGCTCTGGTGTGATGGCTGTTCGGCCTTTTGCCAAGCCGCATGAGATAACAACATCCGGCTGAAAAGCCTTCATTTCTGCAATCAACAGCTCTGCACATTCATCAAAATGCACAGGCAGCAGTATTGTTTTGATTACCGCACCCTCCAGGGCCTCATGATGTAATGCCTGCATCAACGCCCCCGTCGGATTTATGACATCCCCGCCAAAAGGCTCAAAGCCTGATATCAATATTCTTTTCATCCGCTCTCCCCCTGATATCATCCTTTCAATATGCAGCCTATCATTAATTTATCAACTTCACACAATGTCCGTCCCATCACACTTTCTCGCACAATCCGGCACACTTACTCCGATCTGTAACGCAGGCCCCATTGACGGCGGACTGTATCCATCAGCTTCATGATTTCCAGCGACTCGTCCAGCTTCATTGTGCTGCTCTCTGTGCGGCCCTGCAGGATGCATCGTCCAGCCTCTTCTGCTTCAAAGGCATATCCGATACAAGTCCGGTCATCCACAAATTTCTCTGGTTCATCCTGTCCGTTCACATGTAAATACGCTTCTTTACCTGCAAGGAAAAACGGCAGACGAATTCGGCCTTCCGTGCCGTAAATGACAGCCTCATTGTTCAGATTCAAACGAATCGCGCCATTTAATGAAGCTGACCGCCCTTCGGAATACGACAGCAGGACAGAAAATTGTTCGTCTACACCTGTTTCCCCGATATGTGCCGTGCTCCATACATGCTGAGGCTGTTCGCCAAAGATCATTGACGCAAAAGAAAGTGGATACACCCCGGCATCCAGCAAGGCACCACCGCCCAGATCCGGGTTAAGCAGTCTGCCTTCCGGCTCCCAACCGATACGGAATCCAAAGTCTGCCTGAACCATTCGCACCTCACCGATCCGTCCTTCTGCAATCCAGGCGCGTGCCTGGGCAATCGTCGGCAGGAAACGGGTCCACATACCCTCCATGAGAAAAAGCTTTTGCTCACGCGCCGTTTCCACCAGCTGTTCCAACTGACGTGAATTCATCGTAAACGGTTTCTCACAGAGCACCGCTTTCCCTGCTTCAAGGCAAGCCATCACATTTTCCTTATGTACCGGATGTGGAGTGGCCACGTAGATGATATCCAAATCAGGGTCCCGCAGCAGTTCATCATATGAAGCGTAAGCGTGTTCAAAACCGTATTCGGCAGCAAACTTTTCTGCACTGCCTGCTGTCCGTGAGCCAACTGCAGCTTTTACCGCGTTACCGGCAGGCTCCAGATCTTTGGCAAACTGGGAAGCAATCCATCCCGTGCCCATAATGCCCCAACGTACCTTATCCTGCCCTGCTTTACGTGCCATAAGTGCATCCTCCCTAACGCATATTTCGGTACTGCCCATCTACCTTTTCAATCCTGCCAATATCGTATCTCTCTTATTTTACCAAAAAGGAGCCCTTTCGTCAGAAAATGATGCTGCCCTTGATTGCATTTCATTTCCGCATCAGATTTGCTAAGATGATTTGGAGACAAGCCGGACCACCATATACTAGAATGTATATCAATCGAAGGCAGGGCCGGCAGAAATGGATACGACAGCCGCCTCAATTAATCTCTTGTGATTTGGCACTATCCCTTCTCACAAGAGAAATGGATTGATAGTAAATCATAAGATGAATAAATGTCTAAATGGAAATAAAGAAATTCAAGTAAGTTGAAATATAGAAATTGAAGGATAAAGGTTGAAATATACAAGTATAGAAGTAATAAGCACAACAAGAGTAACAAATAGAAAGGAAGGTAAGCCATGATCAGCGAACCGAATATCGACCATAGCCGCATACCTTCAGACGATAAACATGAGCGCCCTTTGGGCGATTCTAATAATCAACGTTCCGCCCAGACCGCTCCGGGCAAACTTGCACAATACTTCATGACCAGCAGCAGCAGGGCATCATTAACTAGTAAGAACGCCGAGCTTTCCTCAAAAAACACAGCTTTTCGCGCAGAGTTTAACCAGTTCCTGGACCATACCTTGATTGAGCTTCGACGGGCAGTGTATGTTAACACATCAAGCAGCTTCCATTCGCGTTCAGATGAGCTCCCGCATCATACCTTCATCTACATGCACCGATTCAATGGCACACATATCGCGGGCACCGAGCAGACTCGTGTCGTTCGTAAAGCAGCCTGCCTATACCCGCCTGGAACAAGTCTGGAACTGCTATCGGATGCCGATCACGATGCCGAGCTGTATATTGTAGAATTTGACCTGTTTCGTGTTACGGAGAAAACAGAGGCGAGGCGCATCTATGAACGTGAACATGGTTCACCTGTTGCGGGATGGATTCAAGGTCCTTTTTACGGCATTCAACGTATCGCCGCCCAGCTGACCGAGCTCGCACAACCCGATCACCAAGCAGCCCCCCGTGAAATCAAAGTACAGCTGCTGCTGACTGAGCTGCTCTGTATGCTCTGGCCTGAAGATAATTCAAGCCCTGCTGCAGAACCGGAACAGGATGATCCCGAGTCGTGGCTCAAATCAACACTTCAATATATGCAGCAGCATTACATGCATGAGATCAAACTGGATACACTCGCTGAGCTGGCTGGCATGCATCCATCCTACTACTCCCAGCTCTTCAAGAGCCGAATGCAGAAAAATCCAATTGAGTACATCACTCATCTGCGCATGAACCGGGCCAAGGAGATGCTGCTGACCTCGGATCTGCGCATACGGGATATCGCACGGGAGGTCGGTTATCGTGATGAGTTCTATTTCAGCAGGCGTTTCCGCAACCATGCCGGATATGCACCAACGGCTTATGCCAAACAGGTTCACCGCAATATTGTTTCACTTTCTTATCCCTATACCGATCATCTCATGACTCTCGGGATCACACCCTGCGCAGCCCAAATCCAGGGTCATCTGCCGCATCTGCCTCGGTCACTACAAATGCCTTTTCATGCGTATGAACCTTGGGAACAAGGACGGCAGGCTTTTCTGGATGTGAATCCCGATCTGATCCTGACCAAAGATAACGCCGCGGCTAAAGCGATAGAGCATATTGGTGATGTCGCACCGATTATTACGATTCCGTGGAACCAAACCGACATGTTCGGTCATCTGGAACAAATTGCTTCCATTGTAGACCGCACACAGGCGGCAAAAGAATGGATAGATCGACATGAGCGCAAAGCGGAGCGAGCACGCAAAAAGATTAAAGAACAGGCTGGCAGCCTCACTGTTGCTGTAGGTACGTTGACAGCCAAAGGGCCAAGGATGTACAGTCACCGTAACTTCGGTCATGTTTTCTACCGCACGTTACAACTTGCTGCACCGAAGCGGATTCAGGCTGAACTGCAAGGTAAAGCTCCGGGGGTTGGCTTCAACTGGATGTCTTTCACTCCGGGTGAGTGGGACGGCTTGGAAGCAGATGTCCTTGTGCTTGCGACTGACAGCATGCATAATCGAGCGGCTCTGATGCAAAAATTAAAGAATGATCCGCTATGGAACAGCCATCCTGCCGTTCACAGCGGGCGAGTTCATCTCGTCGATTGGAACGCGTGGGTTGTTTACGCCCCATATTCCATCAACATCCAGCTTGATGAAGCACTCTCGATGTTGACGAACAAGCCTGCACTTTTGTAATCTATAAAATGTCCATTTCCCAAATCTTAATTTATGCCATGTACGGGCCTGGATTAAGATTTTATAATAATCACTAATTGATAATGATAATCAATAACAACGAAAGCTGTTATTTGTTATAAAGGAGTGACCCGTATCCAACACCCGGGACTGCCTCATCGCCCGTCAAGTAAACAACGTTCTACCGTAACCATTGGTCTGATGTTCCTGTCTGCCATCGCCTTCCTGCTGATTAGCATGTTTGCCGCCATTTCCTTGGGAGCCAAGGGCTTAACACTGGAAACGGTCTGGACCGCCGTGTTTCAATATACCCCTTCTGTGACATCTCATCAGATCATTCACGAGCTGCGGCTGCCGCGTGTACTGGCTGCTGCTGTCATTGGAGCGGCATTCGCCGTGGCTGGGGCACTAATGCAGGGCATTACTCGCAATCCGCTGGCCGACACCGGCATTCTCGGTATTAACGCTGGAGCTGCATTTGTAGTGGCACTGAGTTTTGCCTTCTGGCCAGGATTACCTTATGGCTGGATCATGCTTTTGTCCTTCATAGGTGCTGTGCTCGGCACACTGCTCATCTTCCTTCTCGGTATGGCAGCACCCGGGGGCTTGAGCTCCATCAGGCTCACGGTGGCTGGCGCAGTGATCGCTGCCATGCTTGGTTCACTAAGTACAGGGGTAGCCATTTATTTTGACTTGAGCCAGGACTTGGCCTTCTGGTACGCAGGTGGTTTTGGAGGCATGGAATGGCGTCATCTGAAACTGGTTCTTCCCGTGCTGCTGCTTACGCTGCTGTTGACTATGCCGCTCGCCCGGCGCATTTCGCTCATGTCTCTGGGAGAAGAGGTCGCCATTAATCTCGGGATGAATCTGCGCTGGACCCGTTTTCTTGCCCTTACCGCTGTCGTGGTACTCGCGGGTGTGTCCGTCTCGGCTGTAGGTTCCATTGGATTTGTAGGTCTGGTGATTCCTCATATGTCTCGTAAACTGGTGGGCGTCGATTATCGGCTTATCATTCCAATGTCTTCGCTGCTCGGGGCAATACTGCTGGTGCTGGCCGATCTTGGGGCACGAATCGCGAATCCTCCTCAGGAGCTCGCAGTAGGCATCATGGTTGCCTTTGTCGGTGTACCGTTCTTCCTCTATCTGGCCCGCAAGGAAAGGAGGGCTTTGTAGTGATGAAACGGGGAAAGAACTCCGCAGCAGGATGTCTGAAGAAATTCAATCAGCTCTCGCGCGGCCAAAGATCGCTAATGATCAGCGTCGTCCTGCTCTGTCTCGGAGCACTGGTGATCCTCATCAGTCTGAACACAGGCACAGTGCGGGTGTCACCTCTGGCTGTCATACAGACCTTCCTGGGACAAGGAAACGAACAGGACCAAATCATCCTGTTTGATTACCGCCTGCCTCGCATTCTGGTGACCGTCCTTGCTGGAGCGGGGCTGGGAATTGCAGGAGCAGCCCTGCAGGGGATTACACGCAACGCACTTGCCGACCCGGGAATTCTGGGCCTGCATGCCGGAGCTGCCTTTGGGCTGATTGTGTTTGTCAGCCTGTCGTTAAGTATGGACACCTCGGTGGCTCTGCTGATTCCGCTCTTTGCTTTTGCCGGCAGTACGGCTGCTGCTCTGATCATCATGCTGCTGTCCTATGACAAAAACAGCGGCGTATCGCCGATTAAACTTATTCTGGTCGGCATTGCCGTCGCTGCCGGATTCCACGCACTTACACTGTATCTGTCCCTGCGTCTGGACGAGGACACGTATTCCTTCGCAGCACGCTGGCTTGCAGGCAGTGTGTGGGGCCGTGACTGGATTCATGTACAGGCACTGCTTCCCTGGGTTGTGCTGTGTACCGCCTATATCTGGAGCCGTTCCAAAACGCTGGACGCCTTCCATCTGGGGGATGCCGCTGCCACCAGCATCGGCACTCCGGTCCGTTCCCGGCGCATCCTGCTGCTGCTCTGCTCGGTAGCCTTATCTGCAGTCAGTGTATCTATGGCTGGAGGCATCGGCTTCATCGGGCTGGCCGCCCCGCATCTGGCTCGCAGACTGGTCGGGCCGATGCATCGCCACTTGATTCCGGCCGCAGGACTGATCGGCATGGTCATTTTGACGGCTGCCGATACAGTCGGCCGGACGATATTTGCACCGAATGCCATTCCGGCAGGGGTTGTTGTTGCGGCGATTGGTGCACCTTATTTTTTATACCTGCTGGTACGGACCAAATGATTATCAATCAAAAATATGAATTCCATCCAAGAGATGTGCAAGGAGAATAACGAATATGTTGAAGAAAAATCTTATGTTTTTGTTAACCATCAGTTTGGTGCTGGTACTCGCAGCCTGCGGGACAGCCAAAACGTCCACCTCGGGCTCCGGCGATTCGAACAGCAGTGCAGCTTCCGGCGAACCGCGTATCGCATCCATGTCCATCCATCTGACCAATGATTTGCTTTCCCTCGGGATCACTCCGGTTGGTTCTGTCATCGGCGGCGAAGCAAAGGGGTTTCTGTCCCATGTAGCTGATCGCCTGAAAGATACGACACCGCTCGGCCCGGTCAAAGACCCTGATATGGAAGCTTTGCTTGCCCTTAAACCGGATGTCATCTATCTGGATGAGGAATTTTCCGGTGACGATACTGCCAAGTTCGAGAAAATCGCACCTGTGCATGTGTTCAATCTTGATCAGGGTACATGGCGTGATCACCTGAAAGAGATTGGCAAACTGGTAAACCGTGAGAAGGAAGCAGAGCAGTATATTCAGGACTACGACACGGAGACAAAGGAAGTCCAATCGCTGATCCATGATCAGATCGGTGACGGTACCGTGATGGCGATCCGTGTGACAGCCAAGGAATTACGTGTATTCAGTACACGCCGTCCCATGGGTCCTATTTTATACGATGATCTCGGCCTGACCCCAGCCAAAGGCATCAAAGAAATGGATACTGCCAAACCGTATCAGGTTGTATCGCGTGAAGTGCTGCCAGACTACGACGCTGACGCCATCTTTGTCGTGGTTAACTCGGACGATGAGGCACAAACGATGTTCAAGGAGCTGCAAAACAATCCGATCTGGCAGGGACTAAAAGCGGTCAAAGCAGGCCATGTATACCCGATTGGGGCACAGCCTTGGCTCGATTATTCTTCCATTGGTAACAAAATGGCTATGGATGAAGCCAAAGAGATGTTTTCCAAAAAATAATATTCACTTCCACTATTGATTAAAAAACAAAAAACCTCGCTTCGGCAAAGGCACAGCGTTCGCTAGAGCATAGAGCATATTAACCATGCTCCATCTCCATTTGGTATAGGGATTCGAAAACATGAGCATTATCCATCCCTCTACCTCGCGCGCTTCCTTACCAAGCTGAGGTTTTTTTGATTTAAGATACATCCATCATACCGAGTTAAGATACATCCATCATACCGAGTTAAGAAACATCCATCATACCGAGTTAAGAAACATCCATCGTACCGAGCACCATTGCTCATATTGTACATACAACAATTTCGATATCCATATCCGCAAACGTGTCCTGAATGATTACGCTAACCTTCTCCCATTTCAAGCGGTCCAGCCCGCAGCCAATTCGGGGCATTGCCAGATGAGTTATCCCCTGCTGCTCACAGACATCCCGCATCGATTCTACTGCCTGAGTCAGCGATAAATACGTTGGTTTGTTCGAAAACTTCGCTTTGGTAACCAGGTTAAAGGTGCGTCCAACGGCATAACAGCGCCCGATCTCCAGAGGCTCCTGCCGAGCTTGGTCTTGAAGTACCTGCAGATCAAACCGCTCCCGAAACTGCACCGCAATCCCCTTCCCCATTCTGGCATCTGCTGAAATACAGTGAGCCAGCCTATAATGCTCCTCTAATTCAAATAAATCCTGCTGCCGTTCGTGAAACTGCATGCGATCCCTTCCTTCTCTATTTTATTTGCCCGGACAAGATGGATGACTTTCAGACCTGTTTATGCTGCTGCAGGACTGCTTCCATCTCACGCTCCATCTTCTGTGTTCAAACGCTTGAACGCCTCCAGCGTTCGCTGTCCGGCACTCCGGTCATATACAGCAAATACGATACGATCAAAATAATCCTTGTATCCCTCTCCAATCAGTACATCGGCAAAATACCCTGCAACTTGTACCGGATTATTCCGAAACACACCACAGCCAAAAGCTCCCAGCACGATGCTTCGATGCCCCTGCACAGCTGCAATCTGGAGCACATATCGAATACGCTGCTTCATCACAGATTTGATTTGTTCATCCGTCGCTTCATTTCGCTCCTTGACCACACCCGCATTTACGGCTGGAGCGGTAATAAATGAGCTGGTGTAATATTGATCCAGCAATCGGTCATAATCGTCCCGGATTACGGGCACATGAGGTGAATAGATCATATGATCTGAATAGAGGCAGGAGCGCTGCTTGCGATTGTACTCATACATTTCCTGCATCTGGACAATGCATGGATACAGTCCTGTTGCTCGCGCCAAGCTCTCCTCTTGAGCTTGACTTCCACCAAGGAAACCACCGCCCGGGTTTTTCGCTGATGCAAAATTCAGACAGACAACGTCTGTTCTTCCTTCTTCCACAGTCAGCCGGGCTGCCGCTGCAAGCGTTGTTTCTCCGGTGACTTCGATCCGTGCTGTTTTTCCTTGAGACCCAGTAGATATGGAGTTCTGCAGATTTCCGGATGAGCTGACTTGCGATCCTGCGCGCAGCTTCTCCCCTAGACCAGTAAGTTCCGAAGGCCGATACAGGACAGATTGCTGTACAGCCTGCTCCATATCTTTCTTGATATGAACAGCACGGTCATATCCGTTCACGTACACGCCTTCTTTCAGAATCTCCAACGTCTGATGTGCGGTACGAGAGCGCCCGGAACGCGAATTAACTCCTGTATGTTTTGATGATGCGTTAGATTGTTCAGACCCATTAACTCTGCTGCCTGATTCATTGTATTTATTGTATTTCTCCACATTACTCATTTCGATCACTTCCTATCTCTTCTCTCAGACGAGTAAGAATTTCGCCAAGCCAGTTCGTTCCCCGCCATGTCTTTCGATTACGAATTCGTGCATCCTCCTCTGCCAATCCCACTCCCCAGATCCGGTCGTCGGGGCTTGCTTCTACGAGCGTAGTGCCGCGGGTGTCCAGCAAAGCGGCCAGCAGGTCTTCATTTTGTGTGAATTTAGCCCGATTGCCTTCATAGACAATGCGCTGGCACTCGGCCTCCCATACCGTTTGGTCGAACCCAGCGACCTGCCTGCCCAGCTTCTTCTGTGCCGAAGCCGAACGGGTCTTCATGATTTTGTCTGCTGCGTTCTGGTCGCCAAAGAGCAGTGCTTTCTGATGCATCATATACTGCTCTGCACTCGTATAATGGACCCCGTCTACCGTAAAATTAGCGGGAAACCATTGGGAAAACGGCGATGCTGTACGCCAAAAAAATGTAAACTTTTCCATAGGTATCACCTCTTACCGATTTCATTAGCAGTCTTCTCTTTTTCTCAGATCAACTATAGTGTTTCTCGCTCTGGATTCAGGCGGTACAGCCGGGACGGCCGATGACCGGCACTGCTTGTGTATTCCCCCGTCTCCAGTACCCAGTCCGCCATTTTACGTCGAAAGGCAGCTGCCAGCAGTTTTTTGCCGCTTATAATCTCATAGACTTTCTGCAAAGCCGTCAGCGTAAACTTCTCAGGCATCAGATTGAACGCAATATCGGTATATTCAATCTTGGAACGCAGGCGCTCCAGCGCATAATGAATAATCCGGGCATGATCGAATGCGATCCCCTGAGCGTCCAGCAATCTGATGCTGCTGCTCCGTACACGCCCCTCCACCTGATCCATCGTCTCCACAACTGCGGATAACTGCTCTGTTTCATGGGTCAAAATAAGCTGCAATCTGCGCTCCGTTACCCGTCCGCGTTCGTGAATATGGCGTTTCTCTTCAATTAACCTCTGCTCCACCCGAAACCAGCTCGCCTCACTGGCATCATCACCGGCTTGAAGCTGCAGTTCACTGCTGTCCACAAGGGACATATAAGAGCAGCTGATTACACGAGTACGCGGGTCACGGTCCACATCGCCCCATGTATAGAGCTGTTCCAGATAAATGTCATCCAGCCCTGTCTCTGTCTGCAGCTCCCTCCGAGCAGCTTCTTCCAGGGATTCCTGCATCGAGACAAAGCCTCCTGGGAGCGCCCACTGTCCGAGAAAAGGGTGGCCTCCCCGGCGAATCAGCAGCAGTCCAAGCTCCGGCTGTGCCAGCTTGCGGTAATTTTCCTGTTCTCCGCTGCGGATTGTAAATACGAGCATATCGACGGTAACCGATGGACGTTCGAATTCACCCGCATCATAGGTTTTCAGAAACTCTTCTTCACTTATATGAGACACATTTGATGCCTCCGTTCTGTTATTAACATTTTGTTATTAACAACTTGTTAATAACAATGTAACATATGATCTGTTTACAGGTCAAATCTTCCATTTTCGCTATCACGGGCTGCGCATCCATACCCAACACAAAAAAACCGTCATCCGGCACTCCTTAATTTCCAGAGTGAGGACGACGGCTGGGGCATACCCGAGATTTTGCAGTCTTCTTCCGCAGTGCAGTTCTCAGAGACCCGTCTGAGGTTTCTTAAAACAAACTATCCGAAACGTAGTATATTTTCTGCCCGTTCTTTTTGTTTCCGGGGTCGGCCACGATCGTGAAATATACACTTCCGTTCTTCGTCTGCACACCTTCAATTTCGCGCTTTCCGACATTCGTTATTTTCACAAGGGACTGATAAGTACCTGCACTCGAAATTTTAGCGATCTGAGGAGTTTCTCCTTCTGCTCCGCCAGATGTAAAGATTTGAGTTTTACCGAGTAAGTCTACGCCTTGGAAAGAACCATTCGGTCTAATAATTCCACTGCCCGACTGCGTAAAACTGGCGACCGCAGCTTTAACTGCAGCAGGGCTGTCCATCCGAACCTGCTTATTCTGATCAAGCAGCCTGTTTAATGCAGCCGTGTCATATATGGACCATACCACCTTATCTGCCTTATTTTTTTCCTTCTTCATCTGAACCCGGAACACTGTATATTTACTGTTACCTCCGCCGTCAACCCGATACGTTTCCCCTTGTCTCGAACCATTTTTATTCGCATAATTCATATAGGTGAACCGATGAAGATCGGTATAATCTACCGTTTTTCCGGCCGCGTACTGCAGCCTCGCCACCTGAAGTGACCAATATTGTCGCGTGGACGGGTCGGCTTTGGAACTGAAATAGAAATAATTCGCCCCATTGTACGTATACATATCCAGTGTCTGACAATGACCGCTGTTCGTAATGGTCATATGATCCACATATGCTGCATCACTGCCTTTGATCAGCAGTCTGGATAGATGACACGCCCCACCTACCCGCTGCGTTACGTATACATACTTGTCCGCAACATAAGCCTTTTGTACGACCCGATCAAACTTGAGCCCTTTGAGATTGTAGGCCAGTCTGGCCGAAGCATTTACCGTTTTTCCGGGAGAAGCTGCGATTGCAGGTGTAACCGACATTACAAATACAATGAAAGCCAGAAAGGCAGACAGCAGCGTTTTCCATCTCATCGTTGTAACGTTCATGAATTGATTTTTAATCATAAAAGCGCCTCCTTATTCATCCGCAATAAATCAATAATCTGGATATTCGGCTGTCTCTGAGATTAAACCGCACCAATTAAATAATACCATATTTACCAATTAATAAAGTGAAAACAAAGCATGATTTTTATATTGTTCTTTTTAGCACAACTGTGTTATATTAATTTTAATTCATTTGTACCAAAAAAAGGAGGATTTCATGAAACGCATCGCCTTGCTCGACATCCTTCGGGGTTTTGCCATTATTGGAACTCTGGGAACGAACATCTGGATTTTTGCTTACCTTGGCGATCTGAACCTTGTGTTTGGAAATGCTCTTGAACCGTGGTGGAGTTCCGGGGACCGCTTGCTGCAGACGATTATGCTCATACTGGTGAACGGAAAATTTCTGGGCATGCTTACTTTGTTATTCGGGGCTGGTATGGAATTAAAACGACAAAAGGCCGTTCGTGAAGGATACACTTGGCCTGGTGTTTATATCTGGTCATGTGCACTTCTGCTCCTGGATGGTCTGCTGCATTACATTCTCGTAATGGAATATGATGTACTGATGAGTTATGCCATCACTGGCATGATTGTTTCCCTGATCATTCACCGTTCCCGGCGCTTCATCCTGGTTATGATGTGGCTCGCGGGGAGTATACATGTTATTGGCGTGACCGGGATTACAGCTCTGCTGGCATTCGAATCCGGCGCAGCCTTGAATGGTATGGATACGATTACGCAGCTCTACGCTGCCGGTACGTGGTGGGAGCAGGTCATGTTTCGGCTGAATCATTTCGGATTTTTCCGTGCTGAATCTATTGCTATCATCCCTCTGAATGTCTTCCTTTTCCTGCTGGGGGCGATGTTCATGCGAACAGGAGTGTTCTCCAACGACGAGTCTGGACGTCTCAAACGCCGAAAACTAATGATTGCCGGGCTGGGAATCGGTATTCCTCTGAATCTGCTCTTACTTATTCCCGGTGGAATCATGGATCTCTGGGTACGGTATATCAGTGCACCTGTGCTCACGCTTGGTTACCTTGGAATCATTGCCTACGGGATGGAGAAAGGTATATTTGACAGGCTGTTCCAGCGTTTCGGCGAGATTGGCAAGATGGCGCTGAGCTGTTACATTTTACAAAATATCATCGCCTCAATACTCTTCTATGGCTGGGGACTGAGATTCGGCGGACGCCCATCTTCCCTGTACATTCTGCTGATATGGGCCGGTATCTGCCTGTTATTGATGATCTTCTCTCATCTCTGGCTGCGCTTCTATCCACTTGGTCCGGTCGAATGGTTATGGCGCAAACTATCCATCTCTCCTGTATCCAAAGTTACGTCACGAGATACTTCTATATAAATGAGCAGCACAACAGGGGCTGTCCGAAACTCCATCGATCATTGATTATAATCAACAACCGGTGGCCTTAGGACAGCCCTTTCCTCATCGATACTGATAACATTCCCAGCAAGCCTTATCCCCCTTTTTTGGCTGGTCTGGCATGTACCTGTTTACATTTCCACTGTCTCCGCAGGCAGACATAATGTGAAGGTTGAACCTGTGCCCATCTCACTCTGTACGGTTATTTTGCCGTTATGATCCTGAATAATTTTCTGACAAAGCGCAAGGCCAAGTCCTGTCCCCTCTTCCTTTGTTGTAAAAAACGGATTAAAAATGGCAGATAACGAACTCTCGGGAATCCCGCTTCCCGTATCAGATAAGGAGATCAACACGATATTTCCTTCCTGTTTCATATCGATATGTACCTCTCCGGGGTCTGTCATCGCTTCAAATGCGTTACGAATCAGATTGATCAGAACTTGTACAATTTTATCGCGATCCATATTTACACAAACAGACTCATCCCTCATATGAAGTGTAATCCGGTGTCCTCTTGAAGCAGCATCCGATTCAGTCAAAGACATGACCCGCTCCAGACATTGTGCCAGCTTTTCGGGTTTCATATGATGGGCTTGCGGTTTGGAAAATTGCAGAAATTCCCCCGTTAAATCGGTGACCCTTGTTACCTCGCTCATAATAACTTCATACCACGGTGCAATATTGAAGGCTTGTCCACGTGACAGCTGCAGAAATCCGCGAATAGCGGTAAGTGGGTTGCGAATCTCATGCGCCATGCCAGCAGCAAGCTCACCCACAGCCCGCAGTCTTTCGGAACGAAAGACTTCCTCTTCATTCTTGATCCACTGGCTGCGCTGCTGCTTAAGCAGCTGGTCTTCGGCAGCAGTCATGAACTGCTGCAGGTTCTGCGATAATTTCGGATAATGCGATATGCTGTAACTTACCTGCAGCCCTTGAAGCTGATTAGACAGCAGGGAGGCTATCCTCTCTTCGATATGCTGCATCTGAGGCAGCACTACAGCAAACCGGTCCCCTGCATACCGGGATACCCCGTAAGCTTCGGGAAACTGGTTTGTAATCATCTTACCTGTCCCCGTAATGACGGAACACCAGGGGTCATCTGATCCTTTTTTATACCCGCTGAAATTGTTGACATTCAATAGAACTAACAAGAAAGAGTGTTCTCTCTCCAGCGTTTTATGGAGCACCTCCACGTAACCTTCATAATTTAGCAAGCCCGTCAGAGGATCATGAAGAGTCAGAAATGTATTCTTTTCCCGAAGTTTTCGTTTCTCCGACTCGCTGTTCGTTAATGTATGGTATATAAAAACAATCAGGATGGCAGTCAGCAGATCGAAAAAGGATACAAGCAAAGTGTATGGTTCAATCGGAACGTAAGATAGTCGGATCAGCGTATATTGAAGCATGAGCAGCAGTGAAACCGGCAAGGTCTGTGTCATCTGCTGTTTGTTCTGAATCATGGAAATAATAAGCATATAGTAGAGCATGCTGCACCAGTTCAGTTGACTGAAATAGTGAAATGCACCAAGAACCAGCCACTGTATCTTTCTTAGAAATGGATAACGCTGTTCGCCCCATATGCTTATGATCAGTAAAGCACCTGTAACCATCATCCATATCGGATGTGATGTTTGTCCCAGTATATTTGAGGATACAATGACAAGCAGACAACCTAGTGGGAAAACTACCATCTTCATTGTGTAACTTAGCAAATAGCCTCGCCCCCTTAGACAGAAGTCACACTAACAACATATTCACAAATATTATATCGATTATGATTAGCTGATGTTGTCGATTATTGGAATCTGTTAAAATTCGCAAGGATGTATAATTTTTAAAAACAATAGGGCATATGAAGTAATTGTAATATCTAAACGTGCATATCGTGATCTTATGACTTTCCGAACTGCGAAAATCTCTCATCAATAATCAAGCCAGCTCTCTAAAGGTGAGGGGTCGAATTTATTTTTTTAGAAAATACATTCAAAAATTGACTTATATTGGCACGTGTGTTATGATCATATAGGTCGATACATTAGTGGACATCAAGTCTACGGTTTAACTGCCGGATGAGCATTCATCAGAGTTGAATGCCGCTCATTCCAATGATCGTACAAAACTTATTATTTTTGGAGGAATCACATGCAAACAGGTACAGTAAAATGGTTCAACGCAGACAAAGGATTTGGCTTCATCGAAACTGAAGAAGGAACAGACGTATTCGTTCACTTCAGCGCCATTCAAGGTGATGGTTACAAAACGTTGGACGAAGGTCAGCGTGTCGAGTTTGAAGTAACTCAAGGTAACCGTGGACCACAAGCGGAGAACGTTACTAAACTGTAATTGATACGAGGGCTGCCTTCGGGTAGCTCTTTATTTATGCCCACTTATTTCCATCACAGAAAAGAGGTTTTTATTCCAACAGATCATTATAAACCGATTGAACAAGTTGTATTTTCCACGGTTGACGACATCATTAACTTCTATTCACCTCAGCAAACGAGCACAGAAAACACCGAAGCTCACTCGCATCCTGCGCATACGGCAGATCCATCAGAACATACAGACCGCACTGCCGAACGTTAACCACGAAACTGCAGCACCTATCCGAATAAGCAAAAGGCCCTGAACCGCTTGAACGGTACAGGGCCTATTCTAGTTCTATTCTTATATACTCACTTTGTTCCTGCTGCTCAGGTTCACCTATTGTGATCGATTTCTATTTGGATGTCGGACGTACTAATGCATTGTCTGTCCAAGTTAACGGAAAAATAAGCTTCAATGGTTCAAATGACGAATCCTCCTTTTGGTTTATCATAAGCAGCCGGGGCTTGTGTAACCATGGTAGAGGATGAAACTTGAGCCAATCTTAAATGAATTATCAGTGCTGGATCGATGTGATCCATACTGTGACCTGGCATGATAAACACAGCTTAAATGCATATGCATTTTTTTACGTAAAAACACGAAAATAATTCAAAAGTTTCAGTTCATAAGTCCTATTTTCATTAAAAAACCTAACATTAATATGTCGAAATAACGATATAACTGAGAAGTAGAACTTACCTGGATTTTCATATACGTGCATATTAAAAACAAATTATCGTTATTATATTTTTAGCAACCGTAGTTGTTTTCGCAGCTGCATTAAAGAAGTTCGTAGAAAATGAAGATGTATGTCCATCCTAATTTCAACACAATACGAAGCGTATACGACGTCCAGGTGAAGTCCTTTTTAATTTTACAGGAGGAGTGAACTACCTTGTTTAAAAAGCTTCGCTGGAGTACCATGCCATTTTTCGCAAAAAATCTGGTCATTTCATTCGGGAGCATCGCCCTTATTGGAATTATTCTGATCACTGCAGCTTACCAGCTGCAAAAAAGTATTCTGATTAACCAACTGCACGATCAAGCCAAGATTACAACGCTGAAATGGTCTCAGGATCTGGACACAAGTCAGGTCGAACAGGCCGTATCCGAAAAAAGTTATTCCGATACATATCAGAGCAAACTCCGGGACTATCTGGATTCCATTCATACCTTTAATCCCAATATTGCGCAGGCTTATATTTTCAGTTCGCAGCTGGACGAAAATAACGGGGCTCCGATTTATGCGATCCCGACCAGCCTGATCGAAGCATTTGAGAAAGAGAAGTTACTGCCTGGCACGAAGTATCCGCTATCCAACCAGATCGCACACGGTCTCCAAGATATGAATGCGACGGGCGGACCGGCATTTAGTGATTTTTATACCGACGATTTCGGTACCTGGACTACACTGATGTATCCCATCAAAAAAGCAGACGGCTCCATCTACGCAGCCCTGTACTTTGATGTCGATGCAAGTGCAGTACCCAAAGGACTTAATAAACTGCTTACATACGGTTTGATGTTCCTGATCGGCTTTCTGATCCTGTTCATGGTACTGCAGTTTATTCTGCTGAAAAAAACAATGCGCCCTATTCACAACCTGATGAAAGGTATTGAGGAAGTGAGCACAGGCAATCTGAACGTCACCGTTCAGACGGGACGCGATGATCTTGGTATCATTAACGAGAAATTCAATACGATGATTGATCGTTTCAACACAACCCTTTTCAAAGTGAAAAATACTTCACATCATCTCTCGAATTCGTCCAGAGAACTGCTGGATATTTCTGCGAGAAACAACGATAATATTCAATCCATCAGCACCAACATTCGGGAAATCTCTACGGGTCTGGTATCTCAGGATAAAGCCACTGTGGAAAGTGCACGCGCCATGACTGAAATGTCTACCGTGGTGCAGAACATCGCCGGAAGCTCTGCCGAAGTAGCGGATGAAGCTGTCAGCATGGAGCAGCGATCCAACAGCGGGCATGAAATTATGCAGCAGGTGATTGATCAGATGGGCCTGATCTCAGGTGCGGTGCAGAACACATACGCCTCCATTCAATCTTTGGAAAATCGTTCCAATGAGATCAGCAGCATTGTGGGTATTATTACGGATATTGCCAGTCAGACTAACCTGCTCGCCCTGAATGCTTCCATTGAAGCAGCACGTGTCGGGGAAGAAGGAAAAGGGTTCGCCGTCGTGGCTGGTGAAGTACGCAAACTGGCAGAGCAGTCTCAAGAGTCCGCAACTCAGATTCGTGCACTGATCGATGAAATCCAGCGGGATATTGGACAATCTGCCGAGGCGATGGAACGTGGTTCGGAAGAGGTGGAAAAAGGACTCAACGTCACGCGTGAAACCGGCGCTTTCTTCGAAGACATCCGTACCGCCACCAACAAAGTGGCTAACCAGATTCAGGATATCTCCAGCTCCACCGAGGAAATCTCGGCGAGCACACAGGAAATGTCCGCAACTGCAGACGAGCTGTCCTCAAGTGTCAGCAAAGCAGCGAGCAGCACCAAGCACATCGAACAATCGATTGCCGAACAGGAAACCTCTATGGCTGCCATCGTCAGTGCCTCCGATGAATTAGCCGAAGTATCCGAGCAGCTGCAGGAACTCATCTCGTTCTTTAAGGTGAAGGAAGTATAAACCTGCTGCAGAAGGCATTCGTAAGCGATATGCGTAACCTGCAACTTACGTAACATGCGTAACATCAACCAAGGCTTGAGCTTACACTCAAGCCTTGGTTTTTTTACACCGAAATGTTCAAAGCATAAGTGACAATCGTTAGAATTGGAGAAGGCCATAATATGATGAAATAAGCTCTCCTGAGATCGTTAGCGTTCAACCTTGACTAGTTCATCGCATCAGCTATACTCCGCAAACTGCCCCTCACTTGCTCTAAACTTCGATAGGCTCCCGCAATCTTAACCAACTTCCATTCATTTTTCCGTTTCAAATAATGCACCGTCACCGCACTGGGCAGCAGACACACTCGCTCATCTCCCAGATCAAACCACTCCAGCTTAATTCCTACGTCTGATGCAAAACACTGCATACCTTCAGCTGTCCTTAATGTAACTAACTTAGATGGCTCTGTTCCCTGTTCTACTCCTGCTGCCTCTTCCTCCCAAACATCCACACTATCGAACAAATAATTCCCATCTGTCTGGAATGTCATATTCACCGTATATCCTACATAATCCATACTGATTACTTCCAGCTTTTCTCCCTCCACACTCCACACCTCATCCGCCTGTACTTTGGCCTGCTCCAGGGTGATCGACACGTCTATGGGTAAACATTGCGGTAACTTCCCTTTTTGTACGTACTTCTCCAATGAAATCACACCGATGTGCTGCTTTGTATTCATTGTTTGTTCGTCAGCACCTTTCTGAAAATGTTGGTCAAGAACATGCTATGAGTGGCACTCGCAAAGTAA
Organism: Paenibacillus sp. AN1007; assembly: GCF_040702995.1. Taxonomy (NCBI): domain Bacteria; kingdom Bacillati; phylum Bacillota; class Bacilli; order Caryophanales; family Paenibacillaceae; genus Paenibacillus; species Paenibacillus sp. AN1007. The sequence goes on from NZ_CP159992.1 coordinate 4,591,460, forward strand.
TAAGCTTTCCCGTTTTCATTCCTATCCATATTGGACTTCGCTGCTAAAGTTAAGAATAAAAATATGTATAGAATGGGTTGTATGTCGTATGAATGTTTAATAAAATGAAAGTAAGAGAAAATAAGAGTAGCCAGGCCAATGGCTACTCCTGCACAGCTTATGTGATGTGATCACCTCTGAGTAGTGCTAGTTCAAAACGAAGTGACCCAACCTTCGGCGGTCAACCTGTGGCGGGTCACTTCTTCTTACGATCGATGTATGTCAGCAACGCAATTACAAACATTGCTAAAAGCATTACTTGTTCGAAGGTAAAGTTCATGTGATCACCTCCTCTCAGGAGATGACCAGTTCCCACCACAAATTGGCTGTACAATTTAAATTATACCAATGTGTAGGTGCTCAGACGAGCACCTTTTTTTTAAAAACTTACATTAGTTTCACACATTTACAAGAAGATCGTTACTGATACTTTGATCCGATTGCGACCCAAGGACAAGCCGAGGAATTCGCTGACATGATCGTGGAACGGGCAGAGCAGAACCGCAAGTAATACATTTTGCCCACCTCTATCTTTATCTATCTTTAATCCTCTTTAGCTTGTTTCTACTTTTCTATAGAAATGAACAGATAAAGACGCTCGGTCAGGTGTAATATCCTGTCTGGGCGTCTTGTTTTATAGTGCAGCTCTTTTATTTCAGGTATCCTTTGGATTTCCAATATCGCTTCGCAAAGGACTCAACAGCATAGGGCAGTTCTCCATCCAGCAAATCCTGATTCGCTTGCATCAGCTCTTTGCGTCCACGTTCCAGCAATTGAACGGCATGTAGTAATTGGGGACCGCCTACATAATGAAGTTCAAGCAACAACGGCTCTTCCTCATCCTCTTCCTCCTGAGCCGAGTATTCAATTAACACAATTTCCGTGCCGTCCGCATGCTGGTGCAGCGTATAGAAGTATTTCTCGACCTTCGTCTCCCCTTGGGTATCCGTATACTCTCTACCAATACGCAGCATAGCTGGCTGGGGAACATCATTATACATTTGACCTGCTTGTCGAAATGCAAAGTAGAAGTCTTCAATCCACAAGCCATGCCGGTCATCATCATAATAATCGTCATACGGCTCCACGATAGGCAGCGCTAATAAATCACGAATACGTTGCGGCGAAATCAAGGTACGGACATACTGGTAATTTGATACGGACCGCAGCAAGGTATCCCATCCACGGTTGCTTAACTGCTGAATATCCGGAGGTGAGTCTTCCGTAAATACGCTCCATTCGGAGTTCTCACTGTTCACATAACGATATACGCCTGAGATCATCCAAACAGGAGTGCCCGCTTGCTCGGCAAGTTCATTAGGAGAGCCTGAAGCTTGGTCTGCTGGCTCTATTTTGAGCAACAATGCACAGCCATGGTCGTCTTGAAAATACAGACTCCGGAAATAGCCCTCCGTATGCTCATCCCCGTAGACAGAACCTCGGCAAAACTGTCCATCCACCCAAAACTCATAGCTGTTCAGCAGCTCATCCTCCTCTCTTACAGGTAATAATGAAGGGTGAGTAAGACGCTCAATGTTCTCAGCGGTGAACTGATGATCTTCGAACCAATCCGGTACATCTGGCGCTAGTTCTGCGGCATAAATATACTTTCGTTTAATGATAGGCTGTCCCTGCTCCAGCCTCTTGATCATCTCTTCTCGCCATGGAAAAGGCTCTTCTGTATCTTCGTCAATTACACACTCAGGAACAAATAACTCCAGCATGTCAAAGCCTTTCCATGGTCCGTGATCCTCCCAATCTTCAAGCTGACGCTTCACTTTCCGCTGTCCTTGAACCTGAATTCCATATTGCTCTGTACTTACCAGCAGCCCACCTTCTACGCTGCCTCTCACCGTCAATTCTCCATGGTTGTAATCTCCCCAGAACATATCCTCCACATAAAGATTTCCTGTAATATATATTTCCTGCCCTCCCACGAGCATATAAGGCGTTGTAAGATCACCAAGCACAACCAGGTTAGAAGCGGCCGCGTCGGATCCTGTGTTTCCAATATAACGATCAACGATCAGATTTCCCTCCACCATAATTAAAAAAGGCCCCTCATCCAGCAACAGCTTACTGATATGAAGATCACCTGAATGCAGCCATACTTCCTCGGCATCAAATTCACCATCATGTGCTTCATTCTGTGTATACATCCAGCTTTCGTGAGGCAACCTCGTTTTGATATCGGCAAAAGTAACCTTTTGACCTATGTGATGTATGGACATGTCTTGACACTCCTCATCGGTTGATATATGGATAACATCTTCAAAACTTCTAATCTCAGAGTGAGTAGCTGATTGCTCATTTTGATACCGACTACCCTCTATGATTTCAATCCACGCACTCTTTACGGAGTGAGACAGCGAAAAACACGTATAGTACGTTCGTACACGTCACAAAACTACGTTTTTTCACTACTATTCTATGTGTTCCCGCCAACGAATTCAATCTTTTTCCAGATCATTGTTGCCAAAAGGCATCAAATACTCCCCCTTCCCTATTTCCCCATCTCCCCACCCACCCCATCACAATGTTCAATTATCAAACTATGACATAGATCACATCCATCCTCATACACAAGTGCTACATTAAATTACGACCAACTGACCAAAACAGTAAACCAGTCAATTGAAAAGTTAGGTTCATCCTTATTCAAAACCAGTCATCATTGCTTCACCCTGCTTTAACTTGCTTCATCATTTTCAAAAGCATCTACTGTTTCACACTGCTTCTTCTCGTGTTTTACCCGCTTCACCCATTACAAACGTCAGACCCCAAGGAGGTGCATAGCCGTGAAAACGATAGATCGAAGGCAACAGGTGATGGACTCTGCCGAGAAATCCTTTGCCCTGTTTGGCTACAAAGCCACAACGATGGAGCAAGTGGCGAGACTGGCCAATGTGGGCAAAGGAACGATCTATACCTTTTTCGAGAACAAAGAAGAATTGTTTGATGAGATCCTGCGCTCGATTATTGCAGACATGAAACGGATTACGGAACAGACCGTGAAGGAAGAACACTCTTTTCTGGATAACGTGCATCGGAGTATGGACTCGCTGCTGGAATATCGGGAGGAGCATGAGCTGCTGATCAAGCTTTTCCAAGAGGTCAACGATTTCGGGACACCCCAAGCAAGAGAGGGCCTGCAAAAAGTAGAGAAGGCCATTCTCGAATACCTCGAGCGTCAGGTTAGTCGGGCCATGGAGTTACAGCAGATTCGGAGCGACGATCCCAAGCTGGTCTCATTTGTACTACTGAAATTATACGTCAGTCTAACATCCGATTGGAATAAAGCGCATCCTACTTTGCACAAGGATCAAATCAAAGCGTTTGTGGGCCTCTTTCTCAAAAATGGATTATCCCCCACCTAGAGTAACGCCTGCGGACGCACATACCATACTAAATAGAGAAACAAGGGATAAGCGTAAGATAGGGAGAGAACATCATGAAATCATTTCGTGTATTTGGGCAGGATCTGAAATCCGCCCTCCAAAAACCAAAAGTATGGATTCCCATTCTCGTTGTGCTGTTCATTCCCGTGTTATATAGCGGACTGTTCCTGAACGCCTTCTGGGACCCATATGGCAAAATGAATGAATTACCTGTAGCCGTGGTCAACACGGATCGGGGTGCAGTTTACAATGACAAATCGCTTGAGGTCGGCCAGAATCTGGTCGATGAGCTGAAAAAAAGCGATGATTTTAACTGGCAGTTCGTTACCCGCGACCAGGCAGAACAAGGCATGAAGGATAACAAATATTACATGACCATTGTCATTCCAGAAGATTTTTCTGCCAAAGCAACCACGCTGATGGATGAGCATCCGGCTCCCGCAGAGCTGATCTACGAGCCCAACGAAGGCTACAATTTCCTTGCGGGTCAGATCGGCGGCACAGCGGTCAAACAGATTCGCTCCAAAGTCTCTGCCAAAGTCACTGAATCATATACCGAAACCCTGCTGGATAAGGTCGAGAAAATCTCGGACGGTTTGGCGGATGCCGGAGACGGCGCAGGTAAAGTCCATGATGGAGCAAGTAAACTGGGCGAAGGGGCGGCTGCGTTAAAAGAAAACCTGGCGAAACTGGCTGACGGTGCAGGCAAGCTGCAAAACGGTACCGTTTCGTTAAAAGAGGGCACAGCCTCCCTGGCCAAAGGCACAGGTGATCTTCACACCGGCGCGAGTACCTTATCTAATGGTCTCGCACAATTGGCTGCCGCCGGCACCAAGCTGGGTGACGGCGCAACCCAGGCGGCAGCTGGCAGCAAACAGCTGCATGCCGGTATCCAAGCTGCGCAGGAAGGCGCGTCCAAACTGGACGCCGGACTCGCAGCAGCCGAACAAGGCAGTGCCAAGCTGACTGCGGGACTGCAGACTTCCGTGGAAGGCAGCGGCAAAGTCAGCGAAGGCGCCAAAACGGTCGCCGAAGGGCTGGCTCAACTAGCCAAGTCCAGTCCTGAACTGGCTGCCAGCCCCGCTGTTCAACAACTGCTCGCAGCCAGTCAGGCTGTAGCCGCTGGCAGTGAGCAGGTATATCAAGGGGGACAGCAGCTCGTTGCCGGAAGTCAGCAGCTGCAGGCTGCACAGCAGCAATTACATCAAGGCAGCAGCCAGCTGGTTCAAGGTGAGCAGCAGCTTGTACAGGGCGCTGCCCAGTTATCCGGCGGACAAGAGAAGCTCACTGCCGGACTCAACCAATTTAACGAGAAGTTAAATGAAGCCGCGGCTGGTGGCGCCAAACTGGCAGCAGGTTCAGCACAGCTGAACGCTGGTGCAGGCAAGCTTTTGACTGGAGTAGATAAGCTGGAAGGCGGCGTGTCTACACTAACAGACGGATCTCATAAGCTGACTGACGGTGCAGGTAAACTCAAAGAAGGCACATTCAAATTAACCGATGGCTCTGGCGAACTTGCCACCAAATTAAATGACGCAGCCGACCAAACCAGCAATGTGAAGAAGACTGATGAACTGGTGACGATGTACGCCGAGCCTGTTCATGTCGATGAACACAAATTAAACGAAGTGCCGAACTACGGCACAGGATTTTCACCCTATTTCCTATCACTCGGATTATTTGTCGGTGCATTGATTGCAACACTGGTTGTGCCAACACGCGGCAGCAGTGTAAGCGACGCAAGCGGCTGGAATCGTTTTGTCAGCAAAACACTTGCGTTCACCATAATGAGCGGCGTTCAATCGCTGCTTGCTTCCTGGCTGGTTTTATATGCTCTGGGTCTGAAGGTACAGAGTGTACCGTTATTCCTTTTGTTCAGTTTCGTCACCAGTCTGAGCTTCATGTATATCATTCAGGCTTTGGTCACTTGGCTGGAAAATCCAGGCCGTTTCCTGGCGATCCTGATGCTGATCTTCCAGCTCACCACAAGTGCAGGCACGTTCCCGTTGGAGCTTATTCCAAACTGGTTGAAAGTGTTTAACCCTTGGCTGCCAATGACCTACTCGGTAACTGGATATAAAGCGGTTATTTCAAGCGGACAGTTCGGCGTCGCTTGGGATCAAATCGGCATTCTGTGCATCTTCGCTGTTCTCGGTCTGGTCGGTACATTATCGTATTTCTTGAAACATCGGACGGTCGAAAACGAAAGCCTCAGCAGTGAAGCTGTATTACAGGCTTAAATAAAGCGACTTCAAGCTTAAGTATAAGCATTAGATAAGATATTGAAGCAATATGAAGTCGAAGTATTAGACTATTAACGAATAGAAACCAAAAGGCATATCCCCTGTCCTGACTCGCTAATTCACAGCCAGTCTGGCGTATAGGATATGCCTATAAATATTATAAGATCTATCATACTAATACAGCTGAACTTACCTAGGATTCAAAGTGAATAAAAAATTCCAAGTTGAGCCCTTCACTTCAATTTTCGCTGTAGTTCTAGTAGCAACTCTAGCTGCTGGGGAAGGTACATTTACTGGTGACCATCCATAATTTCTTGGAAGTATTGTTCCAGAGGTACCTATATCCAAAACTTTTGTTTGATTGCTTATTGCTTTACCACTAATACCCATCCCATTTTGGTGAACCTCCATCTTTTTCTCAGTTACTTTGTACAATGAGTCCTTAATTTCTAATCGATAATCGATTTTATTTATGTTTATATAACTAAATCCAGGGTCATCTAAATGAACAGTATAATAAATTGTTTCATAAAAAGTCATACCATTATTTGAGTCAGATTTATTACCTTTTGTTTGATGCTCTGATGCTGCTCTAATTTCAGTTTTGTACTGAACTGCTTCTTCTCCAGTTTTTTTATCAATGAGGTCATACAGTTTTTTGGTTTGTAATTCTTCTACAGACCCTATTATTTTCTCACCAGTTACATCGTTATCTATTGCTATCTCTATTTGAGATGTATGCTCAAGAAGACTTGACTCTAACTCTTTTTCATTTAATATACTCTGTTTATGAGTGTCAGCATAAATTCTTTTAATAGTATACTTTTCAGTATCAAATGAATGTTCGTTTTCCTGTGCAAAAACAGAAGTATTCCACAATGAAATGAATAATAGAACGGATAATATTATTCTTGAAAATCTCGGTTTTCTCAAAATTACTCCACCTTTCATTATTTTTTCTTACCTCGGATTCATACTAAATGAGAATTCCCACGAATTCGACCCTCTTGTAACTAAAGCAGTTGTTTTAGTTCCTAATCTAGTTATTCGATGATCAAATCGGGCAGCGACCCATCCGAAATCTCTAACCAATATCGTTCCTGAGCTATTTAAATCAACTGTAACAAATTGATTTTTGTACTTATTTTCGTTAATATCTGCCCCCCTTTGACTGATAAGCATTTTCTTTTGAGTTACTACATACTGAGGATCTTGTCTTTCAAATCTATAATCAATTTTATTAATATTTATATAATCGACAACATTTGTTGTTGCCGTATAATAAATTGTTTGAAAGAATTTTAATCCTCCAGATTTATCAATTCCATCATCACTTGCTTGATTTTCTGTTGAAGCCCTAATTTCTGCTTTGTAATGTACAGCTGCCTCACCAGTTTGTTTATCTACAAGGTCATAGAGTTTCTCAATTTCTGCATTTTCAATTAACCCAAGACTTGTTTCACCAGTTTCTGTATTAGTTAACTTAACTTCTCCCAGAGATACATGACTATTAGAGAATATGCTTGTTGCAAAATTTTTATTAGCTTCATCATTCTCTTGGAGCAGCTTAGAAGATCCTCTGACAATCTCGTATTTTTCCTCATCGTAGGTCACATCATCAAGTAGAGCTGAAGAAGACGAGCCAAAGGCAAAAGATGTAATAAAAATAATAGAAGCCATACATAGTTTTAATAATGAACTGTATTTCATAATATTCCTCCTCTTATAAATAATTCTTAAATCATATCATAAATATTTATAAAAAGTAGCAAATAATGGTTTTTATTCTAGATAACATACTTTATACCTACATAATTAGGAGGTTTCAACTATAAAATTAATTGTTAATCAATCAATTCGGCTGATTAATACCAAATTTAATTACTTCACTTTTTGTAATTATGAAGATTAAGATCGAATTCATTAATTTTTTTCACTAAAAAACGCGATGAACACACCACCCTGGGATGTATTCGTCGCGCACAGGTTAATTTTTACATATAACACATTTTTTTAAATCAATTCAACGAGACTCCCCTTGCATGTCCACCCGCTGCAAAAACGTCCGTGTACGTGCAAGCTTCGGATTGCCGAAAATCTGTTCTGGTGGCCCTTCCTCTGCAATTTCCCCGTTATCCATGAAGAAGACACGATCTGCGACATCACGGGCGAAGCCCATCTCATGCGTGACAATCATCATGGTCATGTTCTCCTGCGCTAACTGTTTAATGACACGCAGTACTTCTCCCGTCAGTTCAGGATCAAGTGCTGATGTCGGCTCATCGAACAGCAGAATGTCAGGCTGCATCATGAGTGCGCGAGCAATAGCTACACGCTGTTTCTGTCCACCAGACAGATTACCAGGGTAGACATCGGCCTTGTCCGACAACCCTACTTTGCCGAGTAGTTCCAGACTTCGCTTTCGGATGATTGCCAAGCTTTCTTTTTTCAACGTCTTTGGTGCGAGTTCTAGGTTCTCCCTTACAGTCAGATGCGGGAAGAGGTTGAAATGCTGAAACACCATCCCCATGCGATCCGTAATCTTGCGAATACCCGCGGAACCAGCGTAACGACCATTATCGACCAACGTCTGGTCCTGAATGCGAATCGTTCCGCCCGAAATATCCTCCAGATGAATCAGGCTGCGCAGCATCGTACTTTTTCCCGAACCCGAAGGCCCAATCACAGCAATCACTTCGCCTGGTTCCACGTTAAAAGATACCTGTTTCAGCACATCAAGTGTACCGAATGATTTTCTCAACTGATTTACTTCTATTATATGTGTCATATGCAGACAGTCCTTTGATTGATCAGATTTAATTTATTCAAATGAAAACCGCTTCTCCAATCCTTTAAACAACAAAGTAAGTACCAAAGTCATCAATAGGTACATGATCGCAGCGATGAAAAAAGCAATCAACTGCCCATCCCGATTTACTGCCGCTTGAGCATAATACAACAACTCATGCACAGAAACAGCATATAACAATGCCGTATCCTTAATCAGTGTAATAGACTCATTGGCTGTTGCAGGCAATACCACGCGGATCATCTGCGGAATAATGACCTTCATCATCGTTTGCCGTCTCGTTAAACCCAGCACTTTCGCTGCCTCATGCTGCCCCTTGTCTACAGAGAGCAATCCACCTCGGAAGATTTCGGCAAAATATGCCGCATAATTTAGTATAAACGCAATCGCTGCCGCAACAAACCGATCAAACACCAAATATTCGCCGATTACAGGCAGCAGTGGCAGACCGAAGCAGAAGAAGAAAATTTGCAGCAATAGCGGCGTGCCGCGCATAACATAGACGTACATATGAGCGATCCATGCAAGGGGCTTGAAACGACTTCGCATAATTAACGTTATCGCAAAACCAAACGGCACAGAGAGTATGATAGCGACCAAAAACATGAAAATCGTCATCTGAGCCCCTTCCAGCATTGGCTTCATCACGGTAAAAATATAATCCCAACTCATTATTATGTCTCCTCTAATCTGTTAACCCCGCATTCCTCTGCAGCTTCATGGGCTCCATCGTGGAATACGGGGTCATTTTGTTTTAACTCATATTTCAGGTGTCACACCAGTCTATTTCAGAACTTTATCTTCACCCAACCATTTGGTGGAGATTTTAGCTGCTGTTCCATCTGCATTAAGTTCATCCAGTGCTTTTTGCAACTGATTCAGCAGTTCTTCATTGCCTTTTTTGATCCCAATGCCATACTGCTCCGGAGCAAGGGCTTCATCCAACAGCTTGTACTTCCCCTCTTCCTTGGACATGTAATATCTCGCGACCACTTCATCAATAATGACTGCATCCAGCCGCTTCGTTTTTAAATCGGTCAGTGCAAGTACATTATCCTTAAATTCCGATGTTTTCACCTTGTCGTTCAAAGGACTTGCCGCGAGGGCGTCTGCCGCCGAGGACAGAGCCTGCAATCCTACATTTTTCCCGTTCAGTTCATCCAGCTTCGTAATTGGAGAATCGGCGAGTGTAAGTGCAACCTGACTGTTTTCCAGGTACGGCTTCGTAAAGAGCACTTTCTCTTTACGCTCATCTGTAATGGTGTACCCGTTCCAGATCATGTCGATCCGACCACTATTCAGCTCCAACTCTTTGGAAGACCAGTCGATCGGCTGGAATGATGCCTTTTTCCCCATTTTCTCAACAGCTGCACGGGCGTAATCGATGTCAAAGCCTACAATCTCATTCTGCTCATCGCGGAATCCCATCGGGGCGAATTTGTCATCGATCCCGATCACAATCGTATTCTCGTCCTTGTTAGCCGAGCTGGTACAGCCCGCCATAATGATCATACATATGCTGATAAATAATAGTAGAATCGCTCTTTTTCTCATCTTTCATACCCCTCCATGTCTATAACCAAGCCCAAACGCTTTAGTTCGTTACCACGTTATCAGAGCCTTATAATAACATAGCATGGAAGAAGAGTCGAGTATCTTGCCCATTTTCCAGTAAATCAACCCTAAGAGTTGTCAACAATTTGTGAAAATGCAGCTTGTACCTGAGCGGGTTCCACCAGTTTCTTTTGCACATCAGCATCCCAACGCTCCGGCTTTTGCAGCGCTCCAAGCTCCGTTCCCGCCCATTGCTGTGCACGGTTACGATCAAGCTCAATCTGCTTATCCTTGAATTGGTAAACTATCCGCTCCAAATTATCGATCAGCACAAAGTTCGCAACCGCATTATACACGAGGATCCGCTCCAGCTCCACGGAGTTCATCTCATCTGTATTCAGGCTGTAATTGATTTGAGCCGTGAATGTCTCTGGAAACAGCTGATAGCCGTCTAACTGCTCATGAAGAGGCAGACTTTGATTCAGATGGCTGAGATTCGAAAAATTACCCATATAGGCATTCCGGTATTTAGCCAAGGCGGTAAAATCATGGGTCAACGGACTCTTTTGCTCCGTTTCATACCGCTTCTGGTCTGCAGCAAGCTTGGGATTGATAAAACCTTCCACCACGACAAGACTAATCAATCCGATCATAAACAGGGAAATAATCAACAGATTCTTAGCTTTCATATCTCATCACCCACTTCATATTTGCTAACGTTCCGGTATGCCCGGTGTACAACCAAAGGAATCATGATACTGAGGAGCGGAACGGCAAAAGCAAACAGAAGAACAGCCAGCTGGTAAGGTCCATCCACCTGAATCGGCCGACTAAACCAGACATTGCTGCCGAATCGTAAAGCTGCCTGTGTACCCCAAATTGCTAGCACTGCAGCTGCCCACAGCCACCAGGCTCTGCGCTGCCACTGCCTTAGAAGCGGCATATGAATGCGTATCGTACTTTGCTCGTTGGAAACTTCACGCTGCCTGCTGCTCAACAAATAAAAACCATAAACAGCTCCTACAATCAAACTCACAAGCAAAAAAGTATTGTTCAGAGCAGCTCCTTCCAGCATCATTCGCATAGGAATCGTAACGATCCAGGCTGCAAGGCTGTAGATCAAAGTAGATTGCAGCAGCGCTGTCCAGTAAGGGACGCGTTTCACGCTCCGGTAGTCACTCATGAATTGTTCCATACCGTCCATATGCTGCACGGCCGTCTGAAACGCCTGTTCCTCATCCATTCCTTTCTCCAGATAATCCTCTATTCGTGCAGTAAGGTTACTGCGAATTTCTTCCTTCAATTCCTGATGTTCACGCGTATGCTGTGTACCAGCAAACAAGCTGTCCAAATGCCGGTTAATTCGTTTTTCCATTTTCATAGCTGCTCATCCCCTCGTTCACCCGACGCAATCATGCAATCGATTAATGTTTTGGCTGCATGCCAGGCTTGAACCTGCAGGTGATACACTTCATTGCCCTGGCTGGTGATCCGGTAATATTTCCGCCTTCCGCCCTGCGTCTCTTCTCCCCAATAGGACTCAACATAACCGCTCTTTTCCAGCCGTTTCAGACTGGAATACAGCGTAGGCTCTTTCAGTTCAAACTGCTCTCCGCTTTTGCGGTAGATTTCTTTAATGATGCCGTATCCGTAATTATCTTCTGGAATCAGTACACTTAATATGATGGGGTCAATATTACCTCGGATCAGATCACTATTAATTACTTGTATATCCATCGCTGTACTTCACCGACTTTCCTTCTCACATTCGTTTGTTCAATTCTGTCCTTTTACTTCCAAGTATACTATAAGACATATTACTATGTCTGTAAAGGTAATGTGTTATGTATAGTACATTGCTTCTTACTCTCTTTTACGCCTTGTTATCTATGAAAAGGAGAAAGGAGAAGACTACCCATGAACAAAACAAAAGACGAAGCAGCGCTATCGCTGTTTCGCCTTTTGTTTTCGTTCATTGTTCGTTATACGACAACGCTGTATTCCGAATCCCTGTTCAGACAGAATCATTATGCTGAACCGCCAAACATGCTAACAGGACACTGGCCGAGCTTCTTGCGAATGTCCAATAGCTGTACTGCTTTTAGCGGTAATCCAACATTTTACCTCCTCTGTCCTGCAGCTTTCTACTGTTTCTTTTTACTGTTTCTTGTTACTGCTGTATCTTCTCACGATCCTTGCCTTTGTCGGACTCACCTGCATTTTTGTTGGCGGCATCCCGATCCTGCTGCATTTCTTCCACGGTTTTCACCTTCAGACGTGCGGCACCTTCATATGCCTTGGTCGGAATAAGATTGCCCGCTGCAAGTCTTGCCTTCGCTGCCGCAATCGCCTCACCGTACTGAGGCAGCCACTGTGCTTGTGCCACCAGCATCTCGTCCACCATCTGCCAGATTTCCTTCGGATTGCAGACCGCACCAACCAGCGGGTCCATCATAAAAGCCTGCCGCAGCAGCGTGTCGTCTCCATGCACTGCCGCTTCAACCGCAAGGCGCTGTACCGAAATACTCACATTACACACCGCCGCAGGACCCAGCGGCAGATCACCCACATGAGGCATCGAGATGCCGCTGCGATCCACATAACCGGGGGCCTCGATAATGGCATCATTCGGCAGGTTGGAGATAATTCCGTTATTTACAGTGTTGAAGTGACCACGGTACACACGCCCTGTCTCCAGCCCTTCAATAATGTAAGACCCGTGCTCTTCACCACGTTTCTCCGGGATATACTGCATCGGGTCATCCTTCATCCAGTTCGGGAAATCCGTCTCAAACCAGTTCCGCCCCTCCGTGCACACACGCAGGTACCCACCTGTCTCACCGTTAATCCAGCTTCCCATATCAATCCAGTCATTGATTTCTTCAGCACGTTTGCGATACCATGGCACATATTCACTCAGATGGCCGTTAGACTCTGTACTGTAGTACCCAAACCGGCGCAGCATATCGATCCGAACCTTCTCGGTACGGCTGTACTCCGGATGCTTCTCGAAAGCTTCAAGCAAACCGCCCGTAAGGTCCCGACCTTCATGCGACGCCTGAATATACCACGTTTGATGGTTGATGCCTGCACAGATAATATCGACTTCACTCTTCTGCAGCCCGTACACTTCCGCAATCTGGTGATGTCCATGCTGCACGCCGTGACACAGACCGATCGTCCGTACACCACCGTATTGGCTGCAGGCCCATGTCAGCATCGCCATTGGATTAGAGTAGTTCAGCAGCAGCACATCCGGCGCACTCTGCTCCCGAATATCTTTGCAGATCTCCAGCATCTCGGCGATCCCGCGCTGTCCATACATAATACCGCCTGCACACAGCGTGTCCCCAACACATTGATCTACCCCGTATTTAAGCGGAATGTCCACATCGGTCGCAAAAGCTTCCAGTCCCCCGACACGAATCGTACACAGCACATACTTCGCGTCTTTCAGTGCTTCTCTCCGATTGGTTGTCGGCTGAATCTGAATCTTCAATCCGTTCTCACGTATGTCCCGCTGACACAGCTCGGTCACCATGTCCAGATTATGCTGGTTAATATCGCAAAATGCGATCTCAATATTGTTGAATTCCGGTACAGTCAGCAGGTCACGCAGCAATCCCCGTGTAAATCCAATACTTCCCGCTCCGATAAATGCCACTTTAAACGACATGTACATGTCCTCCCGTAATCCGAACCTTCCGGCTTCGGTTAATGACTTGCTCCATGTGTTCATTGTAGCAATGGAGATGCAGAGAGCGTTATCAAAATCATGACCTGTTCACGGATATATTGTCAAAAATCCTAACCTTTCTTCACAGCTCTGCACTGCTCTTGCAGCACTATACGAGGCACCCCACTGTCATAGCTGGCTGTAGCTGATCAGTGTAATGCCGTGTTCCTCTATATAATCCCGCAGCGCTGGATTCAACAATAATGCGAGGTCATGTTCACGCTCATCCACCAGAGATGAGATGCTGCGCAGTTCCTCGTCCGCATACCCCGGATGTCCGGCAATTTCAACGATGCAGTCAGTATCTTTATACTCATCCAGGATGCCGCGCAGCCACGGTTCCTGAAGAGAAGGTACAGCTGGATCACCACACAGCTTATCGGTAGACCGGATTCCAGCTTCTGCGATCTTCCCGCTCAGCTCGGGAGACAGGAGGTCGTCTCTTCTCATCGGAACGTTATACTCCCGAGCCAGTTCCATAACCAAATCCAGCATTTGTGCATCTTTAAGACTTACACCATGATGAGTGTCCAGATGATTTAACGTCAGCCCCGAATCCAGAAACGCCTCAATCTGCGCTTTCAGCTCAGCCCGGACTTCCCTGGCATCATAGGACAACGGTATTAGCCCCGGCTTCCGATAGAAGCGGCCTGACTCATCTACGATACTTTGTACAACCGAAGCCTGCAGCATAGGCGCCATGAACGTCAGATTGAGATGAACACCCATAGCCGTAATTCCTGCTTCAAGAGCCATGACACTGCTTTTTTCAAAATGTTTCGAATTCACCAGCGCTGAAGTATCTGTAATCAGCCCCTGTTTCATACCATGAATAATGCCTTCGCTTACTTTCGTAGTAATGCCAAAATCGTCTGCATTAATAATCAGCTTCATCCTACTCCGCCCCTCTTCTGTGCTAATTACGATCGAACAGACAGCAGTTTCTCCGTTACGGCAATCTTTCCTTCTGACAGCAGGGGTGTAATCGTACGGTATTGATCAGAGTTTGTCACAACAATCGGAGTTGTCAATTTGAATCCCTCGTCCTGAATACGCTGCATATCGAATTCAATCAGCACATCCCCCTGTCTGATCCGGTCACCCTGCTGCACTTTCTGGGTAAAATACTGTCCTTTTAATTTCACCGTATCGATTCCGATATGCATGAGAATTTCGACACCTTCATTGGAAGTGACTGCGATTGCATGTGCACTTTTCATCGTTACAGAAACGACGCCGTCTACCGGGGACACCAATTGACCTTTGGACGGAATAACAGCAGCTCCTTGGCCCATCGATTCTGAGGAAAATACAACGTCTTCCACTTCACGAAGGGGAATAACCGTGCCTTCAAGCGGACTTCTAATCAAGCTTTCTACCGCTCCGTTCATATCGATCGCAGCTTCATTCTGTTCCTTTTCTACCGTAGAACCTTCAGTCCCCCGCTCATTGTCCTTGCTCTCATAACCGAACAGAACAACGCACAACGCTCCACCTGCAATCGCTGTTAATATACCAATAATGTAGAACAGCACCGGACTCTGGGCGGGCAGCGTAAACACATTGAGGAAGAAGTTGAACACAATCAGCTTCACCCCGAGATATCCTATAACTCCACCGCCGATGGCGCCCGCTGCGACGAGATAAATGAGTGTTTTGCGATAACGCAGAATAATACCGTACAGAATAGGTTCGGTAACCCCCGACAAAATCGCGGACAGGAATGCGGAACCACTTAATGCTTTGAGATCTTTATCCTTCGTTTTCAGGAATACACCGAGACCAATCCCCATTGAAGCCGCAACCGAGGCTGCCGCAAGTGGAACGATCAGATCTCCACCCGCACTCAAATTGTTCATAATAATGGGCACCGTCGCCCAATGTAACCCAAGCAGCACCAGGAAAGACCACGTACCCCCAAGAATAATTCCAGCGATAACCGAATTACTGTTGATCAGGAAATTAACAAGATCCCCCACCCATTGGCCCACATACTGCCCGAATGGACCAATCAGCATTGCCGTCAGCGGTACCATGATGACAAGGGATAGAAAAGGCACCGCGAACAGCTGTACATTTTTGTGCATGATTTTTTTCAGGAATTTCTCCAACACCGCATATATGCTGACCGCAATGAACATCGGAAACACCGATGAAGCATAGTTCATTAACGATACAGGAATGCCGAGAAAATGGGTCGTACCTCCTGCTGCTGTCAGCGCCGTAAAATTAGGCTCCATTAATGCAGCTCCGATCGCTGCAGCCACATAAGAGTTCACATTCAAAACTTTAGCAATCGTGATCCCGAGCAGAATGGGCAGGAAATAAAAGATCGAGTTGCCCGCCGCAGCCAATATAGCATATGTTCCACTGTCTACAGCAATCCAGCCTGCTCGCTCAAGAACAATAAGCAGCGCCTTGACCAGACCGGCCCCGGCAAATACAGGGATTAGAGGCGTCAAACTGCCTGATATCAAGCCAAAGATGGCTGAACGAATTCCCTTCTTTTCTTTGGCTGCGCCCTCACCAGACCCCGCTCCATCGAATTCTCCTTCGGCAGCGATATGTTTGTATACCTCAGAAACGTCATTGCCCACAACGACCTGAAATTGACCGCCGCTCTCAACCACCTTCAATATGCCTGCTGTGTTCTCCAACGTGTTTGCATCCGCTTTACGATTATCGTTTAAGACAAATCTTAAACGGGTAGCGCAGTGAGTCAGCGATTGAATATTGTCCCTTCCTCCAACGTGGTCTACAATGCGCTCAGCCAATTTGTGATGATCCATGCTGTTCCCCCCATACTTTTGTGTAATTACTCCAATTCAGACTTCCGCTATATTAGCTGTGATAAAAATAAAAACCTGAACTGAAGCTCGTCTACTGACCTTAAGTCAATACACCAGCCTCAGTTCAGGTTTCGCCTGCCGAACAGTCACAATCCCTAGATCTATTCTCTTTCTTGTTCATTCCTCATTTGTCTGTCAGGGTTTCATCGCTGTTCTTCATTCTTCCGTCAGCTCATGCTCCCGGTGGGTGACCCGATGAATATGGATCATGAAATAAACCATTTCCTCATTCGTTGTTTTCTTTTCGTAATTAATCTTCAGGTAATTCCTAATCTTTTTGGCACATGCATACGATTCAGGGTACTTGTCCTTCACATGATCGTACAAAGAATCCCTCTCCTCGGGAATCAGCTCATCATGTAAAATCCTGTATGCAAAATACCGCAGATGTGTAAGAAAACGACTGTAATTAATCGAACTTTCATCCAGTTTAATTCCAAAATGATATTTCACGATGTTTGCCAGATCGTTAACAATCTTTGTCATCTGATAGGTTTGCTTCATATCCTGTCCACGCTGCTGCGCATTAACAAAATGAAGGGCAATGGAACCAGCCTCATCCTCCGGCAGCCTCACACCTGTTTTCTGTTCAACAATGTTCAGGGCGTTCAGAGCGACCTCGTATTCGGAAGCATAAAATTTTTTGATCTCCCACAGCAGGGCATTTTTTACGATGATGCCTTCAGGAAATCTTCTGATCGCAAAGCTGATGTGATCTGTCAGGGTAATGTAGATGTTGTCACTGAATTTAAGAGCAAGCTGCTGTTCGGCATATTCAATAATTTCATTGGACAGCTCCAGATGTTCTGTTGGAATTTCGCCAATCAGACCCATCAGTTTGTCAGACGTCGCTTTCTCGACCACAAACTTCTTCTCCACCTGAGAGAAGTCAATGTCGTCTTGGTTATGTTTGTTGTATCCTATCCCTTTTCCCATCACAATCATTTCGTCCCCGTTGTCGTCGGTCAGTAAAATCACATTGTTGTTAAATATTTTTCTAATCTTCATCTGCATCACCCCCGTCTCATCATTTTTTTGTCTCGGTACTACTCCATAAAAAAAACCTAAATTGAAGCAGCAGCATGTACAGCTCATGTCTACTACGAACAATTTAGGTATCGCCTGCCGAACAGTCACAATCCTGAATATATGATTATCATAACCTTAACTTATAAATGAATCGTTACTCTGAACACAGAATAGCATGAATACCCTTTCGATTCAACACTTACTTTCTGTCAGGCTTTATGTTAAATGAACTGCCGCTTTTATTCCAATTCCTCCGGGTACCTCCATTGTGTCCGCTCGATCGAACCTCGGAATTGAACAGGTGTCATCCCGGTGTACTTCTTGAACAACATATGAAAATACTGCCGGCTTCCCACACCAACGTAGTCCGAAATTTCGGAGATCGGGATATCGGTTTGCTGCAGCAGCATCTTCGCTTTTTCCATCCGCAGCATCGTCAGGTAATCGGTCGGAGTCCGCTGGGTGTAGTTACGGAAAAGGCGGTGCAGATAACCGGGGTGCAGATTAACCGCGGCGGCTATATGCTTCATCTGAATACTGCGATCCATATTCTGATACATGAATTCAACTGCCCGTTTCACATACACTTCTGTCTGGTCCAGCATGCTTCGCTCCATTTCTCCCCGCAGTCTTGCCATGCGAACGAGCAGTTGAATAAATAGAGTCCGCACCAGTGTTCCCTGATCGGGAGTTGTCAGGTTTCGAGCCTCACGATGAAGCGTGCGCTCGTGCGGGGGAATAACACCCGGATTTACAGCAGCGGGAATGTCCGTTTCCTTCTGCTTCTCTCCCTTTCGCCGTTCCATCATCCCGCGCTGATCCAGTTCCAGCACCAGGCTTTTCATTGTGTAATACACCTCTTCCGGGTCAGGCAGTACGAGATAAGGAGCGGTATGGGTCAGAAAAGTATGCACTGCTTCTTCCTCCAGTGCAAGCCGTCTGATGGAAGGTTGTCCGGGTGCAGCAGGGGTAAATCCAAACTCGACATTCAGCATCCGGCACGGCACGCCGTCCTGCACCAGCAGTCGATGGGGAACGCCTGCATCCAGCAGGATAAACTGCCCTTTTTTCAACACGGCCTGTTCCGAACTTCCATCAGCCATCATCACATCTACCCGGCATATCCCTGAAATGATGTACATAATTTCCGTAGAATTATGGGTGTGATAGGACATCTGATAGTCATCCCACTGCTTGTAATAGTACGCGAAAAATTGCGGCCCCCAGTCTTCTGTTCGAAGTGGTTCTCGAAAAAGACTTCCTGAAAAGGATTCGGTTCGATTCATCCCCTCCTGACTCCTCCCTTCATGCGCAGTAATGGAAAACGGTGCCGGGATTCCCTTCCTTATAATTCAGGAAATTGACGTTAAATACCAACGATCCGGTGCTGCTCTCCATCCACAACAATAACCTGGGAGTTCGTAATCGGGACAAGAGGCAGTGCAGACTCATAGGCTGCAATGACTTGTGCCGCCGATTCGACAAACGGGAAACAGCCTACATGCGGAACAGGATAAAAATCAATGGCATGCAGTCCTTCATAACTGGATAAATCCGGTGCTGCAGCACAATCATCCATGGCCTTTACATATGCAATATCGGGGGCAAGTACAATGGAACCCGCCGACTCTCCTATATATATTTTCCCCTCCCGAATATGAGCTTGAATCCACTGTTCTGCTCCGCTTCTACGAAGTTCCTGCAGCAGAAAAAACGTATTCCCGCCTGATACGTAGATCAGATCACTTCGCTGCAGCTTGTCTGCTGTTTCTTCAACCGATGCAGTGGATACTTCCAGCTCTTCTACGATAAGCCCACGCTTCTCAAGGGCCTGTCTGCCTGCATGTACATAAGCATCGTATGGCTCATGAACAGCAGCTGTCGGGATAAAGGTCACCGTTCTCCCGGATAACTCCTCTTCCAATGTGTCTAACAAACCTGCAGTCTCTTCAAAGGAAGCGGATAAAAACAATTTTTTCATCATGATAGACCTCCGTGCTCTACTGTATTGAATTTCATCATATGAATTCATTATATACCTTACAAAACGTTTTAAATATGATTCCATTGAATCATCCGCTGGCCGCCTTTGAATAGTTGATCGATTGGAAATTATTGAATTGGGATCGGAGTCCATTTACACTGTTTATATCTAATGAAAGATGGGAAGTTCTCTCCAAGCATCTGCTGGGTCCTGATATCATTAATCGTTTCTTCCTAAAATACAGTAAGAAGGAGATTTCATACGATGAGTACAACCTTTTATCTGGTGAGGCATGGTATCAAAAAAAGGGATATCGGGGACGTACCGCTTACCCCGGAAGGCAGCCGACAAGCCGAATTAACCGCCCGGCACTTTGCAAGCGCTTCATATGATATCCACCGCATTGTAGCGAGTCCTCTTCGCAGAGCACAAGAAACCGCTCAGGCTATCGCTTCCCTCACCCAATCCGATGTAACGGAAGATGCACGCCTGCGGGAGCGCGCGAATTGGGGCGATGTTCCTGAGCAGACCTTTGAACAATTTGTTGACTTGTGGAACCAGTGTACAGCAGACCCCGAGTTCGTTCCCCCCGTCGGCGATTCGGCCAAGCAGGCAGGGACACGACTGGCGTCCTTGCTCAATGAGCTGGCGGCACAGGAGCCGCCCGGAAGTCATATTGTTTTGGCAACACACGGCGGGCTGATTACCGATTTTCTGGTGCAAACCTTCTCCGAGGAAGAGTTAAACCGTTGGCACCCTAATTTTCTGGTGATGCAGAATCGTCTTGTTCCCGAATGTTCGATCACCAAACTGATCTATCACGATGGTCAATATACGCTGGAATCTTTCGCTTCTGCGGCTCACTTAACCGAAAATAACGAAAAGTAATATCCAGCCATCAGATCAAAAAAAGCTCTGGAATGTCCCTGAGTTATCATTACACAGGATAGAATTCCAGAGCTTTTCCGGCTGCTGCGATTGTCATTTGCCTTCAATTCACCTAAGCTGCTTACTTATCCCCCTTGCCTTTTCCCGGGGTATAGAAGTTCGGCAGCGTCACCTTTGACCAATCGATATCGGATGCCATGTAGAAGGACGGGTAGGATGGCTGATTATAGCCGCTGTTCTGTCCGGCAATGCCCACGCGGTACATCGCATCATGCATCAGCGTGTACAGCTTGCGATCCGTCTTTTCGGTGCTTAGATAGATACGTATAGCAGAACTGTCGGCCGTGCGCACAAGCATCTCTTCACGCCAGTCACCGAATATATCTGCGACCAGCGAAGGTGTACCTTTGGTATGGTTATTGGTTAAGGTTCCCGCTGCGGTCAGCAGCGTGCCGCGTTTCCAATCCTTGATTGTAGGCGTAACATCGATGGCACCGTCCACAATCTGGGTGGTCATGTCTGCAGCCCAGCGAATGCTCATATTGGTTCCGGGCGCCTGATCACTTATTTTTTCACCCTGTGCTGTCCATAATCCGACAGCCCATGTCTCCAGCCCGCGCCGGGTTGGATCAACATCCCCGACCATGCCGCGACCGGTATCTTTGCCCGTATACCCGCCATAGATCACTTCTCCGGTTTTCGCATCACGCAGGGAGTATCCGTACGGTGCCCAAGGTCCACCCTCATGCACCATGAATATTTCCAGCCCCGGGCGATCCGGGTCGATGTCTGCGACATGCAGCGCATCACCGTGTCCGAGACGGGCCGTGGTCCCCGGTGCAGCACTTTCAGGCGGCATGACATCGGTGGAGCTGTACAGCACACTGCCATCATGGTCAATCGTGGCCGAACCATAGATAATCTCCTGTTTGCCGTCCCCATCCACATCAGCCACACTGAAATAGTGTGCTCCCTGCGTCGTAATGGAGCCGTACCGCGGATCTGTTCCATCTACACCATGCGGCCCGTCATTAAACGGGTTCTTCATCGGTGTCCAGCCGCTGTCTACCATCCACTCTTTTTTCAGTTTCCTGCCATCCCAATTGTAGGCAGCCATGGTGGAGCGAGTGTAATATCCACGCGCAAAAATCGCAGACGGTTTTCTGCCATCCAGATAGGCAGCTCCCGCCAGGAAACGGTCCACCCGGTTGGCCGGTTCAATGCGCGCCATCGCATAATCACCCCACATCAGGCCGTCATCATGGCGTCCCGGTTCATACGGGACGGTTTGTAATTCTTTTCCCGACTTCCCTTCAAATACGGTAATATACTCCGGCCCATCGACAATAAATCCTTCGAACTTGCGCAGTTCATTGCGAGCGCTCCGCTGCGGTGCGTACACATCCATGAAATAGTCGGCCAGACTTTCCGCATCCTGCCGGGATAACGGATAGCTGTACTTTTTCTCCATACCAAACGCTTCTTCCAGCGTCGCAGGCCAGTTTCCTTTGACTACCTCTTCGTGTTTATGCCAGTTTCGGAACATCTCGACAACATGATCATAGTACCCCTCAGCACTCAGGCGATAGTCATCCTCATTTGTAACCCCAGCTTTACGATCTTCCTTCGGCAGTGTGATGTACTTCTGTGAAGTTGGTTTTCCCTTTTTGTTGTATTTAATAATTTGTGTGCCCGGAGCAGTTTTGAACATCAGTTCGGCCTTACCATCTCCGTCAAAATCATAAACAAGCATCTGCGTATAATGCGCACCCGAACGAATGTTAACTCCCAGATCAATCCGGTACAGCAGCTGTCCGTCCAGCGTGTAACAGTCTACGTAGGTGTTTCCGGTATAACCTTTTTGCGATACGTCCTTGGCGTTGGACGGCTCCCATTTGACAAAAAACTCGTACTGTCCATCTCCATCCACATCGCCGACACTCATGTCATTGGCGCTGTAGGTGTAAGCTTCACCTGCTGGTGTTACACCATCAGCCGGCTTTTGCAGTGGAATATCAACATACCCGTTCGCCCAAGGTTTG
Organism: Paenibacillus sp. AN1007; assembly: GCF_040702995.1. Lineage (NCBI taxonomy): Bacteria > Bacillati > Bacillota > Bacilli > Caryophanales > Paenibacillaceae > Paenibacillus > Paenibacillus sp. AN1007. Next base: position 4,614,031 of record NZ_CP159992.1, read on the forward strand.
ACGGATGCGCTGCGTTTGCTTTCTTTCCCCTTGCTGTTCACCGCAGCAACTTCATAACGAGAAGAAGTATTGCCCGTGCTGTCGACATAGTTGGTGCTGTCTGTAACTGCTGCAATCTTTATGCCATCCCGATAAACATTGAAATCCGTACCTGTTAGCCCCTTGTCGCTGTACCCTGTCGCCTCGTCGCCAAGTAATCTCCAGCTTAGAAAAACGCCTTCGGACGTCGAAGCCGCCACCAGCCCTCGATCCAGCTTCTCCAGCTGTATGCCTTTCCCACGGCTGCCACCTTTGTCTTTGGCATTCATGTCTGCCTCCAAGGCACCACCTCCCTGAAATTGTGAAGTATCCGCTCCGGTGATCCCGGCGGTTCCACCAAGGACCAAAGCCAAACTGAGTGCAGATGAGAGCACTTTGGCTGCAAGGGGTAATCGTGAGCCGCTTATCCTTCTTTTTCTGGAATACTGCCCACTAATGCTCCCTGCATCTACCGGCGTAGTTGTTTTCACATTCATCCAGCTTCACGCTCCTTCAGCATAATGTTTGCGCTTACATAAATGAAAAGAGAAACCTTGATCTGCAGGCGGCTCTGGCCGTTCTTCTTTTCATCCTCTTCGATCCACACTATGCGATCTATCCTGTTCGAATGAAATGCAGAACAAACTTTACCGCCTACCCGGTACTATTATAGACATCCTTATCTCCTGACCATAGGCAAATATCCGTCTAAAATAATTAATATTCAGTGTATCTGCTCAGCTGGGAAATCACGATATTACCCTGACCCACGAATAATCAGCGAAGTTTGGTATGTACGCAGCACAGGAGCAGACCGCATGCCTTCCAGACGTTGAATCAGACATTCGGTGACATCTCTTACCATCTCCGGAATCCGGTTGGGTAATGTGGTCAGTTCCGGAGTGGTCATCAGACTTACTGGATGATTATCGAAGCCGATTACAGATACCTGCTCAGGGATCAAAACTCCGTATTTCTGCGCTGCCTTCAGCAATCCTGCAGCTGCGTAATCACTGCCTGTTATGATACCGTCCGGCCATGATGCCGCAGTGAATATACGTTCACCCCACGCATACCCATCCTGCATTGTAATCAGTCCTGAATGACACTGTGAACGTAAGCATACCTTGCCAGATTCTTGATGGGCCTGCTGGAATCCAGCCCACCTTTTCTGCTGCAGTGGCGTCTCATGATCCATTCCGAAAAGCAGCTGCTCCCGCCCTCTGGAGAGCAGGTAGGACGCTGCTTGGTACACTGCATCCTGCTCATCCAGCCGGAAGACATCCAGAAACTCTCCCTCCATAGCTTCATTGCAGATGATGCCAACGCCTGTGCCTATACATTCTTTAATCTCTTTCTCCGTGTAATTTGAATGCGCAATAATGACGGCATCCATCTCACGGCGCAGCAGGCGTTCGTAGACTTCCTTTTCCAGCGTTCGTGAGAACTCCGTTTGATAAATCACAACCCGATATGCTCTTGAACCCAAAGAACGACTGAGCTCACTAACAAGCTGACTGAAAAAAGGATGCTCCACATCCGGGACAATGACCCCGATATGACGACTTTCCTGAAGGCGAAGCTGTACTCCATGTGTGTTCCGAACATATCCAAGCTTCTGAACGGCTTCCTTCACCTTCGCCCTGCTTTCATCAGACACATGTGGATGATTGTTCAATACCCGGGATACGGTGGATTTGGACAGACCGCTTGCACGGGAGATATCAATAATGGTTGGCAACAAAAAACACCTCGTCATAAAGAATTGACCTGGGAACGTTCCCAGCTTCTAAGATACAAGTAACTAAACTTAGGAGGTATTACACCGCTTGGATACAATACACATTCCGGTTAAAACCCAGTATCTGATCCTGTTTGATTTTGACGAAACCTACTTCCCTCATGAATGTCTGCCAGAACAGCTGGAGAGGGTATATGAACTCGAACGTTATATGAATAAGCTGACCTTCAGTCATCAAGTAAAAACGGCCTGGATTACCGGCAGCAGCATGAAACAGATTCAGCTCAAAATGAAAATGGCAGGCATGACACAGCTTCCTCATTATATCGCCAGCAATCTGGGAACAGATCTATGGGAACTGTGTTCCGATGGGACATGGACCGCTATCCCTTCCTGGCAAAAGAAAATCCAACGCTCGGGCTTTTCCCGTGGAGACGTCGAGGACCTTATCGCCGAATTGAAGCATACCTACAATATTGTTCTTCATGAACAGACGCAGTTTGGCCAATCGGGATACAAAATGAACTATTACTATTATGAAGCATCCTCAGTTAAAACCCAATATGATCTGTCAGTGATCAAACACTTGGCTTCCTGCGCCGGTATTGGAATCAATATCAATCAATGCAACCCCAAGGCTGGCGATCCGGAAGATGCTTACGATGTTGATTTTATCCCGCTTGGAACGGGAAAAAAGCTGCGCTTCAGTTTCTGATCGAGTATACTCAGGTTCCTCTATCGAATACACTCGCTTTTGGTGACAGCGGAAATGATATTGAGATGCTGCAGACGGCTGCTCACGGATATCTTCTCCAGAATGCTACAGCCGAAGCCAAAGCCTATCATAAATCTATTGCACCCTATCCCTATGCCGAAGGAATTTTGCATGTATGCCGACAACTCTTCGAAGCACAGCACCTCTAAGAAGCAGTACCTGTCAGCTGTGATCGACCTGCAAACGTTCCAGGGCAGCTCTACAACCCAAATACCGCCGCTTTCCCTGACGGGAAAGGGCGGTATTCAGGTTTGAACAGCGAATTGTTAAGCCTCGGCTGCTTAATCTTGACCTGTTCAATCATCGCTAGGAACAAGAAGTACTACAGCCAGACAGCATTACGGCTCAATTCCCCATACGAGATTGCCGTCTTGGTAGAGCGTAACTTTGTCCCAATCCGCATAAGACGTTTTGGTTGGATCATAGGAATAGTCATCACTCTCGTCAAAGTTCGACCAGTCCGTTTTGAACATGCGAAGCTGAATATCACCGGATTGTCCGCCAGCAGCAATGCTTCCGGCGCCGGAGGTGAAGCTCAGCTCAACATATCCCTCTCCGAAGGTACGTTCAATGTTAGCCGCACCAACTACAGCATAGTCAATAGCGGAATCCATTGCCGCTGTGCCTTCTTTGGTGAAGTAATAACGGAGTTTCAAGTCACTCAGTTCTACTGCAGTACTGCCCAGATTTTTGATGTTGAACAAAGGTCTGATCTGGTTATCCAATGCATTGGTATCTCCTACACGATACTGCACCACCAGATCACTTGTCGGTACGACCACACCACCTGCTGGTGTTGCAGAAGCGACAGCAGAATTTGCACTTTGTCCCGCTGCATTCACCGCACTTACCACGTAATAATAGGTTGTGCCATTCGTCAGATCAGTGTTGGTATACGACGCTGCTGTTACATTGGAAGCAATCGTTGTGAATGGACCTGCAGCAGTCAGCGCACGTTTCACGTTATAGCTGGTCGCACCTGCGGAAGCTGTCCAGGACAGGCTCACCTGTGCGTTTCCAGCGGTTGCAGTCAGAGCCGTTGGTGCCGCAGGAGCTGTTACAGCTGCCGCTGGCGTTGCCATTGCAGCTGCCGAATTGACGCTTTCGCCTGCCGCATTGCTTGCTGTCACTACATAATAGTACGTTGTGCCGTTGGTCAGACCTGTATTGGTGTATGTTGTTCCGCTGACATTCGCAGCAACCGTCACAAACGGTCCGGATGCGCTGAGCGCACGTTTCACGCTGTAACTCGTCGCACCTGCGGAAGCCGACCATGTTAAGGTCACTTGAGCATTGCCCGCGGCGGCTGTTACGGAAGCAGGTGCTGCCGGAGCTGTGTTTCCGCCCGGAGGATTGCCTCCGCTGCTCTCTGGCAGTACTGGGAAGGAGTTCTTCACCAGCTGCACAAATTGTTCATGGAACCAGTGGCCTGATACCGGCGCGTTAGGCATTGCACCTGTCAGCACTCCATCCTTCGTTGTATACGTTGGATCACACATCCGGTCGAAGCCTTTGCCTTCATTGTTCGGAATTTCAGAACTGGAGCCATCCGATTCACCTGGAGGTTTTACCCATACATAGGCATCCAGATGTGCAGGTCCTGGAGCTGCCTTTGGCGCTTCTCCGATCCCAGCTCCGCTTGCATTACACCAGTTGCCCCGGTGCTCCCGTCGATCCACACGACCGGAATTGACGTAATCATTGATGTTGCTGCCCACAGCTGCAGCGGGACGATTCTCCCCGCCCCATCCGTTACGACTTGTATCAATCAGGAAACCGGTGCTCGCCGGCCATCCTGCTTGTACAAAATCCGCATACAGCTTCGCTGTGAAATCGGTTTCGTCAAAATACGGATTCCATTCATAGAACTTCGCGGAACGAATTGGTTGTCCACCAATGTTCAAGTCAGGATTCGAAAGGTTCGGTTCAGCCAGCGGTGTTGTGTTGGCTGTATTAGTAATGAAGCCATCCGCACTGCTCAGTCCACCGAGCGTATCGCCTACCACATCGGTATAGAGCGCTACTGCTTCAGTTCGGTTGTTATCCCATCCGAGCCAGCCCGAGTGACCGATATCGAGATAGTTGTACACATTAGGAATCGCATGCAGCTTGTCCAAAGCATATTTTACCCCAGCCTCATAAATGCCTGTTGACGCCGCTTGACCACAAGCAGGTGTGCTGAGGTTGGTTACCAGGTTCGGCAGACTGTCCGGTTCAATAATGGCAATGATACGGATATCCTGATATTTCGGATCGGCGAAAATATCTGCGATCACGTCAATGTAATCCGTTTTATACGTCTGCAAAGCCGCCTGGGTTAAAGGAAGCTCTCCGTTCGACGCAAGGGCATGACAGTCCCGGCCCGGCAGGTTATAGATAACAAAGGACGCCGTAATAGGTACGCCCGGCTTCTTCTGAGCGAGCACTGCGTCCAGATGTTCCTCTACGCTCTTGCGGCCAGCATTATCTGCCCCGCCGTAGATCGCTGCAATACGGTCAATCCATACCGCTGTAGGATAGGATTTCACCGTTTCCATCTTGGCCTTCAGCGAAGCATCATTGGTAAGTGCAATAGAGGTATCCACTAGTGCAGAATAGTCCTCATTGAGATATGCCGTCGCACCGACAAAAGGATTATTCACATGCGCCTCAGCCGCCTGAGCCACGCCTGAAGACATGCCCGGGAAGATTCCTGCTGCAAGCAGCGCAGCTGCCATCATGTGTTTTACACCTTTGTGCAGTATCTTCCGGCCTCTTGATTTTGTTTTCATTGTTTTCTTCATAGTTCCACCTTTCCCTTAGATCGATTGGATTGAACTTATGTCTGCTGTTCCTCTGTGTATAAGCAGGATGCATGGCACAAAGTGCATGAGAGTGAGTAGTGTTTCGATCGCCTCCATCATCGATAAAATGAGGTTAAGCAAAATAAACGTCGGGTGTATTCGGGTAGAGATGCTTTGTGAGTGTGTGTGAGGGGTCAAATCCATGAGAGTATACCGCGGTAGTCCAGCTGATCCATATCCTGGGACGATTCGGTTGAAGAACAGAGAAGTTGGAATGCATAACCGTAAATCTCGTAAGCGCTTACCTTTTGAACTTTTAGAAAAGGCTTCAACCTTTGATGACTGCCTGTTCACCTCCTTATAGTGTGATTATACGACATGTAAATATTACTGTAAATTGAATTATATAAATTTAATTATATTTTTTTCCACATAAAAAGGAGGATTTCTCTTCTCCACCGTCCCCAAAGCGAAAAGGCCCATTACGGCATGCCTCCCCCGCAATGAACCTTTTACAAGTCAGGTCGACTATTTACCCAATTCTGGCTTTTGGCTGACATCCCCAGCCTCAACTTTATTGAATAACAACAACATCTCCCGGCTTCAAACCGCTGATCACCTCCGTTTTATCCCCTGACTCCATTCCGGTTTTAATCGAAACCTGCTCCAACTTTCCGTTTCCTTTATCCAGCAGCACATAAGGGTCCGGCTGATCTCGCATAATGGCAAGGCTGGATACGGCAGTCACCTTGTCTTTGCGCATCGTTTCAATATCTCCCTCAAGGCTGACACCACCATACATACGGGCATCCGGCTTCAGATCAATGACAACATCGAACTGTGAAGCTTGTTTCAGATCGGTATCCGAGCTTTTTCGGGCAAATTTGGACACTTTGCTTACGGTTCCGGTAAATTTCAAGTCCTTCTGTGCACTCATTCGCACCTGTACCGGCATGCCTGCCTTAAGCCTGAACATCTCTTCTTCACCCACAATGGTCATGAATTTCATTTTGCCAGTATTCGTAATTGAGCCGATCAGCTGCCCTTCCGTAACTGCCCGTGTTTTGCTCTCTTGATCGTTCAACTGAAAAATACCTGTGGCTGCCGCATACACCACCGCCCTGCTCATCACGTCCTGTTTCTTGCGTATTTCCTGCTCTTTAAGAACCAGGGCTTTCTGGTTCAATTCATTCGCGAGACGTTTGCTCTCCCGATCTGCAAAAGCTTTTTTGCGTTCCTCCTCCGTCACACCTAACGTTTCGGTCATGCCGGCCTGATTGATGCTGATCTGATTCATCTCCACATCTAACCGGGCTTTGTCCAGATCACTCTGCATCTGACTGACCTCTGTCTGCAGTGCTGAGGTATCCAGCGTGAACAGAACATCTCCCTTTTTCACCTGCTCCCCGTTCTTGACATGCCACTGCTTGATGTTGGAAGTATACGGAGCAAATACGTCCGTCTGCTCGGTATACACCGATTTACCCTTGACCTGTATCGTTTGCGTCATTGTTTCCTGTGTCACATCAAAGGTAATCGGTGGTGGTGCTTCGACAGGCGCTTCGGGCTGGGGTTTGTATTTCTCGTACACCCAATATCCCGCACCTGCCATAAGTACAATGGTAATGATGATGCTGATCCATTTCTTCATGCGTTATATTCCCTTTCACTGATAAGTTTGAGTCTTGAAAATAGTTCCCGGATTCCGCTCGTACTTCTCTCGCCGAGCGATCACATCGATTTAATGACACTCAGCGCGTTAGTTCGGGATGCACTAATTGCTGGATAAATACCCGATACCACACCGACAAGTACGGCAAAAACAATCCCCATCGGCAGTGCCGACTGCTGAATAACCACCGTCATCGGTCCACCCGCCTGATCAGCCATCTGACTCGCGAGCAGCTGGTTCACCCCTCCAAGCGCAGCAAACGCAATGCCTACACCCGCCACGCCACCAATGAATCCCAGCATGGCTGCCTCCGCTATAAACATCTGACGGATCTGCCACAGGTTGGCACCAAGCACCTTCATAACGCCAATCTGCTTGCGCCGCTGATGAGTAGACATGATCATTGCTACAATAATAGACAGCGAAGCCAGAACCATAATGAAACCGCCAATGCCGATGGCTGCTTTCTGATACATCGCAAGCTGTCCAGCCATAGCCTCTTCCTGAAAGAGATTGCTTTGTGTGTTTAACGTCAGCTTCTTGATCTGCTCCTCAACCTGGGCGACATGCCGCTTGTTATCCACTTTCACCAAAGCCGAATTAAGACGTTTAAGCGCCGGGCTGTCCGTCTGCTGCAGTCCCAGCTCATCCTGCAGGGCACGTGCCGTATCGAGCGGCACATATACTTTTTTGTCATTCTGTGCGCTCATATCATCCATATTGGATGGTTTGACCAGTTCACCCGATACACGTATCGTGCCGCTCATCTTGGTCTTTCTGCCATTCATAAAGTCCTCATACCTAAATTGAACACGCTGCTGCATCAGTTGATCCTGTTTCATCATCATCTCATTGTACTGCTGCAGAAGATCATTGTTATAAGGATCGGAATTCAACTGCTCAAACAGCTTCTGGGTCACTTTGGCATCAATAAAACCATAGGTCGCTCCATAGTTCACTACGGCAGTTCGTCCATTTTCAGCCCCGCTGCCTTGTGAAAACTTGTATCCGAAACCGCCCAGTGTCCCCATTTCCGTTCCGATGACTTCCACATAGGAGCTGCGTCCATCGGGAAGCACCATATCCAGTGCATCCAGCTTTAACATCGGAGCTACAGCAGTGACATGCGGAAGCCGCTGTATAATTCGAATTTTCTCCATGGTCAGCGCGCCGCGTTCAAACTTGCTTTTCGTTCCTCCGCTGCCATTCCCCGTTTTGATCCCCTCGTTCGGACTAATCGTAATTTCGTCCATCTTGTAGTTATCGTTCAACGTTTTCTCGCTGTATGTCTGCACCGACTGACCCACACTCAGGGCAATAATCATCGCTGCCGATCCAATCGACAAGCCGATCATACAGAGCAATGTGACCACTTTGCGCCGGATGATCTGCCCCCAGGCCATGCGCACTACGTCCCGTATTCTCACTGTTCCTCTCCTTTTGCCTTATCTCATACGCTCTGCAGCTGGGCAGACTGTTCGACCAGTTTCCCCTGCTGCAAAGTCAGTACGACCTGCATCTGTTCCGCTACCTCGGCTTCGTGTGTCACAATGACAAAGGTTGTTTTCATCTCTCTGTTCAGCTGCTGCAGAATGGAAAGGATCTCTTCCTCGGTCTCTGTATCCAGGTTGCCCGTTGGTTCATCGGCGAAGATGACCGAAGGCTCTGTAATAAGCGAACGGGCGATACTAACCCGCTGCTGCTGACCGCCCGATAACTGGGAAGGAAAGAGATTGGACTTCTCGCCCAGTCCCACCTGCTCCAGCAGGCGCAGCGCCTTTTCTTTGCGTTTGGATGGTCTCACGCCCATAAACACCAAAGGCAGCTCTACATTTTCCCGAATAGTCAGGTTGGACAGCAGCTCATAGGATTGAAAAATAAAACCGATATGGCTCCGGCGAAACTCCGCCAGGCGATTCTCGCTGAAGCGTACAATGTCCTGACCCGCAATCCAAATCTTGCCCTGCGTTGGCTTCATTAAGCCAGCCATCAGATTCAGCAGCGTGGATTTGCCCGAACCTGAACTGCCCAGCAGAGCAACCATCTGCCCCTCTTGGATTGTCAGGTTAATATCCTGCAGCACCGGAACATCGACTTGTGCATTGCGAAAGGCATGGGATACATGTTCAACTTGAAGCATTTGCGCATGTCTTCCTTTCTTTTTCCTGATTATGTATTTCTGTCTATCACTCACTTTATTATAGGGTGCAGATGTATCGGGACAGGACGGAGTTGTATCCAACTTGTAACATGTCAGCACAAAAAGCCCTGCAGCAGAGCGTACAACGCCTGCATGCAGGGGGCTTATTTTCATCTATAATGGGGGGCTTAGGCAGTTGTGCATTCCTTACCTTACCTTACCTTGCCTTACCTTCTGTAAGTTCTGTCTCTATGCTCGTTGGAAACGCCTCACCACGCCTTGAAGCTAAAACGATACAGCTCACTCTTGCTGGTGGAGCTGCTCGCCAAGAACAGTTCCTCCTCAAACCATTTTAGTTTAATAAAATGGTTGATATTGCGGTAGATCACTGTATCAGAGGACAAGCTCTGATCGTTCAGGAAGGCGATATGAAGTTCATTCTTCTGGTTCTCTAGTGTATTCACATAGGCTATTCTGGATTCGTCCGCACTCAGGTCAAAATTCCAGAATGTGCCCTCCACCAGCAGGTTCAGCTTCTTCTTTTCTGCCTGATATCGGTAAAGCCCTTGAACCTGATCCACTTCTCCCTGAAAGATCATATCCCCGTTTTTCAACAAGTGATACTGCTGAATATCCTTCAATTGCAAATAAAGAGACACATCAGGGTTCTTCTCGATCGACACACGATAAACAGCATAGTTATCCTTGTGCATCACCAGAACATAAGCCTGCTTCAAATTCGGACTGATCTCGAAACTATCGATGACGATGTAGTTCTTGCCTGATTTATCCTCGTGTGTGTCAATGCCCACTTTCTTCATCATGGTTTCATCGGAGAACAACACCTGCTCCTGACCAGTCTTCAGATCGGTCTGAATGAAACCCCGCTCATCGTGACTTATTGAAGTGTCGTTATTGAGGAACTCCCTGAAATAGGATTGTTCTTTCCCCAATTTGGTGCGTTCACCACTTTTCATGTCATACATAAAGGCAGCGCGTTGAGCTTGTCCCGAACGGTACTGAGCATACATCAGCTTGGTTCGATCCGGGCTCAGCACAACGCCAAAATCGGTGTTGCTGCTGATCTCCTCTACCTGATTATCATCCAGATACAGCTTCAGCAGCCGCAGTCCCGAATAGGAACGTTCTGTGCTGTTGACAACGATTGTATTCCGATCTCCGATATCAAAATCATAGATTACGAAATCATTTGGAATCTTTGTCGCCGACTCAATCTGGATCGTACTGCTTGCCGGAGGAGCGAGACGGCTGTCGAACTGTGCTCCGGGCAAAATCACAGTACGCGGTTTAAGCTGGCCAATGCTGAACAGGCTGCCAATCCCGAATATGCCGCCTACAAAGGCAATGAGCAGACCGGACAGCATCAGCTTGTCGCGATGTTTGTGCCAAAAGCCGGTATGTTTCATTGATTTCTTTCCCCCGGCAGGCGGATCATCACTTGAGTCCCTTCCCGTATAATGCTTTTCATTTCCACTGTTCCTCCATGACGCTCCACAATGTTCTTTACAATCGACAAGCCCAAACCGGCGCTGCCTTTCTCGATTCGGTTCATGCCCTTATCCTGATAGAAGGGTTCAAATACATGGTTCAGCGCTTCAGCGCCAATGCCCTCTCCCTGATCTTGAATCAGGATGGCAATGGTCTGTTCTTCCCGCGTGGACTGTACTTCAATGATGGAGTTCACATCACTGTACTTGACGGAATTATCCAGCAAGTTCAGGAATACTTCCTTCAGCTTGTCCCGATCTCCCCTCACATACAGTTCTTCCTCAAGCTCATAATGAATGCCGATATTGTATTTGCCTGCCTTGATGGACATATCTTCACACGCTTCCCGAATAATATCCGAGACATCAACTCGTTCAAAGCGATAGTTTTCAATGACTGCCGAGGATACCGAAACTTCCAGAATGTCCGCAACCATCGAATTCAGCCGGCGGCTTTCCTTGATGATATAATTCATGCCTTTGTCGAAAAAATCCGGGTCGGTGAACCCGTTATCCCGCAAAATCTGCGCATAGCCCAGAATGGTCGTCAGGGGTGTTTTTAGTTCATGTGTCACATTGTCAAAAAAAACTTTGCTTCGCGCCTGGACTTGTTTCACTTCGTCCCGCTCCCGCTCAATCACATCGATCTGCTCCCGCACCCGGTCAATCATGACCGTGAAGCTTGCTGCCAGCTCGCCGATCTCATCCTTCGTAGCAATCTGAATATCGGCATTCAGACTGCCTTGGGCCACTTCGGCAGAACGTTTAGTGAGTACACGAATCGGCTGTGTAATTTTCCGGGAAATAAAAATCGAAGCAATGAAAACAAACACAAATATCGTCGCTGCAAACAGCTTGATCGTATCCTGAAAACGCATATTGCGCTGATACAGGTCGGTGTAATCCTTCTCAAGCTGCACTATACCAACAAGCTGCTGGTCACTTTGTACCGGGAAAGACAGGCTCGCCATAACCCGTCCTTGATCGACTTTTGTCGTATAGGCAATTTTAGACTGCATCGCTTCTCTCAAATCTGCTATGTCTGTGTGTTTGACAAGTTTTTCCCCGCCGGTACTCGAGCCGTATGGAGAAGCATCGGGACGATAAAGCGTAATTTTACCGCCAACCGCAGAACCGATCTGCTCCTCCAGTTCCCGACTGCCCGCCTCCAGCGAACTTTTGCTGATGCGTTTATTATGGATGAGAAAGTACTGATTCAGAGCGATATCCAGATTTTTTTTGGACTGCACCATATCCTCATACACTTCACGGTACATATTCTCTTGGGCAACCTTGTTAGACAGAATCAGCAGTGCCGAGAAACCGATAAAAACGATAACGGAGAACAGCACAACCATCTTGAACTGGATGGTCCATTTCATGTTTGCACCTGAATATTCAGCTTGTATCCTACGCCAAATACCGTTTCAATCATCGATATGCCCTGATCTCCGCTGTCCAGTTTTTTGCGTATACGCTGCACATGAATATCCACTGTACGAGTATCCCCTGCAAAATCAAATCCCCACACCTTGTCCAGCAGTTCTGAACGTGTATGTACTTTTCGATGGTGGTTCACGAGGAATAGCAGCAGGTCATACTCCTTGTTGGTAAGTCCTGCCCGTTCTCCATCCTTCCACACTTCGCGTTCATCCTTGCGAATCTCAATATGTTTACCCAGCCTGACTACTTCGTAAGACTGGTTCTCCAGCGTCTCGCTGATAAGGTCAATGCGGCGGAAAATAGCCCGGATACGTGCCACCACTTCGCGAATATCAAAAGGTTTTGTAATGTAGTCGTCCGCACCCAACTCCATGCCAAGCACTTTATCCAGCATATCCGACTTTGCCGTAATCATGATTACGGGAATTTTTGAATTTACAGACAGCTGCCTGCACACATCAAACCCGCTCATATCCGGCAGCATCAGATCCAGCAAAATCAGATCAGGCTTGGACTCCCGCAGCAGACTGAGTCCTTCTCTACCTGAAGCTGCCTCCTTGATCTCAAACCCTTCCTTGCGAAGGGAATAGGACAAAATATCGCGAATGGACTCTTCATCCTCGATGATTAATATCTCTTTTGGTCTCATAATACATTCGTAATCTCCCTGCTCTATGAATTTCATCTGCCTATATTTTGTATCCCAATCTATCTGCTTGAACAGAGGTAATCAAGAAATGTTACAACTCCGATACAACTCTGAACCTTTTGGAAACAACCTCTCGTTATACTTGCATTACAGAACAACAAACAGACCGGAATCAAGGCTTGATCCATTTCCAAGGGGGATTCACATCTTATGAACTACTCACAGATCAATGATGCTTACACCAACTATAAATCAGAAATCACCAGGTATCTATCCCAAATCCTCAAACAGCCGCAGGATGCAGAGGATCTAACACAGGATTGTTTTATTCGTCTGATGAACGTAACAACACCAATTCCCGAAGACCGGGTCCTCTATTATCTCAAGCGTATTGCTCGCAATCTGGCCATGGACAGCTTCCGTAGACGTACCCGGACCCTGCGGCGCGACAGCCGTCTTGAAGTACAGACATACCATGTCGATACACATCCGATGGAGATTAACGAAGGCGTTAACGAAATCGTCTCCCATATTAACAATACCGAGCATCGCAAAATTCTGGAACTTCGCCTGATCCATGGATATTCCATCAAAGAAACAGCCGAAATGGTCGACCGCAGTGAGGGGATGATCAAATCCTCTGTTTTTCACGCAGTCAATCGAATCCGTGCCAAAGTCATCTCGTAGAGATGGCTTTTTCCATTCTAGACATGACTTTTTTTCATTCAAGTCCCCTCTCCACTTCTGCTGAACCTCAATAATCCAAATGACCTATTCACATAACTTAACACGACGAAATACCTAATTTTACAAATTTCGATCTAATTTTTACATTTTGTTATGACTATGTGAGATTTTCATGTGGTAGAATATGGACGAAGTTATGAATCAACTAATTTTTGGGAGGGATTTGGTTGGGTAAATTGACACGTTTGCGGGGAGTCTGGTTAAAATCACTCCTGGCATTGTCTATGGCTTTGCCGCTTCAGATCGGATTGTGGAACGGAGATGCTTCGGTTCATGCGGAAGGACCGACAGACCCGGCACCATTCATTCAAGCCAAGGTTGTTAATGAGAATGCCGGCAAAAAAGTATTGTTCGACAATTCACACGGCCAGACAGCCGGAGCGGCAGATTGGGTCATCGATGGCGGATTCTCCGATTTTGCCAATGCTTTGGCGAACGACGGCTATTATGTGAAAGAACTGCGCAAAACGTCTCCTTTTACCTATGATGATCTGAAAGAGTACAACGTATTCGTTATTGCAGAACCTCAGATTCCTTTCAAAACGTCCGAACAGGCCGCTTTGAAACAATATGTTGAATCCGGCGGCAGTATTTTCTTCATTGGAGATCATTATAACGCCGACCGTAACAAAAACCGGTGGGATGGTTCCGAGGTCATCAACGGGTATCGCCGCGGCGCATATGAAGACCCGACCAAAGGCATGAGTGCTGACGAGCGCAGCTCCGAAGCGATGCAGGATGTAACCAGCACGGACTGGTTGTCTGATAACTTTGGCGTACGTTTCCGTTATAACGCACTCGGCGACATTAACGCCAATATCATCGTGCCGGCTGATCAAGCCTTCGGCATTACCGAAGGGGTATCTGCTGTAGCGATGCATGCAGGTTCTACGCTGGCAATCACAGATCCTGAGAAAGCCAAAGGCATCGTGTACCTGCCAAAAACAAACGCCAAATGGAATAATGCTGTAGATCAGGGCGTGTACAATGGTGGCGGCATTGAAGAAGGACCTTATGTGGCTGTATCCAAACTGGGTTCAGGCAAAGCAGCCTTCATAGGTGATTCCTCCCCGGTGGAAGACGCATCCCCGAAATATTTGCGTGAAGAGACCGGCACACGTAAAACAACGTATGACGGCTTCAAAGAAGCCGATGATGCCGCACTGCTCGTCAATACGGTAAACTGGCTGGCTGAGCAGGAAAACTACACCAAGCTGTCCGAAGTGAACGGCCTTACACTGGATACGGCTACAGCGCTGCTGCCATTTGAGGAGCCTGCCGCTTCGACGGAGCCGCAAGCTGAACCTTGGGCTGCTCCTGCAGCCGGATACAAGTGGTATGACCGTTCCACGTTCAAACCAGGCTCTTACGGCGGTCCTGCATCCAGCGCTAATGCAGCGTACAGCTTTGTGAAGCAGGATACCCTGCCTAACGCGGAAGATTTCCAAATCCGCGTAGTAGTTGAGAATATGCCGCCAAACACAACGGTTACCGGCTACAGCGCCGGAATCTATCTAACAGGCGGAACACAGGTAGCCATGATTCAGAATGACAGTGGAACATGGCCAACTTCGTACGGATACAGCTCTGCATTCAGCGTAACATCAGATAGCAAAGGCCGCGCAGTTAAAGACCTGAATGTACGCATTAAACCAGGCACGAATGGTAATGCCAGCTTGCGTCTTCGCCTGAACGGCAGCAACCTGATTACCAATGCGGTAAGCATCGCCAATGTACCTGCACAGCCGCTGCCGGAAGAAGAGGGTCCGATTCCAGCAGCGATCTCTGTTGCGGAAGCACGCACCAAAGCGGTTGGCACTACAGTAACCGTTGAAGGTGTTGTGACCACCAAACCGGGTTCTTTTGGCGGACAATCCTTCTATCTTCAGGATGAAACAGCCGGAATCTATGTTTTCCAGCACACGAGCGGATTCGATGTAGGTGACAAAGTGAAAGTGACTGCACCAACAACGATCTACAATAGTGAGTTCGAGTTAACCGACGTGGTTGCGATTGAGAAAACAGGAACAGCTGCTGTTCCTGCTCCGACTCTCGTTACTGCGATTAATGATGCCAACCAAGGGCAGCTCGTCCAGTTGAAAAACGTAACGATCCAAAACATCATCAGCGCCACGCCTGCCGGTTCATTTGAATTTGATGCGACAGCTTCTGACGGGACAAGCACACATGTGCGTGTGGATACACGTACTGGTGTAAGTGAAACGACTTTCCCTTATACGGCTGGTGACAAGATTGATATCACAGGCATTTCAGCTATTTTCAAAGACGTATTTCAATTGAAACCGAGAAGCTCGAATGACATTGAAGCTGCGGAAGAACAAGGTGGAGGCGAAGGACCTTCCACTCCAGCTGAAGGAGCGCCGGGCAAACCGGTACTTTCTTCCGATAACGGATATGCGAGCGGCTTGTCCGACGGTTCATACAACGTTAGCATGAATCTGTGGTGGGGCGAAAACGCAGCCGAGTACAAGCTCTACGAGAACGGTGTGCTGGTGGATACGCAAAAATTAACGGCTGCTTCACCTGCTGCACAGTTTGCTAAAACGGCGATTACAGGTAAAGCCAACGGGACTTACACCTATGTTGCTGAGCTGATCAACGATAAAGGTACAACCCGCAGTGACGAGCTGACGGTTCGGATCGCGCATGCAGCTCCCGGTAAAGCCGTATTGTCTCAGAACAACTGGGATGGTGATGGCGAATATACGGTTACCATGAACCTCTGGTGGGGTACCAATGCATCCGAATACCGTCTCTATGAAAATGATGTACTCATTGATACCCAAACGTTGAATGCTGCATCACCGTCTGCTCAAACGGCCAAGACGGATCTAAGCGGTCGTGCGAACGGAACGTATACGTACCGTGCCGAGTTGATCAACGCCGCAGGTATGACCAGTACCGAAACGGTTACTGTTCAGGTGAACAAAGCAGTTTTGCCTTTGGCAAGCTAGTTTAGAAATAACAGCAAGATGACGAGTAGAATAGGAGCAGTATTAGACAGTATGAGGATTAGGTATAGGGATGGGAGTGTACGCAGAGACGTCAGCAGTAATGAACCAAGCAGCAAATCCAGTAACAAGTTTAGTAATGAGTAAAGTAACAAAGACTGTTACCAATAGTGACAAATAAACTAAAGAAACGATACGAAGACATTAAGGTAGATCGTAAGGTAAACAGTAAAAAAAAGCATCAACAAAAACCGTAATGTAAAAAAACGAAACTACACAGTCCGTGAAAAAGGCAGTGTTGGTTTCGTTTTTTTCGTTACACATCTAATGCTGGTGCTGCAAATTTTATGATAGTTTTACGAATTCAGCGCTAGCGTCGCGAAATCAGTGAGAGTGCTGCGAGTTCAGCGCTTGTATCACATAATCAGTGATACACATCTTTATAATCTTTTCGCAACCGCTTGAAGAATCGTTTAGTATTTATTTGCAAACGTCAACAGACGCTGAGTCATTGAGAAGAAGCGAATCACCATCTAAACAGGCTCCCTCCGCGCTAACGATTCTGAAAGACCTTATTTGCTCGTTTTTGCCACATTTCAAATCCTAACGATCTTCAGCGACGCTATTTGGTTGTTTTTCAGCTCCTGGAGGGTGAAAATGGGCTAAATGCAGCAAATAGCGTCACTACGAATCGTTAGAATATTAAAGAGAGCTTTTTGGGCTAAATAAGGCTCCTGGAGATCGTTAGCGGTCACCTAGGTATTAAAATAGACCACACCCTCCTCCTCCTCAAAGGCTAGCTCACCAACTAGTTTCATACTCCCCTCATCCTCAAACACTGACTCATCTGGTACTCCGCACCCGCAATCCATCTACTCTGACATTCTAGCTGGGAGCACAATTAGACTTCGAACCATACTTTAGCTCACCCTAACTCACCTTAACTCACCTTACTTTTTGCAATTTTCTTCGTTACTTCACTTCACTTAACCTCACGTCACACACCTTGCCTTTTTTACTAACCGATTGCTTCGATCTGTCTATAAAGTTACTCCTTACGTTTCACTGCTAAACGCGCTGCACAGGATTCTCTTTCATCCGAGTATTAAAAAGTCATTTCAGGCGCAGTTTCTCATCACTTTGCCTTACAAATAGGATGCTGTTCCATACTGCACAATAAGCAGCTAAAGCCATCACACCAATGACAAAAAACAGGTTCATCTGCGTGAACGAATAGCTGCTCCCGGTAAAAACAATGAGAACGGCACTAATTCCGATGTTCTCGCGATTATATTTTTGAAACTTCTGAAAGATCATTCTGTAGAGCAGTAAAAGTGCCATAAACATGATCCATATCAAATAAAATATCCCCATATGCCGGGCCACCTTCTCTCAAACAACTTGGGTCTTTAAAACCTAAAACCTTATAATCAACAGCTCCATATGTACGTTTCAACCAGCTCTATGCTAAAATCATCTGACCTCGCCATTCTGACCTTTTTTCTCATCTTTCCCCTCCTCTATCAAAAATGTATAACTCTACCGTATCATAATTTCAATGTACTTCTAAACTATAATTCCGAAAAAGTTTTTAAATAAATCGTTATTTTACAAATGAGCAGAGCTGTTCGAGTCGTGCGCACTCATATCCTCTCCCATAATTAAATGACATCATCAAAGAAGCAGCTCCATGCCGATGCATGGGCTGCTTCTCATCATAGACTGCGGAATGAACCTGCTCAATCAGCCTTCTTCTTACTTTGAATTTCGGATGCCAGAATAGCTGCATGTTCTACTAAACCAGCTTCTTACGAATATATCCCGAGATCAGGTCAATGATGGTGATCATCACAATAATGCCGAGCAGGATGATGCCGACACGCGGCCAGTTACGTGTGCTGAGCGCAAAGATCAGCGGAGTTCCGATCCCGCCTGCACCGATTACACCGAGGATGGTGGCAGAACGCACATTGATCTCAAACCGATACAGCGTATAGTTCAGAAATCCCGGGATGACCTGCGGCAGAATGGCGAACCAGAGCTGCTGCATACGCGTTGCTCCGGAAGCCAGCAAAGCTTCAGACGGGCCGTAGTCCATATTTTCAACCTCATCTGAGTACAGTTTACCGAGCATCCCGATCGAGTGCAGTCCAAGGGCTAACACCCCGGCGAATGATCCGGGACCTACGGCCTTGATGAACAATAGAGCCATAATAATCTCGGGAAATGTACGGATAAAACTCAGCATCATTTTTCCCGCACCCGAGATCGCCCGATGACCGCTCATATTCCGTGCGGACCAGAAGGCAAACGGGATACACAGCACAGCGGAGATCACGGTGCCAAGTACAGAGATCGCGAGCGTATCCAGCAATCCTCGCAGCAGATCCTCTCCTTCAGGCAAATAGACAAAATTCCAATCGGGCGAGAAAATGCCCGCGATAATGGCTTTCATAATCTGCCCGGCTGTTTCCTTGAAACCGGTAAACGGCACGCCCGCAAGAGCCCACGCATAGACCAGAATTAACAGCAGCATGATAAGCCAGCGCAGCGGATTTTTCCGCGGCTTGGATCTTGGCCGAATACGGCTCACTTCATTATTCATCATAACAATTTCTCCCGCAGCTTAGTGCTCACATAGTCGATAATCAGAACGATAGCTAGTGTGAAAATAATAATGGTATTCGTCTTGTCGTACTCCAGGAATCCGAGCGTCGCTTCATAATAAAGCCCAATCCCGCCCGCACCGACCAAGCCAAGAATAGCCGCGGCACGTACATTAATCTCGAAGGCATACAGCACATAGGACGTGAACTGAGCAGCGAGTTGAGGAACGACACCGTACACGATGAGCTGGATCCGGTTCATACCCACAGCAGTCATCGCTTCAAGCGGCCCTTTGTCAATCGTCTCCAGTGTTTCATACGTGAGCTTGGCGATCAGACCCAGCGAGAATACAGCCAGCGCGAGGATACCCGGAACCGGGCCCAAACCAAATACAGCGACGAACAAAGCGGCCAGCAGCAGGTCCGGGATCGTACGAATCAGATTCAGCAGCAAACGGGCCGGATAATAGATCCAGCGGCTTGGCGCCAGATTCCCCGCACAGAGGATCGAGATGGGAATTGCAAAAATCGCACCGATGGTTGTTCCCAGCAGTGCCATACGGATCGTTTCCAGCATCCCCTGCACGATATTGTCAAAATAACTCCAGCGCGGCGGAAACATCTCCTTCAGCAGCTTCCACATCTCCGGAAATCCCGTGAACAGCTCTGTAACCCCGGCACCTGTCTGCTTCGCACTTGCCCACAAGAGCAGCAAGATGATGACCAGCGTCAGCAGATGTTTTGTTTTCCCCGGTGGTTTGGGGCGATTCACAATCTGTCCTAGGCGGGACCCAGGTTCCTTACCTGCACCTGCGCGCCCTTCATGTTCAAGTGAAACGTTGGTTTGTCCCTTCATACCAGCACTTCTCCCTGCTCATGCACGGTCTGCTTGTCCAACAATTCATCGGCGAGGATCGGTCTGCCATAAATTTCAGCAAAGCGCTCATCCGTTGCTTCTTCCACCGGACCGTCAAAAACGACTTCCCCTGCACGCAAACCGACAATACGTGTTGCATACTCTCTCGCCAGATCAATAAAATGCAGGTTAACAATCGTTGTAATCCCGAGATCCTGATTGATCCGTTTCAGGTCATCCATGACCTGTTTCGTCGTCAGCGGATCAAGGGATGCAACCGGTTCATCGGCCAAAATAATTTTTGCTTCCTGAGCCAGCACACGAGCAATGGCCACACGCTGCTGCTGTCCGCCAGACAATTGATCTGCACGGGAATAAGCTTTCTCGGAAATATTCACCCGATCCAAAGCGTCAAAGGCCAGTTCAACATCTTCTTTTGGAAAACGTCCCAAAATGGTACGAAGTGTAGAATGATACCCTACCCGACCAGCCAGTACATTACGCAGCACGCTGGATCGTTTCACCAGATTGAAGCTTTGGAAGATCATGCCGATATCCCGCCGGATCATGCGCAGGCGCTTGCCCTGCGCCTTGGTGATGGAGCTTCCGTTGATCAGAATTTCACCTTCACTGATATCATGCAGCCGGTTAATGGATCGCAGCAGCGTGGATTTGCCTGCACCAGACAACCCGACCACGGCGATAAATTCTCCCTGCTTCAATTCCAAATTTATGTTGTTCAGGCCTTTCGTGCCGTTTGCATACGTTTTGGTCACATTGTGAAGCTCAATCATCCCGTTACTCCTTCTTTCATCCATAATATTTATATCGTTTCCGTTGTTCCCAGCAGAAACTTGTAATAACGGCACAAGCCAGAACAGCGTCAATTACGCTGAACTGGCCTGTTCACTGTGCAAAAGTCACGAATGGCTTGTTGGATCGAAAACTACTCGGTTTTCACTTTCTCGTTATACTGGCGCACGATATCAAACTTGCTGTCATCGGACTCCACATAACCTTCGTGCGTGTAGATTTCTTTGATGATCTGGTGACCTTCTGTATCTTTGCCGATATCGATGAAGGCTTGTTTGATCTTCGCTGTCCAATCTGCGTTCATGTCGGTACGAACGGCGATCGTATCGTTAGGAATAGGCTCAGTGAAAGCAAGAACACGTGTGTCTTTGAATACATTCGGGTAGTCTTTGGACACCGTGTTACGGGCATCCTGGAAAATCGCTGCTGCATCTACATCCCCGTTCAACACGGCAAGAACAGCTTGGTCATGGCCTTTAACGGTTACAGGCTGTACGTCTTTCAAAGGATCAATGCCGCGATCCAGCAGCAGGGCTGCCGGCCATACATAACCAGCGGAAGACGTCACGTTCTGGTACGCCATTTTTTTGCCTTTCAGATCCTCAACCGACTGGATCGGGGAGTCTTTTTTCACAATAATCATGGATTTATACGAATCGGCCAGCTGCTCTGTCGGAGCACCCGTCTCATCATTAACGCCATAACGCTGTGCCTGCAGAATAACTTGTGCTGCCCCTTTTTCCTTCGCTAGCACATAAGCCGTTGGAGGCAGGAAACCTACATCTACTTTTTTGGAAGCCATAGCCTCAATGATCGTGTTGTAATCTGTCGATACGCTGACTTTCACCGGGATACCCAGCTTGTCTCCAAGCAATTTTTCCAGCGGTTTAGCCTTCGCTTCAAGGGTGTCTGCATTCTGGGAAGGAACGAATTGCACCGTCAGTTCCGTAGGTGCATAACCTTCAGCGGTCTTGTCTTTCTCTGCCGTTTCGGTTGATGTGCCGGACGCGCTTGAATTGGCTTCCGCGCCGTTTGACGAATTGGATGCAGCGTTAGACCCACATGCACTCAGGAACAGTACCAAAATCAACAATGGTAAAAATAAAGCAGACTTCTTCAATCGAACACCCTCCAAAAGTTTTTCTGATTTTCATTACTTGTCTACTATAATTGGCAAATATTTGCGTGATGTGAAACGGAATTTGGAGTTTTGTAAAGTTTCCTGTCAGGCTGTCAGCGGGACATTCTTCTGTTAAAATAGGCTCATTATGGTCGATCATCAAGGACGAAACACGTATAAAATAAGGCCTGCTGCCTGTCGTTCAGGCTGTTTCTCTTTGCTGTATCTGCTGTTTGAACCATATATCTAAACTTATATATTAGAGGAGATTGTAAAATGACACGCATTCCCCCTACAGCCAGCCTGGATATTCTGTTCACCAGTGACCTTCACGGGGCGATTCGCCCGATCCATTACAATACCAACGCATATCGTCATACCGGTCTTGCCCTGCTGGCTTCTCTGATTCGCCGGGAACGCGACCGCTCGCCTGAACTGCTGCTCATCGATAACGGAGACCTGCTTCAAGGGGCTCCTCTGGCTTCTTATGCAGCCTCCCACACACCTAAAACCCAGATTCATCCTTTCATTAATGTGTTAAACGAGCTGGGTTACGATGCCGCAGTACCGGGCAATCATGAGTTCAACTACGGGCAGGAAATGCTGCGCCGAGCGATGGCAGACTCCTCGTTTCCATGGCTTTCCGCCAATATTGTTGAAGAATCTGCAGCTGCCCCTGATGGGAAGGATATTCCTGCTTTTGGACATCCATATGTCATCAAGATACTCTCTTCGGGAGTTAAACTCGCACTTCTCGGTGCCACCACACATTACATCCCTAACTGGGAGCATCCGAAAAATATTGAAGGGCTGCACTTCCTGGACGCACTGGAAACCATTCGTACGTGGGTGAAGTATATTCGTGAATATGAACAGCCCGACGTACTGGTGGTCAGTTATCATGGAGGTTTTGAATGTGATCTGGAGACAGGTGAACCTGCAGAGCGCTTAACCGGGGAAAATCAGGCATACGCCATCTGCCGGGAGATCGAAGGGATCGACGTGCTCCTGACGGGTCATCAGCACCGCCAGTTAACAGCCGAAATCCATGGTGTAACAGTCATTCAGCCCGGATTTAATGGCAGCGGAGCAGGTCATGTATCCGTACAGCTTCAGCAGTCTCCAGACGGCAGGTGGGAAGTTATGGGCAAAACAGCACGGCTGCTGCTGCTGGAAGAACATCCTGATCTACAACCTGATCCGGTCGTTATGAAGCTGACGGATGATCTGGAAGCGATGGCACAGACATGGCTGGATCAGCCCATCGGCGAAGCAGCTGCGAATGAGGATTTATCGATATCCAGTGCCGCACAGCTCCGGCTTGAAGCACACCCCTTTATTGATTTTGTACATCAGGTACAGCTGGAGGCGACAGGGGCTCAGCTTTCCAACACCGCTATGCTTAGCGAAGAAGCCCGAGGATTCGGTAATCAAATTACGGTACGCGACGTGTTATCCAACTTCATCTACCCCAACACGCTGACTGTGCTTGAACTTAGGGGACGGGATATTCGGGAGGCTTTGGAGCAGACTGCACGTTATTTCGAACTGGACACTTCCGGGAAGGTGATCGTAAACCCGGCATATTTGCAGCCCAAACCGCAGCACTATAACTATGACATGTGGGCTGGCATCGAATACGAGCTGGATATTTCCAAGCCTGCAGGCAGCCGTGTCGTGAAGCTGGAGCGTGGAGGCAAACCGCTGGAGATGGATGGCACGTATTCTGTGGTGATGAACAGCTATCGTGCGGCAGGCGGAGGAGATTATGCAATGTATCCGGGGAAAAAAGTACTGCATGAAGGTGCCGCAGATATGGCTGCACTGGTGGAGGATTATATTCGCAGACATCAGCCTCTTGAGGTCAGATCCAATCATAATTGGAAAGTGATCTGCTGAAATTTGGCGGAGAGTAACGTAGGCAGTTATGAAGAAAGGACAGAACCGTAGTTTACCAGGTTCTGTCCTTTCTTACTTGCATAAGCAATTTAATTAACGAGGGCTAAGCCTATGTTTAGACGGGTTAGAGCAGCATGTGTTTACTGAAACATCGTATCCGAGATCAAGACCACAATGAGAAAAGCAGCTGCCCAGACCAGCATCAGATTCGCTGTTGCTGTTGCCCATTTGCTTTTGCCAGCATGATAGAATACCCAGCATATCAGTGAGAATAACACACCAAAGGGATATGTGGCCATCAGGATGGCTGCTGTGGTATCCAAGAATGGATGTGTACCGGACTCCCGAAAGGCATACAAGTACAAGCTCATCATCAGCACGAAGGGATAGGCAAACAGGGTTAGACCGTAAATAATATTGAGTAATATAAGTCGATATGCCAGTTTAGGATTTTTCAATTGAGATACAGCCCTCCTTGTGAACTCCGAGCTCATACCAGTATATCACTTGTTCACACCAAGTCATGGTATACTTTTCCATTTTACGATTAATATTTATCCCTATACATCTTCTTTCAAACAGCGGCCCGTTCCTGCAGCCTATCAATCCGTTTGTAATGATAAGCGAACAGGATGAGGCCCAGCACACTCGTAATGACCTCCGTTACTGTCATAGACCAGATGATGCCTGTAAGACCGAAGGATTGGTGGAAAATGATAATGACCGGGATAAACAGCGTGCCCTGACACACAGCCATGATATTCGTTGGAATCCCTTCCCCTACTGCTTTGAAGATGCCGGTAAACAGTCCTGTTAATCCGGTGAACAGAGCAGAGATCAGCATTGCCACCAGAATCGAACCTCCGGCCTCCAGTACTGCGGCATCCGTAGAGAATAACCGGATTATAGATTCTTTGAATACATAAACGACACCTATAAAAAGAACAGCAATTCCGATGATATACAGCGCGGCCTGCTTATATGCAGCTTTCAAACGGTCGAACTTCTGACTCGCGAAACTGTGTGCGACCAGCGGAATAATCCCCATAAAGATTCCCATCGTAATAAACTCGGGAAGCTGTACAATCCGTAAAGCAATGCCAAATCCAGCTACAATGCCATCTCCATAGATCATTGCGTAGTGGTTGAGCAGCAGCGTAGATACGATAAGAAAAGAGGTCTGCAGCAGTTCAGATACACCGATCTTGAATACTTCCATTTGATCTTTAACTTGAAGTTTCCAATGTCCCAGAAATCCTCTTAAATTCTCGCTGCGGCGGGATAAAAACCAAACATAATAGGCTGCGGAACAAGCATTCGCTAATACAATGGATAAGGCGGCTCCAATCACATGCCAGTTCAATATCAGAATAAACAGGACATCCAGAACGATGCTGGCTGCAATGCTGATGAACATGCCTATCATGGATTCTTTTGAAGCACCCTCCGACCGAACCAGCTGCTCCAGTGTGAAATTGAGAATAACGATAGCTCCGCCTGCCAGAAGTGTAATGGCATATTGACTTGTGTACTCATACACAGCTTGATCTGCACCTAATCCATGGACAATGGGAGAGGTAAACAGCCAGGCAATCAGCGCAATCAGCAGTCCAATACCCACGCTGGAATAAAAGGAATACCCTGCGACCCGCTTCGCTTTTTCCTTCTCTCCCATCGCTGCCAGTCTTGTAATGAATGTGCCCCCGCCCACGCCGAACATATTGCCAACAGCCATTAATACCGTAAAGATCGGCAATCCGAGGGTAATTGCGCTAAACATGCCCGTATCATGCACCAGACCGATAAAGAACGCGTTGATAAGGTTATATAACGTTCCCGCAGACATGCCAAGCATCATCGGGATGGACAGATGCATAATCGACTTGTGTACAGGCGCTTTGTCCAGATAATAAGAGTTTGAATGTTTTTCTTTCATTAGTAACTCTCCACCTTTCTTAACTCTTTAACAATTAGAATTCTAAGTATTAATTCAAAAAAACGTACCACATCAATATCTTTTCACTTCAGCGTATAAAAAAACTACAGATCACAGGGCATCTCCTTACATCCACAACAGATTAGTAGAATGTTAATAGTTTGAATTCTAAGCTTTTGGTTGTGAGCAGTTCACCTGCTCTGTTCGTACCTTGATCATCTTTGACCGAACTTATAAATTCTGATTAACCTTAGTCAGCAAACGCATTAATAGTGCCTGTTCTTCATCCGTCAAACTTTTCACAATCTCACTCTCTACGGCAGCAAACATCCGCTCAACGTCATGGATCACCTGCTCGCCCTTGGGCAGTACGTACAGATTTTTCTGCCGTTCATTATCAGCAGGAATTTTACGAACGATATAACCGTTCTTCTCCAGTCCTTTTAACATACTTGTAATCGTTGCATCTCTGCGGTTAAATACGTCAGCTAATTTCTTCTGGATTAATCCTTCGTCCTGATGTTCATAGATATAGCCAATAACTCTTCCCTGCTGCGCATTTAATCCCAGTTCGTTGACCTGATCATCAGCTTTGCGTTTGATCTTCATACCAATGGTTTGAAACAAGTCCGAATACGGTGTGTTTTTACGCATGCATCTTCCCCCTGTTCTTCTTATGTTTACGTTTAAAATATCACATCCCAATCGGGTTCAATCCCTAAATATTAGATATCTAAGTGTTTACGAACTAAATATACAGCGCCATTTCCTCTCTGTCAAGCAGCACCGATCTCTTTTTCTTTCCTGCACAATAAAAAAAGGATTGAAGCCCCTTTCGGTCTTCAATCCTTCTGTTGTTAAACTCCCCGTTCTGTCTGCGCTTCAGTCCTGCATCGGGAGAACAAGCAACGCTCTCGGGCCGCCTATTGCGCCTTCTTCCGCAGCTGGCTGTGATACAGCTCACTATAAAATCCACCCTGCTGAAGCAGCTCCTCATGTGATCCCTGCTCCAGCAATCGTCCGTCCTTCAGCACCAGAATCCGGTCTGCTTGACGGATCGTGTTCAGCCTGTGAGCAATGACAAAACTGGTGCGGCCCTGCATCAGACGCTCCAGCCCTTCCTGAATTTTGATCTCGGTCACGGTATCAATGCTGCTGGTTGCCTCGTCCAGTACCAGAATGGACGGATCAGCAAGAATAGCGCGGGCGATGGCAAGCAGCTGCTTTTGCCCCTGGCTAATACCGCTTCCATCGGCCTGAAGCACCCGATCATAACCATTCTTCATCCGCATAATAAAGGAGTGCGCATTCGCCAGCTTGGAGGCAGCTTCCACCTCTTCATCGGTTGCATCCAGGCGCCCGAATCGGATATTTTCCCGAATCGTTCCCTGAAACAAAAATGAGTCCTGCAGTACAAATGCCATATGAGAGCGTAAACTTTCACGCCGAATGGTCGTCATATCGTGTCCGTCAACCGTAATTGTGCCGCTGGTTGGATCATAGAAACGGGATAGAAGCTGGATCAGCGTTGTTTTCCCTGCCCCTGTTGGGCCGACCAGCGCGATCATCTCGCCCGGCTTCGCTTCAAAGCTGATACCGCGCAGAATATCACGCCCTTCATCATATCCGAATGACACCTGATCAAACCGGACACTGCCCTCCATGTTATCCAAGGCTGTGGCCGCCCCTTCATCCTTCGTTTCCTCATCCTCATCCAGCACTTCGAACACCCGCTCCGCCCCTGCAATCGCAGACAGCAGCGTGTTCCACTGATTCGCCAGATCATTTAACGGGCGTGTGAATTGACGCGCATATTCTACAAAGATAATAATGACCCCTACCGTTACGGAGCCTTGAATTGCCAATATCCCCCCAATCCCCGCTACTATGGCAAAGCTCAGGTTATTGAGTCCATTCATCAGTTTTGGAATAAAACCGGATATCGTCTGTGCCCAGAATGCGGAGATCCGGATGCGCATATTCCGTTCCTCAAAACCGCGAACGACGCGTTCTTCCTGTGAGAAGGCTTTAATAATGCGCTGCCCGGATAACGTTTCCTCGATATACCCGTTGAGTTCCCCAAGATTGCGCTGCCGCTCTTTGAAAAGCGGACCTGTTCTGCGCGTAATCCAGCGCATACCGAGAGCCATAAGCGGCACAACGATGAAGGTGAGCAGTGTCAGCAGCGGGCTGAGCCACAGCATCACACCTAATGTGCCGACCAGCGTTAGCACACTTGAAAAAATCTGAATGGCCGAGCTGTTCAGCGTGCTGCTGACATTCTCGATATCATTGGTAACCCGGCTCATAATCTCGCCCTGCTGACGTCTGCCAAAGAACGGAATCGGCAGTTTATGCAGATGAGCAAACAGATCAAAGCGCATACGGAATACCGTCTCCTGAGCAATCTCGATCATCCATATATTCTGCAGCCAGGATGTAAGGGAAAAGAGTATATACACCGCTGCCAGACCCAGAAGAAACCAGGTCCAACTGGAGCTGTTCGCCTCACCAGCGATGAATTGGTCAACTGCTGCGCCGACCATATAAGGTCCGAGCAGAGCCAAAGCGGAGCTGGCAAACACCATCAGCAGTACAAGCGAAAGCTTGACCTTGCGGCGAGAGAGGTAACCCCAGATGCGTCCAAGTGTGCCCGACCAGTTTTTGGCTCGCGCCTTCGGTTTGCGCTGGCCTCCTGAACGGAGTGACTCCGAATCAAGTGCAGGCCGAGGCTGGCGGAACGGCTCAATGAGTGCTTTGAACATACTGTGCGCCCTCCCCGTATTGTGATTCATGAATTCGGCGGTACAGCTCCGACGATTCCATCAAGTCTTCGTGTTTACCCTGCCCGATCAGCCGTCCGTCATCCAGCAGCAGAATGAGATCTGCCGAGGTGGTCGAACTGATCTTCTGCGTAATAATAAACGTGGTACATGAAAGCTCCTCCAGTGCGTTCAGCAGTCGCCCTTCGGTAGCTACATCCAGTGCGCTTGTGCTGTCATCAAGTATAAGAATGCTTGGGCGGCGCACCAAAGCTCTCGCAATGGATAAACGCTGTTTTTGGCCACCCGACAGGTTGACTCCACGCTGACCAAGCTGTGTATCGTATCCATTCGGCAGCTGCTCAATAGTCTCATGAATCTGAGCCCGCTTTGCGGCTTCCACAATCTCTTCCATTGTGGCATCTTCTCGTCCCCAAGCAATATTGTCTCGTACAGAACCAGTGAACAGAACAACTTCTTGCGGAACATAACCGATGGACTTGCGAAGCGTCGGAAGATCCAGCTCTGACGCATCCACAGCATCAATACGAATTTCACCCTGTTCTTCCGTATACAGTCGTGGAATCAGCTGTACCAGAGAGGATTTCCCTGATCCAGTTGCCCCCATAATGGCAATTCGCTCCCCTGCTTTGGCTGAGAACGAGATGTCTTCCAGTACTTGGATCTCACTATTCGGATAACTGAAGCCCACTCCGCGGAACTCAACTGCTCCTTGTACAGTGCGCGGCTCTTGGCTATTTCGTGCAGAGCCGTCGCTGTCCGAATAACGAAAAGAGTTTGTGGAACCCGTACGCTCCGTCTCTGACATATCCTCCGTTTCAAACACTTCATTCAGACGCTGTGCTGAAGCGCTCGCCCGTGAAAATGTTACCAAAATCCAGGAAAGCATCGATAACGCTCCAATCGTACGCAGCAGATAATTAATGACCCCGACAACTTCACCAACGGTAGCCGAATTCGAAACAATATCCTTGCGTCCAAACCATAACACGGCGATGATACAGCCATTCATCATCAGCAGCATGAACGGCATCGTTGTCTCCGTGAGACGCAGCGCGGAGATTGTGCCTTTCATCAGCTTGCCGCTGTATCCGGCAAATCGTTCAATCTCGTGGCCCATCCGCACGAACACACGGATCAGCCGAATGCCTGTCAGATTCTCCTGGATGATGCTGTTCACGGCATCCAGTCTGCGCTGCACATTGCGGAACAGCAGCGCTGCCTTTTTAATCATCCAGATGACAACCACGAGCAGCACCGGCACCATGACAACGAGCAGCAGGCCCAGTCTCGGATTCACCACTATAGCCATAATCATACTTCCGATTACTACGAGCGGAACACGGGTCATGAAACGCAGACTCATGAAGATCGTATCCTGCACCTGAGTCACATCCCCGGTTAAGCGGGTGATTAGCGATGATGTGGCAAATCGGTTGAACACCGCATAGGAAAACGTTTGCATCTTGTCATACAGCTTCTCTCTTAGGTCATACCCAAACCCCAGACTGGCATGGGAGGCAAAAAATGAGCTTGCAATCCCGGCGGCAAACGCGATGACCGCACTGCCAACCAATACACCACCCCACATCCAAACGACGCCCAAGTCTCCCTGCTGGATGCCGCTATCAATGATTTTGGAGATCAGATACGGCTGCGCCAGCTCCACCGTTAATTCAATCAGCATCATGACTAACGCTGCAATGGCGGCGACCCGGTACTTTTTCAAGTGAACAAACAGCTTGAGCATTCCCATTCCTCCGGCCCGGAGCACGTTACATGGCGATACTGCATCATATTTACACCATAAGCTCCGTTATTCTCTTTCTTTAAAGCTATGTAAAATTTCACGTAACCCATACGACTATTATATCGCATTTTCCAGCTGTACATCGTTACGTTCTTCTCATTTTTAGTATTAACCTTAATTTTTAACCTGAAATCGACTGCACATTATAACATGCTGACTATAAACCAAACAAAATACCCAAGTCAGCGCTGCCCGCTGCCTGGGTATCTTTAGAGCTGATTCAACGCAGTGCCCACATGCTCCCGGCGCTCCTTCACATACGTACGAATCTTCTCGGGTTCATTCAGAAAGACGTTCATCGGCCATTTCATGTAAGGGTCATTCTTCACATCTTCCTTGATCTCATCGTGCAGACGGTATACCAGCGGCATGACCTTCTTCTCCGTAAATGCATTCTCCAGAAGCTGATGCATCAGCCTCTTATACTGCCCACGATACACACGGAATGCCAACAGCCTGCCCGTCAGTTTGTTGTATCCCTGAATGCGAACCAAATTCGGATTGACCTTTACACCGTAACAATTTCTTCCCCAAGTCCCTTCGTAGTCCCAAGGCAGAATGCCGTATTTTCGATTCCTGGCTTGTTCATACCATGTATAGTTCTGATGAAATCCGTCAAAGTTGCCTGTCAGCACAGCCCCGCTTAACCAGCGCATATAGTTGTCAATATCCACTCTCGATTGCAAAAAACGGAATAAATCCATTTTCGACTTGGCATTTAATTGTTGTATAAATCTGCGCAGCCTTCTGCGATCCTCCATACTGCCCCGAATCAGGCTGTATCCCGACAGCACGTTTGTTCCCGATTCAGATGAACTGGAGGAGTGTGCAAAGTCGGCACGGTCGTTGACGGCATAGAAAATACTCCGGACCGGCATTCTCCTTTGACGAAAAAAAGAGGACTTCACCCCTTCGATTCGTAAATACACCCCTTCAAGCTGGCCATTGAGATATAGTACACAGTGGCGCGAAGCAGGGGCTGGTACACGAATCGATTCAAAAAATTGGAACGAAAGGGCGTTCCGCAGCAGTGACGGGTCATCGTATTCTGCATTGAAGTGGTACGTGCGGCTGGATGTACGAACCTCGAATGATTTTTTGACATAAGCACGTGTATGTCCTCCCCGGTACCGAATTCGAATGGGAAGCTGCTTACCATCTATATGCATCGTTCCATTTACAAACGTTTCTGACCATATATTCGATGTTAACTGCTGGTATTCGTTCGCAGAGACATGGATGTGGTAGACAGGTAGAGTCATTTCCATCCGCCTTTCGATCACTTGTGGAATTAGCCCGTAGACTGTTACACCATCCTATGCACATACACATCAGGACGGAAGGGCGATTGTACAGCCTTTTTTAGGAACCATATGCAAATTCATATGTAAAATTAGCTGATAAAACGTAACAGCAATCTATAAATTACCATTTCTTTCATAGATTCCTGCCAATTTACTATATAAATAGTGTTCTGCTGGTTCCTCCGATGTTACGTACACATATGATTAAACTACAGACAGACTCCAATGACGAGTGGAAGGGATTCATATAACAACCGTCATCGGCCTATCTGAACTTATATCAGGGAAGGGGCAATATACAATGTCTATGAACGGTCATGGATTGAGAGGTTTAGTCGGAAGAGAAGTCAAGGTCAATCGTGGAGGACCCGATTCGGTACAAGGTACGCTGATGGATGTGCGCTGGGACTATATGGCAGTGAGCTGCAAAGAAGGTATCGTGTATGTAAATGAATCTCATGTCAAAAGCATTACGGACACTGGCCGTTCCGGCGGAGTTAGAGGACCCATGGGGAATCCGATTCCATCCAACACATTCCTTGGAGTTATGCAGGCACTTCGCTTCCGCCAAGTACAGATCAACCGTGGAGGTCCTGAAAAAGTGGAAGGTATCCTGGCCGATGCCAACCAAAGCCAATTGATTCTGACTTTAAAAAATCAGGAGATCATTCGTATTCCGCTGCAGCACGTAAAATCCGTCTCTCTGGTTCGCGGAAGCAGCAATAATAACAACAGTAACAACACAAGCCAAGGGAACAAAACACAAAATACGCAATCCGGCGGCAATCGTTCCCAAGGGAATCGCAGTACGGGCAGCCAAGCTTGCAGAAATAAATCCCAAGGGAACAAAAATCAGGGAACTAAATCAAACAACAAGTCATGGGGAAACCAGTCTCACGGAAATAAGTCTGGTGGCAGCAAATCACGGGGAAATCAATCTCGTGGAAACAAGTCTGGTGGCAAACGTTAATTCAGCAAGGTAGTTCAACGATAATGAGGAGTTAATTTACTGCCAGTTTAAAGGGGGGAATGATCATGCTGATCTTTATTGCAATCGTCTTGACAGGTGTGCCTTTGTACTGGATCGTTATGCCGGGAAGGCCTGCCCCGACTCACGAACATCTGATTCCATCTTCACAAGGACTTCTCCCCCTGGGAGGTGAATCACAGTAAATGCCAGATTACCAGTTGTGGTTAACCTTCGGGGTATTCATCATCACGGTTATTTTTCTCATGTGGCGGCCGGGCGGATTAAATGAATCTATACCCACTTCGCTTGGTGCCCTGCTTCTTGTTATAACCGGTGTGAGCAGTCTAACTCATATCCTGGGTATTTTCGAAATTGTATCTGGTGCAGCAATCACGATTCTCTCTACCATTGTTATGTCCATCATTCTGGATAGTATCGGCTTTTTTCGCTGGATTGCTGTCAATATGATTGAAAAGGCACGCGGCTCCGGCTTCCGATTATTCTGGCTCATTCTATTACTCTGTTTTCTCATGACCATCTTCTTTAACAACGACGGCAGCATTCTGATCACTACCCCCATTATCATTCGAATTTGTGTCATGCTGCGTCTGAAAATGCATCAGCAGCTGCCCTACCTCATCTCCGGTGCACTCATCGCTACAGCTTCCAGTGCCCCCATCGGACTAAGCAACCTTGCTAACCTGATCGCCTTGAAGATGGTGGGATTAAATCTGAACACCTACACTCAGATGATGTTTATACCATCCATGCTCGGGATTACCGCCATGACTCTCCTGCTGCTCTACTATTTTCGCAAAAGCATACCCAGAGCTATCCACCATTTTCCGATATCTATGCAAAACGCATCTGGTTCAGGTTATCATCCGCTTCAGACGACTGAATCCGACAACTTCAAAAACAATGTAGACTGGTGGTTGTTCCGTGTCTGTATCGGAATTGTAGTGTTCATCCGGGCAGGATATTTTCTGGCGGAACAATTCGGTATACACATGGAGATCGTCGCCATCACCGGTGTGGTTCTCATGCTTGCTGTACGATGGTACCGTACACGCTCCGGACTGAAGGACGTCATCACGCAGACGCCATGGCATATTCTTCTCTTTGCCTTCAGTATCTATATTATCGTGGATAGTCTTCACCGAGCCGGAATGACAACATGGATTACTGAATTCACAGGTCCGATTGCAGCGAATGGAAATGCCAGTCTTATTGCTGTATCCGGTTTACTGCTGACGGTGCTGTCTAATTTGTTCAATAATCTTCCCTCGGTCATGATCGGAACATTTGCTGTTACTGACCTTCATTTGAGTGATGCCCAGCTGCATCTGGCGTACCTTGCCAATATATTAGGCAGTGACATTGGAGCATTATTGACCCCTATAGGCACACTAGCTACCTTAATTTGGATGTATATATTACGGACTCACCATATTCGAGTTTCATGGAAACAGTATATGAAGGTGACCTTCATTGTGATACCCATCAGTTTAATAATCAGCCTGTTTTCCTTATATATTTGGGTGGCTGTACTGTTTTGAGAGGAGGTATACTGTGAAACTTGCAGCGATGTTAGGTAAAAACATTGAATTTGAGCTATCCGGCTGTAAGCTGCTTATCCAGGGTGAGGTCATAGATGCAGGTGAAGATATCATGGTCGTGTATGGTAATCAACGCTACATTTATGTGCCGCTCCATCATCTTCAAACGTTGCGTTTTATGAAATCAGAAGAAAATTCAAATCATATGGACATGCCCACACCAGATCCTGAAATGGATCATGACAATATCTCTTATCGAAAAGTGCTCATGAATGCTCGCGGAAAATTTAGTGAAATCTCCATCGGTGGACGAACGCTGCACGGCTATATTACCAGCATCATGAACGATTATTTCATTTTCTATTCTCCTTTGCACCAATCCGTCTATGTGTCTATCCATCACTTGAAATACATTATCCCTTCTCCTGCCAACAGCAGACCTTATGCAATGGATTATCAGCATTTCCCGATACAGCCCTCTTCGATCTCGCTGTCTCGCACCCTCGATCAACAGCTGCAAAAAATGACAGGAGAACTTGTCATCCTGAACCTGGGTTACAAACCCGAACAGACAGGATTGCTGAAAAGTATAAGCAATAGAATGCTTGAAGTCATTGATGCCGAGGGTTCCGCACGCTTCATGCATACCAGCCATGTTCAAACCCTTCATCTACCTTGATGGGAATTAGAATACCAACAGGGATATTCCGGAGATTGGCATTATGCCCCGGAATATCCCTGTTATATGTTTGCTGAATCCGAAATCGAGACTCCTGTCATCTGACTGCTGATTACTTGATCCCTTTCGCCTTCGCCATGTGCTCGGCCCGAATCAGATGATCCGTTGAATTCGCTGTGTTCAGTATGTTCCAGATCGCCTGAATATCCTGCTCTGGGTACAAAGTTTCAGGGAGCTCTGTCTCCAGCCGTTCTGTCTTGCGCTGAATCGTCTCCACCAATTCATGATCGTAGATTACCATTTCATCGGAATTGACATACCTTACGGCTGGATCAACGCTGATTCGGCAGCGATTCGTGAATGTCACCATGGAGACAAGTCTCACACGTTTGTACTCTCCAAGATGTGCTTGAATGGCTTCAACATGAGCACGGTGCTGCATCAGCGGATTGTACATTTTGACACGACTGCTGCTCACCGACCAATTCGCTTCCCGCCGGCCGCCGCGAATCTCTCCGGTTGTCAGGTTCCGGGTTTCGATGACAAAGATTGCCCGCGGCCCAATGACCACATGATCAATCTGTGAATACCCCGAACGCGACTTCGGGTTGGTAACCAGAAGATCATTCAACACTTTATATTCACTGGGCAGACCAAGCAGAAGCTCGGAGGTCGTAGGTTCTTGCGGCACACTGATCCAATCCATATCCGACTTTTTCTTCTTGCGCCGACTGCGTACAAGACGTGGAGGAACAGCAGCTGCGGTTGACAGAGCTGAAGCTGTAACAGCATCGGTAAGTGGGCTCACAAGCTCTGGCTGCGTCTTGAACAGAGAACGAATTTTTTTGAACATGGGCAGACTCCATTCGATTTAGAGTGGCACATCCATTATGTAAACTTCTATTTCTTATGTCGGATTAAGTCGAACGAAAGTAAAGATGTTTTCCCTAAATTCATTTTTTACTTAAAAGTGCACGATATAATATACCCAAATCTGTGACTTTAGACACAGGTATATGTTCAAAATATAAAAAAAAGGCAGCATTCCCTTTTCCCTAAGCAAAAGAGTCCGCTGCCGTCTTCACATGTTGGCTTCTAGGCCTGGAGATAATACGTGTACAGCACTTGTGTACCTTTCTCATCCAAGCCGTTCTTCGATATTTCCTGATAGAGCGATTCCGCCAGAGCCAGTCCCGGTGTTTTCATGCCCATCGCTTGAGCAGACTCCAGTGCAATCCCCATGTCTTTGATAAAATGTTTCACATAGAATCCAGGCTCATAGTCGCCTGCGATCATACGCGGACCGAGGTTGCTGAGGGACCAGCTTCCGGCCGCGCCCGTCGCAATACTTTTCAGCACATTCTCCGCGTCCAGTCCCGACGTCTTGGCATAGGCGAGTGCTTCGCATACGCCGAGCATGCCAGAGGCGATCGCAATCTGGTTGCACATCTTGGTGTGCTGTCCGGCGCCCGCCTTGCCCTGCAGCACAATATTGGTGCCCATCTGCTCAAAGAGCGGACGAACTGCTTCAAAAGCTTCTGCGTCACCACCCACCATAATGGACAGCCTGCCGTCCCGTGCGCCGATATCACCGCCGGATACAGGCGCGTCCAGTGCATGCAGCCCTTTGGCGTTCGCGGCTTCGGCAATACGTGCAGCCAGCAGCGGGCTGGATGTGGTCATATCAATCAGATATGAACCCGGTCTGGCATGGGCAATCAGCCCTCCTTCTCCGAGGTATATCTCTTCCACATCTTTCGGATAACCTACCATCGTAATGACGACATCACACGCTGCAGCCAGTGCGGCAGGCGTTTCATGCCAGACAGCTCCCTCATTGACCAGGGCTTCGGCCTTGGCGGCAGTACGCGTGTATACATGGAGCGGATATCCCGCACGCTGAATATGACCCGCCATACTTTTGCCCATAACGCCTGTTCCGATAAACCCTACTTTAATCTCTTGAGGTGATTTTGTTGATTGTGTCATCGCAAGTTTCCTCCCTGTTCCTTGAGTAGTCCAAATGCTGCAGATGCTTGTCTGCAGTTCAGTTAGTATCCAGCATAAGCTAAACCAATCGTAAAACAATGAGTATCCAGCAAGATGAGCTAAGCCCGAGTCTGGCTCTTATACCGTATATGTTATAGCTTTCTTTCCACTACGTCCATCTCGGGCTGCTTTTTCTGTGAAAAAAATTGAAAAACGAATCATTATCTCATAGACTGTACAACCTAACGCAAACAGTTTGAAACGGAAGGGGATTGACATGAGTCAGGATAAAGGACAGATTACCATCTGGTTATCCATCTCCATCATTTTGCTCAGTGCCGGACTTGTCTGCCATGTCTTGTCGGTCCCGGCAATTCTGGATGCGGCCGGAAGGGATGGATGGCTCTCTGTTCTCGCAGCTGCACCACTGTTCCTGCTGTTCCTGGGTATGATGTACATCATTATCCGGCGGATCCGTGGACAGCGGTTGACCGATTGGATTGCCCGTGAGTTTGGCTTGGTGCCTTCGTGGATCTTTCGCATTACTGCGGCCTTATTATTGTTCTCGCTAGGCACACACACCTTATATGAAACCACGAACTGGACGGTATCCACTTACCTGCCCTTTACCCCAACCTATGTGCTGGCTGGTGGAGGCGCTTTGGTTGCTGCATGGTCCGCAGCCAAAGGCATCCGCTCGATTGCGATGACTTCCAGCATCCTGCTGCCTTTGGTGATTCTGCTTGGTTACTTTGTCATGTCTGCCAATATGAAATACAAGGACTACAGCGAGCTTTTCCCCATCATGGAACACGGCTGGACTCCTGTTATACGAGGTATGGTTTACTCCCTAGCGGGACTCATGGAGATCTGGGTGCTGATGCTCTTTCAACATGATATCAAAGGCAAGCTGCGCTGGTGGCATGTGCTGCTGCTTGGCCTCTTTATGATCAGTATGGCCATGGGGCCTACAATGGGAGCTATTGTCGAATTCGGACCGGATGAAGCTGCAAAACAGCGAAATAGTCCCTATGAACAGTGGAAGCTCGTCAATATCGGCAAGCTCTTTCAGCACGTTGATTTTCTTTCGATTTACCAGTGGCTCAGCGGCTCATTTGCCCGTGTTGCCATCTCTATATATCTGATTGTTGATCTGCTGGATATCCGCAGACCCAAAAAACGCTATACTGCCATTCTCTGTCTCACACTGATTATGTGTGCCCTGGCCATCCAGTGGTGGCGGATTGATTATGTCGATTATTATGTCGATCACATCCAATTTCCAGCCATGCTCTACTACGTGGCAGCAATCACCATTATTTTGACACTAGCCGCTCTGATTCATAAAAAGGACAAGGAGGCCCCTGCTCATGGCACAGCCGCCGCGAACAACACCAATCCGTCCGGAGACTGAACCGTTCCGTATCGATCAGCATTATTTGACGACCTATTTTGCAGGGTCCGATGACGTCATCATCGACAACCACTGGCTGGGTGACGGTCAGATGAAACTGGTTGTCGCTTACTGCAGCGGCATGGTCGATACTCAGATTATTCATGACATCATCCTGCCTGAGATGAAACGCACTTACGAAATCACACGTTTCATTCGCGTATCTGACATTGAAAAAAATATTAATCTGCAGTGGAACATCGTTGACCTTCACGATCCGCAGTACGGAACGGAACTTGTATCCCTTCGTGTTTTTGAAGGACACCTGCTTCTGTGTCTTCCTTCCCTGCAGGTTATGTGGAGCATTGATATTTCCAACATGCCTGCACGAACACCGGAAGAATCTACCACAGAAGTGTCAATCCGCGGAGCGAGGGATGGTTTTATTGAACCTCTTGCAGTGAATGTCGCTTTGATTCGGAGCAGACTGCGTACCGCCGAACTTGCCTGCAGCATCGAACTTATCGGATCGCGGTCAGCAACCAAAGTCGCTTTGATGTACATGAAGAACATCGCCAACCCGGAATTAATCAAGGATGTAAAACACCGTCTCAGCGCAATTCAGACCGAACGACTCATGACAGCAAATGAACTGGAGGAGCTGCTGTCGCCCGCCAAAATCACCCTGTTTCCACTTACTCATTACACCGGGAGACCGGATTTCGCAGCGGAATGCCTGCTGAATGGCCGCTTTGTTCTGATCGTGGACGGTAATCCCAGCGTAGTGATCGGACCCGTGAATCTGTTTTTGCTGCTCAAATCACCAGAGGATGCCAACTTTCCTTTTCTCCCAGTAAATATGGGACGGATGCTTCGGTTCATCGGTTTGTTCGTGACGATATTTTTGCCCGGTTTCTATATCGCCCTGACTTCTTTTCATATGGATCAAATTCCGTTTCCGCTTGTCGCTACGATATCCGTCGGTCGTATGGGACTGCCCATGGAATCTGGCATCGAGATGTTTCTCATCATGCTGCTGATGGAGCTGTTCCGGGAGGCAGGCGTGCGCCTGCCCAGTGCAATCGGACAGACGCTGACCGTGGTTGGCGGCCTGATCATTGGAGATGCTTCCATCCGGGCCGGTATGGTTTCTCCGCTTATGATTGTGGTCATTGCGGTCACAGTTGTGGCCGGTGCGACTATTGTCAATCAAGTCATGACCAGCTCTATTCTCATTTTGCGCTTTCTATGCTTTATCTTGGGGGCATCACTTGGGATCTACGGATTCATCTTGTCGATGATCCTGTTTTTAATCTACCTGACTGATCTCAAATCGTTCGGCATCCCATATCTGACTCCCGTAACACCGCTCAATATCAGACAAGCCATTACCTCCCTGTTCAAAGTCCCGACAGGCATCAGGAAACGCAGACCCGTCTACCTTGAAACGCAGAAACCGCGCAAGGACGGCAAAGGCCGATGAGCCGCATGCTGCGCCGCTGTCTGCTGGGTATATTGAGTCTGTCACTCTGTCTCATGAGCACGGGATGCTGGAGCGCATACGAGATTCAGCAGGTAGACTATGCGAAAGCAATCGGTATTGAATTTAAAGACGGGATGTACCACGTCTATGTACAGACTCTTGACTTTTCGAGTATCGCCAAAAGCGACAATTCTAGTAAAACGGCTGAATCTCCTCCAATCTGGGTTGGACACGCACAGGGAAAAACGATGAGTCTCGCCATGAACGAATTATGGCGGGCTTCCCAGCTTCACATCGCCTGGGGACATGTTACAGCGATTGTAATGGCAGAAAGTGTGCTGAACAATCGGCACATTAAGGATGTATTCGATATGCTCGGGCGATTTCCAGAAGCGCGGTACACAACCTGGGTATACGGTACACGGGAGCCTTTGCTGGATATTTTGAGCACCGCATCAATCTATAACATGTCTCCACTGGACAGTATCCTGCATAATCCGATGCCCAGCTATTTGGAGAATTCGTTATTTGCCCCTGTACTCAGCTTCGAACTGATTGCCAAGCATAATGATCCGGCAACGACAACATACTTGCCTGCCATTGCTTTGAACAAGGAGCTTTGGCTGCAGAACAAGAAGGAGCATGAATTGTTTATTATTGAAGGCGCCTATTTCGAGAGGATGGGAGAACGATTTCGGTTTCTGCCGCGAAGCGAACTGCCCGGATATCACTGGCTGATCAAAGGAATGCGCCGAGCTCCGCTGCTGATCCAGAAAGGTGATGTGATCTATGGAGCACTCAGCGTTGGCCTGCCTACGATCAAGATTGAACCCATTATTCGCGGGGAACAGGTCACCTTTCGAATCGATGCCAAATATCTGACCGCGCTGTATGAATATCTCATCCCCATGACATACGACGAGATGACCCGGGTAAGTGAAGCGGCACTTAAGGAACAGATCATGGAAACCTATCGGAATGGCTTGAAACAGGGAGTGGATGTATATGGACTGCAGGAAAAACTGTATCGCAAAAACCCCAAGCTGTGGCATAAGTTATCCGGTAACGGGGAGAATTTGATTCTCACGGAGGATTCGATTGAAACGTTAAACATTCACCTCACGGTCCCTTATACAGGGAAATACAAAAGGAAAGTGTAACTAGAGAAGCCCTCCTGCTGATGACGAGACATGTGCAGCAGAAGGGCTATTCAGCCGCAATATCTGTCAATGCAGACTAGGGCGTGTCTTGAAACCTACTGAAGTGCATCTTTTACCCTCTTTCCGCCCCCTGCTGCGTCACTTCCCCTTGACGTGCCCCGGCACGCCTGCGGGAAACTTCCTTGCCTGGAACGAAAATTTGGCAAAATCTGCTTTCTTCAGCATTTTCAGACACGCCCTAGTGAATAATATATTTCACCATCACGACTTAGAGCGTGAATGCTGCACCTGTTCCAGCACCCAGCCTACGATTACAGAAAACGATACGCCAAACAGCAAAATGGGAAAGTTATAGTACAGTGTATTAGTATATTGATTCAGCCAGCCAAAGCGGTATACCGCTGATTCCGGATCATGTGTATAACCGTTAAGCTGCACACGCAAGTCCTCAAAAAAATGGATCTCCCAGAAGACGGACAGCACACATAATGCCAAGGCTGCAGTACAGATCACTGCATTGCCCCATCTCCCCCAGTACTCACGTTGATCACACATCCACCATTTGGTCAGATATGCAGTCCAGTAACATAAAATCAGAAAGGTAATCAGCGCCGGAACCAAAGCCAGAATGCCCAGATTACCATTACCGGATACCCCTTTACCCGCCTCATGCTGAATCGTCATTCCATGGACTGCGAAGACCATAAATATATTCCATAATAAAAAGATAAGATAGCGTTTATTAATCCGTTTAATTATCTTCATCTGTCCCCTCCCGTCTCTCCTGGTTCAGAGAGGAATAGACTACGCTGCCTGCCAAATGATTTATTGTAAAAAAGGTACTTTTGAAATATCCGTTCCCAGGTAATCAACCGCGATCCAGGCAAGGATCCATAACAAGGGCAGCTGCATGATCCAGTAAGGAAAGATATACCTCTTGATATAATAAGAGTACCAGCCTGATAGCAAGGCTGCAATAACAGCGATGGGATACGACATGAGAAGTTCCCCCATCAAACGACCTGCGACTTCAAACTCTGGAGGGGTCGGTGCAGCAAGGGACATTCCCATGGCAAATGCGATGAATGGCCACATTAGTAAGGTTAATCCGTAGATCAGCGTGAACATCATAATGTATATAAAACTTCTCTCTTTACTTCTGTTTATGGATTCATCAGGCAAAATCATAGCTCCCAATTCGTCATAGTAATTTTTTTTATAAAACAACTGTGCTTCTTTTCTCCAGCTCACTTCCCATAATAATGCATTACTCTTATTCGTGTAATGAGAATCAGCAGTTGCGGGATACACACAAAGATGATATACATCAGCACGATCAACCACAGATGGGCGATAAAATTTTCTGCGCCGAAGGAAGGTTTGGGACGTTCGATAAAGTACCACCACGCCGGAATGGCGGCGACCCACGTCATTGTTGTTGAAGCCAGCATGTCTTTCACATCACTCCACAAGAAACAAAACAAGGCGGCAAAAAATACAGGAAAAATCCATGAATCCAAAATAGGTCCCCAGGTTTGGAACATGAAAATGATCGCAGGATACATAAGTATAATCGCCCAGCGCCAGTATGGATTTTTATAAATCGTCATGTTTCCTCCCTTTTCCAATCATTTTATTAATTATATAAAAAGTTGTTTAGAAAGCTGCCTGAGATAGGCATGTTTTGGGAAGTATTAGCTCATACTACCTTCAGGAAAATACGGAAGGAGTGGACTGCATGAATTTAAAACGCACAGCAGTCATTGGTACCATCCTCGCTTGCACCTCCTTAATATGGGGATGCGGCAATGGTAACAATAATACAAACCATTCGGCAGTGAGTGAGTCTCGCCAGACGGAACAGGCCCAAAGCTGGGGAGACCCCAAACGTCTGGAAGCCTCTCATCTTGAAGCTCTCGAACGCATGGAGAAAGATCACATTCATCGCATGGTTTCCCTGAGCGCAAGTACCGATGGAGACCAGGTCATGACGACACTGGAACGTTCAAGCCAAAAACTTGAAGAGATGAGACCTCTCGCCGAGATGCTTCAATATGAAGGCCACCCTACGCTGCTTCAGCGTATTCAAGATATGTCAGGAGATATCGAAGGCTCCAAAAACGCTCTTACCCAGATGAAAAGCACGATAAAGACGGGAAAAATCAAAATTCAATCCGCGAAGACGGACGCTCTTCAGCATATCAACAGTTTTCGCGACTACCATGAATATGTAGAAGGTCAAGCCGTCAAGATCATGAGTCAAGATCAATAAAAAGTAAAGCCGGGCTTGTACCCCTCTCATGGCCAAAACAAACAGTTAGACTCGGAGATTTACATCTGCCGGTTCTAACTTTTTTTTATTTCTTATGCCTAGATAACAACATGAATGATAAAGGAATATTATTACAAATATAGGATGATGAAGGATATGTTGCCCTGATCGCTTTTGCTCTCACCTTGCCTTACTCCACCCAAAGGGATACCCAGATAAATGCACAGAAAAATACAACAGGCGCAAGTGCTCCAGTGGCGATCCATATCCAGAGTTTCCCCGGTTTAGCACTGCTCCATGAGTTCCTGATCGGGTTCAAACACTCTCTACACCACTTGGCAAACTTCAACTGACGGATCATACGGCTCATCACCCGCTCCCGCTCTTTCCCTTCGGGTACGTCCTCTAAAATACCGCGCAGTTCCTTATATAAACGAGCCTCTTCCTGACGGATCTTTACATGCGGCGTGCTCATGTCAATCCTCCTCATAATTAGAATGCTTAATTCCTTATCGTGGCTAATACCTCAATTAAATATAACACGGCAAAATGCAAAAAGTTTGATCTTAAGAAAATGGAGATCATATATCGATTAGGCTTACAAAATCAGGATTGAAATCCATTTTACAATAACATACATTGGTATTATAGCAAATTCACAGCCCTATCCTGCCTCATAAAAAGAAATCGACCTGCATCTACGAAACGGAGGAAGTAATGAAGATTGAATCCAACGCTGCGAAACATAATTACGCCAAGCTGTTCGGCGCATTTTCTCTTACTTTTCTAGGAGATGGATTAACTCTGGCCGCTGTACCTTGGCTTGTCTCTACTCTTACAGCAGATACGTTATATGCATCCCTTACGATGACCGCTTTACGGCTGCCCTGGCTCATTTTCAGCCTTCCGGTAGGAGTGCTTATTGACCGGTATTCACGCAAACATATGCTGGTTGGAGCCAGTTTTACCCGCATGATGTTTTTATTGATGTTAACGATATGTATCTGGGGAGGCTGGATCAGCATACCGCTGCTTGCCTTATTTATGTTCGGTATCGGTCTGAGCCGGGTTGTCTTTGACAGCACGGTACAGACCATTATTCCTCAGATGGTGGAAGAGAAAAAGCTGGAAAAGGCCAATGGCCAATTCACAGCAGGACAGCTGATCACCAGCGATATATTGGGCGTAGCCCTCGGAGGATTTATTATTACGATGCATATCGTCTATCCTTTTGCCATCGACACGGTAACGGCTGTCATCTCCCTGCTCTTATTAATGGGTATACGCGGCAGCTTCCGGCCTGCGAACTCGAAAGCTTCCCAGGCTCAGGAAAAAGCAGCGGAAGCTTCTAAGCAAACAACCGAAGATGAGTCAGAGCACCAAGCTCGTCCAATGAAAAACTGGAGACGTGAGATGTGGTCGGGCATCCAATATGTGTTTCAAGACCGTTTTCTACGGGGTCTGGCCATTTTGTCGGTTACGATTACACTGATGTTTTCGATGATTCTGGTGACTCAGATTTTCTTTGTACGCGAGGTGCTGAAACTTGAAGCTTATGCCTTCGGCATCCTGATCTCGATTGCAACGATCGGCAGCATACTCGGCAGTCAGGCTGTGGCTTACATGCGGAAACGCTGGAGTTCCAAGCAGCTCATTCTGTTATCCATTCTGTCGATGGGGCTGATGTATGGAGCAGTGGGTCTAACCTCCAATG
Organism: Paenibacillus sp. AN1007; assembly: GCF_040702995.1. NCBI lineage: Bacteria > Bacillati > Bacillota > Bacilli > Caryophanales > Paenibacillaceae > Paenibacillus > Paenibacillus sp. AN1007. The sequence goes on from NZ_CP159992.1 coordinate 4,658,825, forward strand.
CTTACATTGTCGGCGGTCTATACTTCTGTGCGGCCTTTTTCATCGTTGTTTACAACGTGACCCGTTCATCCATCCTGCAGCGCTCCGTCCCTAATGAACTGCTTGGGCGTGTAGGCAGCGTGTTTCGATTTCTGTCCTTTGGCATCAGTGCCATCGGCACCTTGCTGGGTGGATTACTCGTTCGGATGAGCGAAACATTTTTTGATCGTCTCTTCTCTCTGCAGCTGCCCTATCTGCTGCTCAGTGCCGTTTACATCGCGGCCTGCTTCCTGTTTGCATCCAAAATGCGCAATGTGCCTGAAAAACAGCATCCATCGATATAAGTATGAGGTTCGCCCTGTAACCCCTCAGATAAAACCAACCCATCCGGAACCCACAGCGGTTTCGGATTTTTATTACGCAGACATCCTTGACTGTCACGTAACGTTATCCCGGATAATGTGCTTAATCAAGTACAAAGGAGCAGATTAAATGTCTATAAAAATAACGGCGTTACGTTCAAATCAGGTCTACCGCAGCATCATACGAGCTGAACCGGCGGAAAAAGTGGAATTGTACCGTCAGGAGATGCTTCGTCCTTTTATGGGAAAATGGAATACACAGCACATCCCTTTCCACGCTCAGGAACCTGGCGGATTCGATGTGCTCACCATGAACAACTGGATGAATATCGCCCCTGAGGCGATCACATCTGACATAAACGAATCTTTGACGGCCATCTCTTCCGAGGCATTCTGGAAGCAGTGTCATGAGGCGGTTGAGGCAAGTCTGGGTGCATTTATGAAGGATGGCATCCCCCTTAACGTGTCCAATTATTTATACACCATTTTATTAGGCAATCCGGAGAGCCCGATGCTCGCAATGAATGAACGTATTAGCGGAGATGGCGGCATCCCCGGTTATATTATTGCGACTCTCGTCCCAAACGCGTATACTCTACCTCGCATTCCATCCGTGCTTGCTCATGAGTGCAATCATAATGTGAGATACCAGCATATCCAGTGGAATCAGGCAATTACGCTTGGAGAGATGATTGTCAGCGAAGGTCTTGCAGAGAATTTTGCCGCTTTCCTGTACGGGGAGGAGCTGCTTGGGCCATGGGTTACCAAGACAGATATGAACATGTTAAACACCATTATTAAACCGAAGATCAAAGATCAGTTACATGTGACCGGATTTGATCAGATTCATCCGTATCTTTACGGCGACGAGCTTGCAAGTCTGCAGCACTTTACACCTGTGGGCATGCCGTATGCGGCTGGATACGCCTGCGGGTATCACTTGATTCGATATTATCTGAACAAAACGGGCCAGCCGATTACGGAAGCCACCATTACACCGGCAAGTGCAATCCTTGCTGAGATCGAGGACTTTTGGCATGAAGAAACGATATTTCACCATTAAAGAAATCATGCAGATTACGGGAGTTACCAAGCGCACCCTGCATTATTATGATCAGACCAACCTGCTCAAACCGAGTAAAGTCGAAGCGAGCGGTTATCGGCTATATGATCAGGAAGCCATCGGCAGGCTGCAGACCATTCTGCTGTTCAAAGAAATGAATTTCTCACTGCAGGATATTGCGTCCGCGCTGAAACGATCCATCGATGAACAAAGGGAAATGCTGCGGACACATCGGGCTGCACTAGTTGAACGCAAAGTAAAGCTTGAAGCCACCATACGTCAACTCGACAATTATGTGGATGGGACAGATATTACTCAATTGGAGCTGTTCAGCGACTCGCCTATTCAGTCCATCCAAACACAGTATGAATCCGAAGCGAAGCTGATCTATGGAGAAACACAGAGGTTTCAGGAATATGAAGCCAATACAGCCAAACTTTCTGCAGTAGAAAAAGAACAAGCGTATCAGCAATTTGGTGCAGATCTGGAAAAAGTATTTCAAAAGCTGGCAGCACATCAAAGCTTCCCTCCTGATGCGAAAGAAGTACAAGAGGTTGTTCAGCAGTGGGCAAGTGCTCTCTCCCGCTTCATGACCTGTGATGCCGAGATACTGCGCTGCATTGCAGCGGTTTATACGACGGATTCACGGTACATCACTTATTTCCGCCAATTTGGCGATGAGAGTTTTTTACATTTTCTGGTTGAGTCCATCACAGCATTTTCAGCAGCACCCAATGATACCCTGGACCTGCCGGAATTCCAGAAGTAAATAAACAGCTGTGTGTATTTCTGGGTCAAATGAATTAAAAATGAGCAAAAAGGCGGTCAAGAAGGAATTCCCTCTTAACCGCCTTTAGCTGTATTTACTTTTATGCCTGTTTCAGAACGGCATTCAAGCAGATTGAACCGTGCTGACGCACGTTAACGACAATAACTGGAGTATCCAGCATACCGCGCATCCAGTTCATATATTCATCTGCTTTTTCATTGGGTACAATGGCCAGAATAACTCCTGCAAATCCACCACCATGTACACGACATGCGCCATCGCCAAGATTGCTCAGGTAGTTCTCCGTCAATGCGAGTGCCACAGAAATTTCCTGCTCACGAACTGCCCCGCTTTGATACACGTTCTGCAGCCATTTCCAAGACGAGTTACCGGATGCAGTGATCAAGGACAAGAAGTCATTAAAACGTCCTTCGCGCAGCGCAGACACCTGTCCGTCCACGCGTTTATTTTCTTCCAGGAAGTGCAGTGCACGCAGTACCGCCCGGTCTCCAGCATCCTCACGAATCGCAGGCAGCTTCGCATAGATGTTCTCCTCTGTAATTTCGCGAACATATTCAGCACCCAGTGCCTTCGCAACGGCTCTCATCTCGTTTGGAACAGCCGCATAATCTTCTGTCAGATCGGCATGGTTGCCGCCTGTATTCACGATGACCAAGGAATATCCGTTCTCTTGGAAATTCCATTCCACAGGTTCAATCACAGGTTCAGCCGCATTGGCAAAATCGATCGAGATCAGGCCGCCATACGCACAAGCCATCTGATCCAGAAGGCCGGATGGTTTGTTCCAGTAATGATTCTCGGCATACTGTCCAATCTTCGCCAGCGTAACCACATCCAGCTTGGCATCATTGTAGAAGTGATTCAGGATCGTGCAGATCAGCATTTCGAAGGAAGCAGAAGAACTTACACCGGAAGCAGCAAATACGTTGCTGGAGATATCTGCCTTGAATCCGCCGATCTGATATCCCATCTCTACAAATCCCGCAGCCATACCACGAATCAATCCGGTTGTACCGTCATCATTGTTGTTTGGTTTTAAATCTGCCAGATCGATAACGTACTTTTTATCATATCCCTCGGAGTAAAACGTAATTACGGAATCGTCTGTCGCCGCTGCCACTGCAATCGTATCCAGTGTAATGCTGCCGGCCAGGACTTTACCATGGTTATGGTCCGTATGATTGCCGCCAATCTCGCTGCGTCCCGGAGAACTGAACAAATGCACCTGCTCCTGCTCACCAAAATGCTCACGGAATGAAGCATCCAGTTTCACGTATCGTGCGCCCTGTTCCTCGGCATGCTGTGGTCCATACATTTGCGCAAGCAAAGCCTGTCCCTGTTTCGACTGAATGAGTTCTGTTACCTGTGTGGTCATCTCTATTCCTCCCATTTCATATGCAAGCGGGTTGTAACCGCTATCTCTTATATCGTCTAAAATCCCGGTTCGGGATTAGCCATCCCCATTATCTCAGCTTCCGGGCCGAAAAGGTAGGGCAGAATTGAAATTTTGTAAGCGTTTTTTGAAACATGTGTCTATTTGGAAAAAATACGTGATCCCAACTTTGAAGAGAATAGTTGTTATGGATCTGGATGATGTATTGGCTTCCATATTTTTGTTGGAAAGTCCCGGTAATATACATATCGATGTATAAATTGGTTTCATTTTGAATCTGTTGTTGTTTATTTGTACTCCCTAAAAAAGAAAAAACCTTCTAGACAGACTCCTGCTCCATTAAACAGGGACGTCTTCAAAGGTCTGGCTTGGAGCAGCATCATGCATTATTGAATGCTGGACATTTGCGCGGATATGGAAATATTCCCTTCTTTTATAACAACCTCATTGAAGAAAGGTTCAAAGAAGGCAGTAGGCACATACATTATGCCTTTCCTGGATTGAACGGGTACAGGCAGCTCTACATCCTGGTTCAAATTGATGACTTTTAACTTGCCCGTAAACTTGGCCTGTGTACTGCCCTGCTTCAATAAAACAGACTGTATGCGATCTTCAACACGCACGGCCTTCTCCGCCGCGATCCAGCTCACCTCATACCCAAGCGATTCAGCTGTCGCTCGCAAAGGTACCATAACCGTGCTTTTATGCTCAAAAGGCATCTGCTCTGCGGTATTAACCTGAACTGCTCTTCCATTTACAGTTAACGTGTACTCTGAGGCTCCGGCTGCGCTGACTTTCGCGGCTGATGTGGATGCATACAAAGCCCCGGCTGCCGTTACAACGCATAATGCAGCGATGAAGATCATTATCTTTTTCATAGAAGACCCTTCCTTTCTTGTTACACAGCATGGTTTAAGCTTTAGACGTTAAATGCGGTCCATTTGTTTCATATCTATCTATTATTATCCATTATTTGTCTGCAAAACTCTGCATATGTAGGAACATTGTCTAAATTGTAGTTTTTAATTTTAATCATTAGTCCCTCTACAATGCTCTGAGACAAATCATCACGTTCTTGTGGACGAACCTGATATCTCAACCGCTGAATTATTGGCTCGAATGCATCAATGATCTGCTGCATACTTTCTTGATCCCCATTCTGTGCTTTCCGAACTGCTTCATAAAAATCAATACTGTCTTTGTTCATCTTTAATCACCACGTTGAAACCTTCTGTTAACTTGCCCAACTTAACGAACAACTCGTCCAGCTTTTTCTCAAAACGGATAAATAAATACAATGTCATCATAACCGGACTTCCGACTTGACTAAGTCTAGCTCGAAAAGCTTCAGTTAGGCTGCTCTCCATCTACGACCCCTCCCCTACTAACATCGTTCTCATCTTTTTCAAAGCGTTACCCCTTGTCTTGGCTACAGCCTGCTGGCTGACCTGAAGCTCCGCTGCAATTTCATGATCATGGTAACCTTGCCCATAATATAACGTTGTTACATGCTTTTGTTTATCTGTTAATTTCTCATAGGCGGACTCCAACCGATCATCTGTCAATTGTTCCTTCAGAGGCAGCACGCTGCTGTTCGAATGGGCAGAATCAAGGGAAGTCTGATAAGTACTCCTTGCTTCACCGATAGACATACTCGACTCATCAGAGGATGGCTTATCATAGATCAGTACATTTCGGGCAGCATAACGCTGATTACGCCGCATCTGATCAATGCTCATAAACTGCAGCAAAGAAGTGACATAGGCTACAAAACGAATGTGAAAATAAAACGTGCGGAAAGACTCATTGAGTGCTCTTTCCTTGTCGTACTCTCCATTGATGAAACCCAGCAGCAATTGCCGATTACTCTCCTGTTTGAAAAAATTGATGATAACCGGATCACGAAACAAATCGGGGTGTTTCTTCCGGTAATCCTCAAATGTTAATTGCACTCGATCGATCACATAATCATACGTCGCTTTCTCCAGGGTACTCATCTTGTGCCCCTCCTTTTTCTCTTGTTATATGAGAAAGCGTCGTTTGTGTTAGAAAAAACAACCCAAACAGGAACATTTGTTCTTATTTATTATACTACATTTATTTCCATTGCGTACATTTGTTTTAAACAAGAGAAACGTTTTTTTGAATTAGAATAGCAAAAAGACATCAACACTTGGCTGATGTCTCATCTCATCTACTAAAGAACGTCCACATTGTCTTTGATACATTTACCTTAGCTTTTACTCAAAGCTTTGTGACCCTGCTCCAGAATATTTATTCAGTCGCTTGGATGCATCGATCTTGATCGTTATTTTCTTGGTATTTCGATCTTCAGATGAAAACCATCTTTCTAAAGCAGTGTATTCATTCGTTTCTAATGCCGCAGTTTCAATAATGAAATGGTTATTATCCTTCCAATAATACGAAATGATCGGCCAGGTTGGTGTTAGCATAAACTGCTCTTCGAGTTTGGAAGAAGAGGATCCTATCCATTGAAATGATTGTAGATCAATTGCTGCAGCAAGTTGTTTATAGACTTGTGAACCTTCACTGTATGCGTAACGAATCAATACCTTTGTATGATCAGGAGAAAGTTTATAATCTTGAAATATGCCAGCGGGCAAATTCAAACTTTTATTTTTTTTCCCGTCTGATTTCACCAAAATGGTTGAACAGTCTTTATTTCCGCAATTATACTTCAACAAATTAATCTTTTCCGCGATGGAAGGTACGTCCAAGGTTACGAATTGAGTGCGATCAATCTCCGATTGGATATCTTCTTCATGAAGTAAATAATTTTTGTATTCAGGAATATCCTCAAGAGGCAGTTTTAATGTCTTACCCTCACTGTAAAGTTCGATTTCACTAGGCAGAGCAGATAAATCTGTCTTCCCCTGTCCAAGTGCTGCGTTATGAATTGTCTGGCCCGAAGCATCATGTAATTCGTACCAGACTATACTTCCTGATCCAAAGATCAGCAGGATTAATACGAGGGTTACATATTTTCTCATAATGTATTTCCTCACTTCAGGTTGTTTTTGAGCCTGCTTCATTCACTTTATGAGTATTCCCAAACATAAGGAGATGAAGAAGCATGGCACTGACAGACAGCTTAAAGGACAAATTGTTAAGAAACACTGGATTCTTCGAAGGAAACAATGGATATTCAAACGTCTCAGGTAATTTTGATGGACAGGGACTATCCTTTGGTATCATTCAGTACAACTTTGGCCAGGGGACACTTCAACCCCTACTGAAAGAGTACATCAAGAATAACGAAACGGAGTTTAAAGCAGTATTCGGCACTTCTAAAGCAGCTACCTTGAAAGATATCGTGAATAATAAAACAAAATCTCAACAAATTGCTTGGGGTGATAGCATATCAACAAGTGGTGGTAATGTCGTATCCGAATGGAAAACCCTTTTTGAAGCTATGGGAGCCAAATCCGCTAATCAATCACTTCAGCGTAAGTACGCCGAAAGCTATTTTGAACGTGCTGTTAGTTTTGCTGGTAAATTTGGCATTGTAAGCACTCAGGGACTAGCCTTTTTGTTCGACCATGCCGTTCAATCCTGGAGTATATCCGGAGAAAGCTCCATTATCGCCGAAATTCAATCTCTTGAAAAAGCATGGAGAAACAGTGGCGAAACGACGCGATATCCGGACAAAGACCGTCTCTTTTCCGTATTGAAAGGCGTTAACGGCTCTGATCCCATCGCCCGCAGAACGGCTATCCGCAGTGGTTTAGGAACAGTACATGGAAAAAGCTATAACATCTCGACCTTCGGTTTATCGTATTCAACCAACTTTTGATATCGTAACATGGACACCCCATTAGTGGGGTGTTTTTCCATTTATATGCATTATATCTTGATTAGCTGTTATATGTTGTTTCAGTTTGGTATCAAAATCGGCTGTAAGAGAAGCAGTATTGTAACAAAAGAGATCATTCCTTAACTTTTCCTTATCCCACCTGTCACATTTCTCCCCTCTCGTTCCGTCATACTATATGTGAGGGGGGAATCACTTGGAAGAACCAATTCATCAGATCATCACGGATGTGCTGCAGGGGAATAAAGACAGATATGCCCTGATTGTCATCCGCTGTGAGAAATTCATTTTCAATTACTGTTATCACATGCTGGGGGACTACGGAGAGGCGGAGGACTGCAGCCAGGAGGTATTCCTGAAAGCCTATCGCGGACTGCACACCTATAAGCCTGACCGGCCTTTTGAAGCCTGGCTGTATCGCATTGCCTATAATCATTCCATTGATATGCTTCGCAAGCGCAAGGTCACGAGATTACTGCCTTTTCTGTACAAAAATGACCGGGAGAACAATCATGTCGATCAAGCGATTGATCACAAATATTATAATCCGGCTGTCCTACACGCCCTTGCCGCGCTGTCCGCAGAAGAACGAAGTCTGCTGATTCTACGCTGTGTCGAGGACAAAAGCTACAACGATATCAGCCTTATTCTTAATCAGAATGCCGCCTACCTTCGAAAGAAATTTCAACGAGCTGCTGCTAAATTCAGAAAGAACTACGTCAGTCAAGAGGAGGAAAAGCCAAATGAGTCACAACGATCCCGGACAAGACCTGAAAGCACTATTTCAAAAGGTTGAACCGCTTGACCAGACCCTGCAAAAGCGGATCATGCACGAGATTAACCAGGAATTTGTCCCAAACGAACGCTTTTTCGTTAAACATCGTGTCGCTGTGTTTCTCCTCGTTGGGCTGCTGCTGACCGTATCCACCGGGATTGTGGCAATAAAGTATCAGTCGTTATTTAACGACAATGGGGATGTGCTTTTCGAGGAAAAACCGCTGTCTGCTGATCATACCTATGAGCTTGATGCAGAAGAGCAGGAACGCATTCATCGCATGAATGAAATCTGGGTGAATGAGATTGAACCGGGGCAAGCCGCACTGATCTATGTCGTACCGAATAATCCACATCATCAGTTTGATATCAAGTCAAACCCATTCATGATCGATAGCTTTGAGGAATTAACCCAGATGGTTCATGTCCCGGGCATACCGCTGTATCAAGAGCTCTCGGGAGCTTCACGTACCTATGCTTTCCAGAAAGCCAGCGTGTATATGGAATATGAGCAGGATCTATATGAGCTTTCGGATGAGAAAAAGGATGCCTTGGTCCGCAAGCTGCGCCTTCAGGCTGAAACTGCCGGGAAAGATTATGCGCTCATGCCGGTTGCATTCACCGATGAATTCCAGCTATCTTCCATCACTTATACCAACGGTAAAAATGAGATTTCACTAAGCGTGATGAACAGCAAGGATACCGGACCACTGATCGCTTCTTATGACGATAATCTGAATACCACCAGCCGTAAAATCAAGATACACGGACAGGACGTGATTGCGAGAACATACGGGGGGGATGTTACAGAATTAATGTGGGTGTATCAGGAGCCTGAAACCAAGTACGCATACCACTACACGCTCGGTGTTCGTGAAGGTGTCATTCCTCCGGAAGAATTAATGCATATTGCCGAGACGCTTATTCCAGCATCCAGGAATTAATCTTATTCATCCACGTTATATGAAAAATAAGGCTTATCCACTTCAATCTGTTGAAGCATGATAAGCCTTTCTTCTATTCTTCATCTACTTTTATCTCCATCTACTTCTAAATCTAATCCTTCACTCTTCATTAGCTGGCGGTACCGCGATCATTCTTGCTGGTGTCCTTACACTTATAAACATTCTGCAGACGACATTTTTATCTATTTTTAAATATAAAACCATAAATTTCAATTTTTAATGATTAAATTGTCACATCTTCAGTACACCGTTCCGTTATACCAAGTGTAAGAAGGGGGGAAGCACAAGATGTTATCTGATCCTGAGTTAGGAGGGAAAGACCATTGGAGCACTTGGACCCCGGGCACGACCTGAAATCCCGATTTCAAAGAGTCGAACCCGTAGATACTGCACTGCATCACCGAGTAATGAGCCAAATTTATCTTGAAGTAGAGCCAAAACCAAAGGAGAGATTTTTCGTGAAATACAAAGTCAGTTTACTGCTTGCTCTAGGTTTATTATTGACCGCGTCAACCGGATTTGCTGCCGTGAAATACCAGTCTCTGACCAACGGTAACGGAGATGTACTTTTTCAAGAAAAACCAATGACCCACGTAGAATCTAATCGTACCGAAGACGATGACAAAAGAATCCGTCTCATGAATAACATCTGGGTGGATCAGATTAAACCAGGTGAAGCAGCGATCATCTACATCGTGCCTAATAATCCGAATCAGGAACTCTACCTGAAAGCAAATTCTCATATTATTAAAAGTTTCACCACCCTGCAAAAGATGGTTAAAGTTCCGGGCCAACCTCTAGCTAAAGAGATTGCTGGCAAAGGAAAAGAAAACTATACGTTCAAAAAGGCAAAGGTGCACATGGAACACGGTATGGACCTCAACAAGCTCTCGGAGACGGAAAAACAAGACATCGCCGCCAAGCTTCTTCTGGAAGCTCAGGCTTCAGGAAAAGACTACGCCTTGATGCCTGTTCCTTTTACAGACGAGTTCTGGCTCACCACCCTGACTTACACCAGCGGTAAAAAGGAAGTTGCTCTGGACATTCTGAACAGTCAGGACACCGGTACAGTCACTGCCTCGTATCAAGATAGCCTGAAAGTCACCAGTCATAAGATTAAAATTAACGGGCAGGATGTCATCCAGCGGAAGTATAGCGGCGAGTCATCAGAGTTCATATGGGTATATGAAGATCCAAAAACGAAGTATGCTTATCATTACATGCTGAGAGACGCTAAAGGTAACATTTCCGATGAAGAGCTGCTTCGCATTGCTAAAACGCTGGTTCCGGCTGCGAAGGAGTAGAGATTGATTTGCTTGAAATGCACTTAAAGAAAGCTTATCTGCTTCGCCAAGACGAAGTTAGATAAGCTTTTCTTAGTTTGATTATGTTTAATACCTATCCGCGCATACAGTCCATAACTCCTCTAATAGAAGTTGAGGCGGGCCTTTGATTTATACTTATTTATTTGTTGAATACGATATTCTGCTGTTCACTTTCAACAATCTTATTCTCATATATCTGCCAGCACAAATGATAATCTCCATCATGATCATCGATCAAAAAATATCCTGTTACATCTTGAATGTTAGCCATCTCAGAAAGCTGCTTTTTCATAAAATCAAGATGATACTCTCTGACATCTGCCCCATAAAATACATAGGCTGTTCAATTAATTTGCCTCTCCGGGAATGTCCAGCCCGACTGATACAGTACCAATTTATCTTCTTCTAGTAGACCTTCATTAGAACTCGCTATGAAATCATCTCTTATCTTTTTCACTTCATTAACTGTATTCTCATCACACTCTAACCAACCTCTAACAGATACATACTTTCCCATGTCCAAAACTCCTTTGGCCAGTAAAAATCATTACGTCCAGAACTACTTTAGGTGACAAAAGAATCTCCCCCTACTCACTAATTCGGTATGGTGGGTGGATAGAGTTGTTTATGCTCCAGCTCAAACCATTGCTCAATATGGTTGCATAATAAAGGAATATCTTGAATTGCCAGTTCACAGATGTCCTCATACGACGCTTGAAGCACATCCCGCAACTCCATATTTACCTGATATGTCTCGGCTTGTTTTGCATAATATACATCAGCAGGTTCAACAACATAATTTTGATGTCTGGTTACAGGACTTACATGAATTATCCATTTCAAGTTACCTTTGAACTCCTTAATACATGCCTTTAATTGTTCGTAAACCTGATCGGCATTGTGAAATCTGAAATAAAAACCAGCAGGCCGCTCATACATCCGATTTGGTTTGTACATCTCTGTCCTACTCCATGCGTAAGATCCTAATTTGGCCAATGTATAAGCCATAAGTTCCTCTGGTAATAACTCATCTTTGTTTTTTAAATAAATACTCTTTGACATCCTCTCCACCAACCTCTAGCAGATTCCCACTTCCCCTATATCTACTTTCCATTTATGTTATGAAGCAAAGTAATTACTCAGAATTTTTGTTTGTTTATCATTTCCAAGCTCAATATTGGTCAAGTGGTCTATAAAAAATGCGTGGATATGTTCTTCTTTGAATAAACTCAAATACTCGAATGCAGTTATCAACATATCATCCTCTGAATAGGTATGCTCTACCAGCCTGGTTTTGGCGAACTGAATTACTTCGTATATGAACATGTCACACTTCGCGTGTATTAACATATTAAAAACAAAGTAAATCTCATCTTCGTTGTTACTCTTCAGAATATCTTTAATTTCGAACGCTTCTAATTCTGCGAGATAAAATCTGGCCTTAACTTGTCTAAAAGCGCGGAGAGCCCTTGGATCATCACTATAAAACTCTTCCCAAAATGGGATATAAGCGAAATCTCCGGGAACTCTGGCAGATAATTGATTAGACTTGTTTAAGACCGTCCATTCACCATATAACTTATCTGAAACTAAAACAAATAAAGTTGAATCATACGGAACAACCTGCTTCGCATCATTTTCAATTCTATAATACGTATTTCCTGAAGCCGTAGATTCTATTTCATATACGATATAGCTTCGATCCAATGATAAATTGGTTTGTAATGTTACTGTATCTTTAAGCTGTACTCTCTTCATCTCACTCCAATCCGTTATTCTTCTATGGATTGAATCGCGTACTCGATATCTTGCTCCATATCCAGGTCGGGATATTTCTTTTGCAGCTCTAACAAACAATGTATGAATGCTTGACTCTGAAATTTCGCAGACAAATCTTCAAGTATCTCACATAACCAATACAATTCCGTTTCCTTACTTTGCTCTAAAAATGCAATCGCACTTTCCTCATTGCTTTTTAGCAAATTCACCAAGTCATGCCACATTAACTGAATTGCCGGATCATCAGGATGTAAGTTCCCTCTCTTCTGTACTAACGAATTTACTTTTCTAAGAGAATCCACCATGTTGTAGTCTCCTTAATGGTTGCCTGGAGTTATTGAAGCAATTGTTCCAATAATGATTCAAATGAGTTTTCAATCGAATTTTCATCATAAAAACATAAGCAGCAACGAAGCCCATTTTGTCACCGCTTCACTGCCACTTATATCTCATCAATATATATAATTAGGGATTCCCTCGTTCAAAATAGGCATGCAACCGATACAGACATATTTCCCGTGTCCAGTGATATAACACTGCTCTTTCCTCCGAATTCTGCACTTCTACATTCAGCGAGAACACGCCATCTTCGAACCGCGTCATACTTCCCTTTGCCCCGCTCCACTTGGACATGGGCATATCAATAATCAGATCTTTGATCTCATTCTCCGTCTTCTCATTCCATTCCGTGAGTGCGACCTTACCTTTATCCGAGAAGTCCTTTCGTTTCCGATACTCCTTTTCCGTCAGATAAGTATAGAAAAATTCAGCCATTTCACCCGGTGTGATGGGTTCCATCCAGTGCGCCTCGCCTCGCTCCAGCATATAGAGCAGCACGACCATTTTATAGCTTTTGTTCATGATCGTCTTCTCTACATCTCGCAGCCATGCCTCGTGCCGAACATATATCTCCCCCTCAGCTGGGGATAACAACTCCGCCCAGTAAAGGAAACCGACATATGAGCCAAATTCGCTCCGGTATCCAATACTTTTAGACTGACTCATAAGATGAAGCTCCAGATAAGTCGGGATGCGACCGAGCTCACGTTTGACGTTTAGAAAATCCTGATACAATTTCTCGCGGCGTGGCATCCGCTTGCGGCTTAACTCCTGAAGCAGATTCACCACTTGGGTATCCAAATAAATGCCGCAGTTATCCGGAACTTCCGGTATAGCCGAGTCCAGCGCTTTTCCACTACGTTCCTCGTCTCCACGCACGTCCAGCAGGCTAAGCTTCACATCCGCATTGCGGTAATTCCCGATCAGGTCGATGATAACACAGTGTGACTTCCCTTCCGCTAACCTCAACCCACGGCCTATCTGCTGGGTGAATACCGTAAGCGACTCGGTTGGACGCACGAAAAGTAGCGTATCTACGCTAGGAATATCCGTTCCTTCGTTAAACAAATCTACGGTCAGCACAACTTCCAGTTCACCCGCACCCAGCCGCCGGATGGCTTCCTCACGCGACATTTCCGATGTACGTGAATGCAGACTAAGCACCTTCACCCCCTGACTGCGGAAATACGCAGCCAAGTAGTCCGCTTGACGAATGGATGAGCAGAAACCGATGGTTCTCGTCTGCTTATGCCGCATCCAAGCCACATAGATCGTTTCCACATGCTCCTCTTGCAGCTGAACGGACATAAGCTGTTCTTCATCATATTTGGTGCCGATCCAGCGAATCTGCGAATAATCCGTATCGTCGAATACACCGTAATACTGGAATGGCGCCAGCCACCCTCGACGAATCGCTTCGATAAAATGCATCTGGTACGCGACATTCCCGTCACACAGTGCATATACATCCTTACCATCTAGTCGATCCGGGGTTGCCGTAATCCCCAGCAGAAACTGCGGACGGAAATATTCAATGACCTTCATATACGTCTTCGCCGCCGCATGATGGAACTCATCCACCACGATCAGATCAAAGGCATCAGCCGCAAACACATCCCGATGTCGTTGCAAACTCAGTGTATAGATCGAAGCGTACACACAGTCTGCCTCTCCATCCTTTTGTTTGCCGTTATATATCCCATGGCTCCGCTCAGGCATGATCTGCTGAAATGATTTTTTCGCCTGATTCAGAATCTCTTCCCGGTGAGCTATGAACAAAATTCGCTCAAACCTTTGGGCGAAAAAGCCCGCCAAATAGGTTTTTCCAAGTCCCGTAGCCATCACGACCATGGCTCTTTCATACTGCTCCTCCATCGTGGCGTTCAATGCTTCAAGCGCATCTAACTGAGCAAATCGCGGCTGAATAGGCAAAAGAGACAAGACAGCAGGCTCTTGTTCAGTCTCCTCATCTGGCAGCCTCGTACCAAACTCCGCTTCCTCCATCTCGGTGATCCGCTGGATCATCTCCGGGTTCTTCTGGTGATACTGCCGGTACTCTTCCTCGTACAACGCGATGGAATCCGGGTTCACTGGCAAAGTAGTCTCGTGATAGAAACTCTGCATGAACTTCTCCAAAGCCGACTGAAACGTATACGGCTCTGCCTCCGCATTCATGGCCAGATTCCATTCATACCCCGTTTTCAATGCCGTGAATGAGAAATTCGAAGAGCCAACAATCAACATGCCTTCTCCATGTTCATGATCAAACAGATACGCTTTCGGGTGAAAAGAAGTACCCATGCTTCGCCAGAGCCTTGCTTCGATTCGTGAATCAACTTCACAGAGCGCCCGTAATCCTTCAGGCTGTGTGATATATAGATAATCTCCCGCGAGCATCCGTACCTCTGCCCCGCGTTCCGCCGCTCGTTTCAAATGCGGAGCAAGCAGCTTGACTCCAGATTGCATAATAAAAGACGTCATAATATAAATCCCGGACGCATGCTGCATCCGGGTAATAAGTTCATCGGCCAGATTGTCGGTAATGAGTTTTACATTAAGCTTCGTCGACATCGATCAGATACACTCTCTCCTGAAATCCTCCGCGTGCCTCGGCTTTATCTGCACGCAGCTTGTCCAGCTGCGCCGCATTAGCTCCATGTACCTCTGCCAGCGCCCGGATCACTTCGAGCATATCTGCCAGTTCCTCCAGCGCTTCCTGATTGCTTCCTGCACTCAAGTATTCTTCCGACTCTTCACTCAGCTTTGTTCTCAATTCTTGCTTATATTCCTCCGGGTCCAGAATGCGCGTCCGGCACTCCTTACCGCTGGATGTGATAATATGCGGAATTTTGTCCCGCACCAATTTGTTGTATGTAGGCATGTGGTATATCATCCTCTCTACTGTGGAAGCTTTCCAGCACCACGCCAGAATCTCCCTTTTTGCCATTATACCATTTGCCATGGATGGAGAGAGGTGGATTTTGTAAAGTGGTGGGAGCGGATGAAAAGTAAAAAAGCCCATAGCTACTCGTTTAGAAGTCGATATGGGCCTACTTCGAAATTCGTGTTACCTATAAGGAGTTCGGGTTCACATAACACCAATCAGACAGATTAGAAGTTTTCAAAGCTCTCTCCAGATCAGACAATGTATACACCCAATCTTCCTCTATCCAAACTATCATCTGTGGGTGTCTCGCAAGAAAATGATACAGAAAGGTTAGCGTGACCTCTTCATTTTGATAAACCTCATCAATAATAAGTGTGTTAAAGTATATCTTCCCATCCTCTCTCCATTCCAATTCTCTGTATTGATGTACGGCAGGTTCATCATAAACATCAACTCTAATCATATCATTCGCCACACTACTGTCTGAATCTTGTTGGTTTGGACGTGAAATACCCAAGGCACAATGTTTCATGTTCTGTTCTGAATCTACATCTTGAATTCCATCAATGGATTGCAGGTTTGATTCCAGACAAACTTGTCGTATATCTTTCACCAAACGATCTATGGATATATTACTTTTCTCTTCTACCAATACAAAAGCCGATGCCATTATTTCAGTACCTCCCTTAATTCATCCAACGAGTTAACTACTTTTACGCCCTTACTTTTTGCATAATCGATTTTCCCAGATGCAATTGGACCCGTATTTTCCAGCGGTGCGTCAATATATAAAACAACTTCCTTCTTATTATGATTAAAAAACTCTTTATGATTTATATCCACGAGTCTATCGATTTGGTCTATTTTCACTGCTCCCGCTGATTTTTTCACTTCAATAATTTGCGAGTTTGTAACAACATCCAGATCCGTAACTCTTAATTTATTATCCACATTTTTAACTTCCACTCCAAATCCAGTTACCCCAACATGACTTTCTACAAATTCACCGACTTTCCCCTCAACAACTTTACCTGTATCACGGCTATTTTTTGCAGCATTTATAGCATGAGGTATATTTTTAGGATTTTGCTCAACCCATACAATTCTGTTACCAGCATGGTTAGTATATTGTACTTCTAATCCTTTGTTCGTTTTGCTGAGTATAGGGTTATCATTCAATGTTTTGTTGGGAACGTGACCGGGCTTCGCTACTACATCCTTTGATAACTTCAATCCATTTTTCGGAACCTTATAGCCCCTTTTATACATTCCCGTAAAAGCCATCAACATATTACTGGCTTGCAGGCTGGTTATAAGCAGCCTAGCCCTATTCTCGGAAACGGGTTCTCCTGAGAATGGGTATACCCCATTCTTCAATTCATTGACCTGATACTGCATGATATCCTCACCCTCAGGCTCAACATCAGGTGCAGATTTCATGTCCAGTGACCCGGTATCTCTCTCATACGCACGAAGTGTCTCTGGTGTTACATTACCGTCTTTATCCGTTGGCATCATTTTACGGAATTGCGTATTATATACCATCGTGTACTCTGTTTTATCCGAATTGTGGTTTGAATTAGACACCATTTTCTGCAATGCGATCGAACCAGCAACTGCCCCCACGCTAACCTGTTCCTGATCCGCTTGTTTGAACCTCTCGGCAATGATCTTGAGATCCTGTGAAGATTTAACCATACTTTCCAGTGCACGATCCAGTACAGGACGAGATTGCAGAAAATCATAGAAAAACCGTTCCTGTGTGGCTCCCGTCCATTGTGACTCGATGAAACCGATCCGTGCAATAAGGTCACTTCGTATTGATTCCAGTTGTTGTCTTCCTTGCTCAATTTGTTTAGATACATGTAGTAGTTGCTCTGGTGTTACTTTAATTGTACTCATAGGGTTCTCTCCGAAATATATAAGATTTAACTATGTTAGCAGAAGTAAAAGATACATACATCCGTCCAATATCCTGATTTTTCCTTATTATAAAAAGCTTTCACTAAGTACCTGTACTCTTGGCGTTGAAAACTTTAGCCATATATAACGCATGGTCCACCCCTACGCAGAAACCAAGTCCTTTCACCTCATCCAGATCGGTTACATATCGGTTCAGGCTCTGCATGATCTGATTGGCTCGGATTTTGTTATGGGTATACAGTTTCTCTAATTCGTTCAGGTCATAGCCTTTACGCGACCACTTCACCTGGGACAGATCGACAGTATCGGTAACGCCAAAATATTGAAACGGACTCAGCAGCTTCCGATCAATCGCATCAGTCAGACGAATCTCGGCAGCAATGGTATGATCGAAGTAAGCGGTAATGTCTTTGCCATCCATTCGTTCTGGCGTGGCAGTAAGTCCAAGCAGAATTTGTGGTTCGTAGTGAGACAACAGCTTCTGGTACGAAGGCGCGGCAGCATGATGGAATTCATCCACAATGATGTAGTCGTAATAATCTGGGCTGGTGATCTCCGTCAGCTTCATGGAGTTCAGACTCTGTATGCTGACAAACAGATGCTCCAATGCCTCCGCCCGGTGACTCCCG
This sequence comes from Paenibacillus sp. AN1007, assembly GCF_040702995.1. Taxonomy (NCBI): domain Bacteria; kingdom Bacillati; phylum Bacillota; class Bacilli; order Caryophanales; family Paenibacillaceae; genus Paenibacillus; species Paenibacillus sp. AN1007. The sequence goes on from NZ_CP159992.1 coordinate 4,676,865, forward strand.
ACATGCAGCTCGCCAAAGTTCATATCCTTCAAGATATACCGGAAGGTGTCCCGGCTTTGCTTCAAAATTTCTTCCCGATGTGCGACAAAAAGGAGCTTGGCTCCCGCATAGCTGGCGCGGAATCGCTTGTAATCGAAGGCAGAGATGACCGTTTTGCCAACGCCTGTAGCGGCGACGATCAAGTTACGGTTTCGACCATACAGTGTACGCTCGGCATCGAGCTGTTCCAGCACTTCCTTTTGATAATCATAGGGCTGGATGTCGAGGTGGAAGTGGTTGGACTGATCTTTTTTACGATTCAGAGCTGCTCTCAACTGTGCTTCATGCTTCTGATCCTCTGGGATGTACCGCGTAAATTCGCGGTCATTCCAATAACTTTCGAAGGTCGCTTCAATCTTGCGCAGCACATCGAGTGAATCCTTCTCCGTCACCTTGAGATTCCACTCCATACCACTGGTCAGGGCTGGATTGGACAGGTTCGAAGAGCCGACATAAGCGGTGGTGAATCCGGTATCGCGGTGAAAAATATATGTTTTAGCGTGCAGCCGGGTGACCTTGCTATCATACGAAATCTGGATTTCAGTATTCGGTAATTTGCTAAGTTCGGTAATTGCTTTGAGGTCGGTTGCCTCCATATACGTGGTTGTGATGATACGCAGCCTCCCACCGCTAGCCGTAAATTGTTGCAACTGTTCCAGCAGAAGGCGAAGCCCACTGAACTTGATAAATGACACCAACCAGTCGATCCGATCGGCTGTCACGATCTCCTTTTGCAGCTCCAGTAACATACTCGGCTCGGACTTTGCACCTGTGAATAAAGAGCTCTGGGAGATGGGCGTATCTGGACGTACGATTTTGGTATCCCGGACCGCACGAATACTGTTCAGTTTGGAATACACATGCGTCAGCACCTCACCCTGCTCGTCCAGTTGTAACTCGTTGTATTCTTCTTCCCCAAGCGTGCCTTTCAGGGTGGCAATAATCTGATTACACGTTCGAATCTGCTCCAGCACTGCCGATTTATCTTCCGTCTGTTCCCGCGCAATCTTGAGCGCACGCCGGGTCACGGCCGCCAGATATGTAGACAGCAGCTTGCGCGCTTCCTCTGCATCCAACTTCTCAGTCCCAATGTTATACACATCTGGGTCGAGTGCCGAAATCTCCTGCCTGGTGATGGTGTTGATAAGCTGTTCATATATGCCTTGTTTCATGAATGTACCTCGCGAACGTTAGGATGGTTGTAGATATGTAGTAAAGATCTTACTAGATATTTCTGGGTATTGGTAAATTAGGTCTCTACTCTATTATCGTCCAGCGCGTGAAATATTTCATGCGTTGTTTGATCAAGGAAACAAACATAAATATGGCACCCTCCTCGGAATCCGAAAAGGGTGCCACAAAACAATGGATAAGCAACATAATATGAAGAGTTGATCTAGAAACAGCCCGCTATTTCCAGACTTTTATTGTTACACTGAAGTATAAGAACGAATTCAAACCACAGTGATTAACATAGGATTCATTGACTACTCATTAAATGTGTATCATAGCTGTATAGGGTCTGTAGGTAGCACAATGCTGTTGTATTTCGAGATGAAAAACGTGTGGAAAGAGCCATTACCGGTGAAACTAACTTGTACATCTGGTGCTCCCTCCTTAGAAAAGACAAGTACATCATTTCGATATTTATCTTTTGCAACGTTGTATCCGTTCAGGTCCAGCTTCATAATGGTCTCAGCCTCTTGTTTTGCTGCTTCACCCAATGTATTGATATCGAGGCTGTTGATTTTCTTTTGCTCGGTTTCATAATCTTCTTTCTTGCCATTTGACAGAATGTTCTCATCCATGCTAACTCTTACCGGTACGAGTGAATTTTCTTCCATGTCAATCCGTACCTTTCCCTTGTTCGTCGTATATTCAAAACCATACACCGAGGACTCGCCCGGTCTCTTTACTACGACCTTTAAGTTCCGTCCGGTTTTGGTTAGCCCTTTCCCAATGCGTTTCAAGACTTGATCTGCTGCCTCGAGCGCATCAGGTGATATCTCCTTCTCCTTAGCATACCAACCCCCATACGACAGCTTTCCGTCCTCCAAAGCGATCATCCCCTTGGAATTTGAAGCCTTCACCTGAGTGTCAAAGCCTGTAAACATATTAACGTTGACATTTTGCAACGGTTCATCTTCATTCGGGAACAGCTCAGTCCATGCCTTGTCCAGCTTCTCCTTGAGCTTTGTCTCTTTCAGGTCATTGTAGCCGAAGGTTAGAGATAAGTGAGCAATCTCACCCTTGGAGGATACTAAAATACTATCAGACTTATTGTTTTTGGTTTTGAACATCATAGTGCTTTGGTCTTTTCCAGCGAAAACAACCTCATAATCATTTCCGGTAATTTCCTTAATTTTGGCTTTAGCGATTTCTAGAGCCTCTTGCTGAGCATCGATAGCCTTAGTGGTACTGCTATCTTCCTTTGGAGCTGCATATAGCACACCCCCATTTGGGACTGCAGTCGCCCCGAACAGTAGCATCCCACCTAGAATGGGCAGAATTATTTTGGTTGTCATCTTTGTCATGTATTTCATCCTCTTTTCTTATCATGATTAAACTACTGAATTTTGAAGTAATAGAACAGCGTTTATGAAGTGAAGGATCGTTCACCGTAGGGAAGCCGTCGAAGGCAACAAACAAACTCACTGAAGCTAAGACCGCAGCTGTAATACCTGTTTTTCTACCAAATCCTCGCCTAACCCTTACTTACTTCTTGCTTTCTCTTCAGTACCATTCCCAGAATAACTCGTTCCTCCAACTTGAATTACAAGGGTTTAGTTGATTTGGTATACACTGTATGGTGTGCACTTCAATATGTTTTTCCTCCGTTGTTAGCAGTCTTATCCGATGTTGGATTAGAAGAGTACTCTCATTCCATCGAGTATAGCTTTGAACATGCTTATAACGCTCCGAATACTTAAACCAGCGTTTATTTCCTCTAATCTGATTAAGGCAATAGTGGTATGACCAAGCCTAGAAGGAAACTGTAGGTTGATACTTCTTACATCGGTTTTTCAAAGTGCCTGATAGTCTCATTAAAATCCTCTTTATCCCCTTCTTTCGTTCTCCTAACCAACATCTCGATCTGTTCTAGTTCTGCTCTATATTTCGTGCTCAGCCTGCCCAGAATGGCACTCCCTCATCTTCACATGGTATAACACCAACACACCTCTTCGTGTGACACGGTTTTTAATATCGTTTTTATTTTGGTTTTTATAAAATTTCCGGACTTATACTGAAGTATAAGTTCGAATTCAAACCACAGTGGTTAGCATGGGGATCCTTGACTACTTATTAAATGTGTATCACAGCTTTACAGGGTCTGTAGGTAGCACAATGCTGTTGTATTTCGAGATGAAGAACGTGTGGAAAGAGCCATTGCCTGTGAAACTAATCTGCACCTCTGGCGCTCCCTTCTTGGTAAAGACAAGTACATCATTTCGATTTTTATCTTTTGCAACGTTGTACCCGCTCAGGTCCAGCTTCATCATGGTCTTGGCCTCTTGTTTTGCTGCTTTACCCAATTTGTTGATATCGAGGCTTTTAATCTTCTTTTGCTCGGCTTCGTACTCTGGTTTCTTGCCGTTGGACAGAATGTTCTCATCCATACTAACTCTTACCGGTAAGAGCGATTTCTCCTCAATGTCTATCCGCACCTTTCCCTTGTTTGTCGTATATTCAAAGCCATACACCGATGACTCGCCCGGTCTCTTTACTACAACCTTTAAGTCCCGTCCGGTTTTAGTAAGCCCTTTACCAATGCGTTTAAAGACTTGATCCGCTGCCTCTAGCGCATCCGGTGATATCTCCTTCTCCTTCGCATACCAACCTCCATATATCAGCTTTCCGTCCTGCAAACCGATCATTCCCTTGGAATTCGAAGCCTTCACCTCAGTAGCCATGCCTGTGAACATATTAACAGTGACATTTTGCAGCGATTCATCTTCATTCGGGAACAGCTCGGTCCATGCCTTGTCCAGCTGCTCCTTGAGCTTTGTCTCTTTCAAGTCTTTGTAGCTGAAGGTTAGAGACAAATGAGCAATCTCACCCTTGGAAGATACTAAAATACTGTCAGATTTATTGTTTCTAGTTTTGAATTTCTTAGTACTTTTGTCATTCCCAGCGGCAACAACTTCATAATCATTTCCGGTAATCTCCTTGATTTTGGCTTTAGCGATTTCCAGAGCCTTTTGCTGAGCATCAGTAACCTTAGTGGTACTGTTATCTTTCTTTGGAGCTGCATATAGCACACCCCAATTCGGGACTACAGCCGCCCCGAACAGCAGCATCCCACCTAAAATAGGCAGAATTATTTTGGTTTTTGTCATCTTTGTCATGTAGATCTTCCTCTTTTCTTATCATAATTAAACTACTGAATTTCGAAGTAATAGAATACCGCTTCTGAAGTGAAGGATGCGTTCACCGTAGGGAAGCCGTCTTTGGTAAACTTCAGCATATTGAACGGAGAGTCCGGGCGAACCACCTCATAATCCGACAAGTCCAGATTCATCCACACTTTAGCTTGCTCCATTGCCTTTTTTTGCAACCGGCTAAGCTCCAGATCCTTCGTTTTCTCGACAAGTAAACGTCGGTCGTCCGTACTATTGATTTTATAAAACCGTTCCGATAGAGGCTCGGCAAACAAGCGAATAATACGATTCGTCCCCTCCTCCACATCCATCTCAATGGTTCCTTGCTTCGTTGTATACCAGAATGTGTACATAGGTTTATGTCCAGGCTGTAGAATTTTATGTTCAACGGATCGAATGTTATCTCCAAGATCGCCTACCCTGTCCATAGCCTGATCAGCAGCCGTTTTTACAGATTCGGGAACCTCATGTTCCTCAACACGCTGCTTAGCATGGGTCCACTGTCCATTGCTTATGTACAAGGCACCCGTCTCATCGCTCATTTGGACAATAATCTCACTTTCCGAAGGGTGGAAAAATTTAATGTGATCCACTTGATCACGATTGGTTTGAAAAGCTTCATTCCACATGTGTAATAACTGGTATTTGAATTCCTCATCTTGAATGTTCTCAAAGCTCGCTTGCGAGGAAATATCCTCACTATTCAGACCTAATTGCGTAACGAACATCCTCACATGCTCAGATAATGGAAGGTTCTGCATGACTTTAGCCATAGCGGGAGACAGGAACGTACCAAACAAAATCACTGAAGCTAACACCGCAGCTGTAATGCCCGTTTTTCTAACAAATCCTCGCCTAACTCGTAACTTACTTCTCTCTTTCCCTTCAATACGATGAATGATCTGTCCGCTGAAGCTATTCTCTGGCGTTTCCGTTCCCAGAATTTCTCGTTCCACCTGTTTAAATTCCAAGGGGTTAGTTGAATTTGGCAAACGATGCATGCTGTGTCCCTCCTTCGTCCATATTCTCAACTTGTAGCTTCTTGCGAATGCGCTCGTATTTTTTGCGGACTGTAGCTGGCTTGAGGTTCATCATCTCGCTAATCTCATTAAAGTTATAAAAATAAATAATTCGAAGAAGTACGATATGTTTCTCCTCCGCTGTTAGCAGTCTCATCTGATCTTGGAATAGGAGAGTACTCTCATTCTCTCGAGTATGGGTTTGAACATGTTTATAGCGCTCCAAAAACTTATACCAGCGTTTTTTGCCTCTAATCTGATTCAAGCAATAGTGGTATGCGATTTTATATACCCAAGCTGAGAAGGAAACTGTGGGTTGATACTTCTTGATTCGTTCATAGACCTTGATGAAAATTTCCTGAAGAGCATCTTCTGCTTCTTCTTTGCTTCTAAGCATATGATAGCAATAGATATACATCGGTTTTTCAAAGTGCCTGATGATCTCATCAAAAGCCTCTTTATCTCCTTCTTTCGTTCTCCTGACCAACATCTCGATCTGCTCTAGTTCTGTTCTATATTTCGTGCTCAGCCTGTCCAGAATAGTCACCCCCTCATCTTCACACGGTATAACACCAATTCAGCTCTTCGTGTGACACGGTTTTTAAAAATATCTTTTTAATGGTATACCATCATAAAAATTACGGTAGATACAGACCACATTGTCAGATGTAATTTATTTTATGTATTTTTATATGCTAATCTACGTCTCTTACACTGGAGGAAAACATTTGCTCTAACTAGATGAGTCACCTGGAAGTATAACAAAAAGACAGGTCAATCATGGTGGTATCTGACCATAATCGACCTGTCTTATGAAAGCAATTTAATCTCGGGTGAAATCTTTTGGATCATTATAACACCATTCATTGTCAAATGGTTTACTTTTAATTTTTTCTAAATCTTCTATTGTATAAAACCAGTTATCTTCAATCCATACTTTTGCAGACGGATATACTTTTAGAATTCCATAAAGTATCTTAAATAATAAATCTTCATTCTCATAGAAGTCTTCAGATACTAATGCCTTAAAATACTGGCTTTTGGAATCATCCCAATTAAAGTCTACGTTTTGAAATTTATAAGGCTCATCATACAAATTCCAAGATATTTGCCTTGAATAATTGTCTTCAAACGGAATGTCACTAATATAAATTGAGCAAAACTTTAATTTTCCAGTTTGATCATACTCGTCATAATTGTTAGAAAAGTAGAGCCCGTAATTAATAGATATTTCTCTAATATTTTTTAATAAATCGCCTGCCGAGATACTTTCTCCTTGCCTAAATAATACAAAAGTTGAAATCCCCATTATTTCAATACCCCTCCTAATTCATCTAAAGAATTCACAACTGTTACATCCTTGCCTTTTAATTCTTGAATTGTATTGATTACATTAGAATTAGACATATCTAAAGCTTCATCAATATAAACAATAACTTCTTTACCCTCATAGTTAAAAAACAGAGGATTTTGAGGATTTGTATACTTATCAATTTGTTTCATATCAAGAGCCGAAAATGACTTTTTAACTTCAATAATTTGTCTGTTAGTTAAAACATCTATATCGCCTGCTATCTTCTTATTTGTTACATCTTCTAATTTTAAGCCAAATCCTATAGCATCTGTTTTTTGCAGTACATAATCACCAACTTTTCCTTCGATAGCCTTTCCAGAGTTTGAACTATTCTTTGCACTTTCAATTGCATTTGGAATATTCTTAGGGTTTTGTTCAACCCACTTTATTTTGTTACCGTGCGGATTTACAAATTCAACTTCCATACCTTTATTCGTTTTTGTTATTACTCGATCATTGAATTTACCCTTCCTCTCTTTCCCATTCCCCTTCTCCGGCTCCTTCTTGCCATCACCTGATCCACCCGATCCGTGATGACCCTTCGAATGCAAAGCCTTGCCGAAGAGAAAATAAGAGAGGGCTTGGCCTACTACCGCTCCTTTATAGTACCCTGACTCGTCCTCACTCAACTGTTTTTTCTGCTCGTTTACAAACTGCTCGATGTCGGATCTTGCTGTTCCTGTGCCCCATGCGGTATCCCAGGCAAATCCTATTCCGCGTCCAACGTCGACGATTTTACCAACCGTCAGATCATAGCCCAGGCTGCCCAATGTACTGCATGGATTATAGAGGAATGCCTCTATGGTCTCGCCAATGCCTGTAACCGTATCGCCGATGGCTTTATCAATCAATCCCGTGGTAAAACTCGGCCCCAGCTCTTCTGGCAGCCGAAGGACTTCCTCTCCTGAACTGTCTGTGCTTCTGAATAAACTTGCTGTCTCCTGTAACCTATCCTGAAAGTAAACACAATATATATGCCCTATACTATTTCTTTTGTACATGTGGAGATTGTGTCCACTGCTCAGGATTGAATCATTAGATTAAAACTAAATACGTACTCTAACCAGATACCATCCAGCTGCATTGAATAAAAGAAAAACAGGCAAGAAAGGTGGTATCTCACCATAATCAACCTGTTTTTGAATCGGATTTATCATTTAGTTTTTTCCACCGAAAAGAAGATAAACATTTAATTATTTTCTAAAATGAGTTAATACTAAAATTCGGAATCATCGGTTACAACGGGTATTAATGGAGACAACAAAAATGGTTATAATTCTGGATCAAGTATATATCTTTTCTTTAACTTGTTTTGTTCGTCAAACACATAGATCGTTTCACAATTAGGACAACGCCATACACTGTTTCTTGGATTAGGTAAATCTATAATATCTGTAATATCACTCGTAATTTCATCCCACTCACGATCGGTATAAGCCCAAATAGTTACCTCGTCGGGTGCTTGACTATTTGAAAGTACGAATCCACATTTACATTGAAAAGACGCCATTTATTCCATCTCCTTTTATTAATTTTTAATAACGGATCCGTCATTTATCCAAATCTCTGTATTTCCTTTTCCTCCCGTCTTTCTATTGATTATTTCTATAATCCGTTTTGCATCCTCAAGCGTATATCCAATCTCTCTACCGTCTATTACAACATTTTCTCCTTGTCTATTGATTGCCTCAATGGCTTTTTTAGAAGTGGTATTTATATTTCTACTTTTAGCTGTTTTTGCTTCAATAATTACTTCATCTACATTAAAGTCAGCACCCGGAACTAAGTTCCCATCCTTTCCCTTAACATCAGCTAACTTTTCCACATTCTTCCCTTCTCGGAGCCACCTATCAGCTATTTTAAATTCATCAACGTTCTTAAACTCTTTCACGCCTGATATAGTTCCTGTCCATTTTTCAGGACTAATAACTCCATCACGTGCTCTTTGCATTAGAGTATTTTTCTCAAATTCAGTCAAATGTTTAAAAGACTTAATTATTCCCTTTTGTGTCTGAACAGTGCTGGCATCCCCCTCTTTCCCACTCCCCTTCTCCGGCTCCTTCTTACTTTCCCCTGACCCACTTGATCCACCCGATCCGTGATGATCCTTCGAATGCAAAGCCTTGCCAAATAGAAAATAAGAGAGGGCTTGGCCTACTACCGCTCCTTTATAGTACCCTGACTCATCCTCACTCAGCTGTTTTTTCTGCTCGTTTACAAACTGCTCGATGTCGGATCTTGCTGTACCTGTGCCCCATGCGGTGTCCCAGGCAAATCCTATTCCGCGTCCAACGTCGACGATTTTACCAACCGTCAGATCATAGCCCAGGCTGCCCAATGTACTGAATGGATTATAGATGAATGCCTCTATGGTCTCGCCAATGCCTGTAACCGTATCGCCGATGGCTTTATCAATCAATCCCGCAGCAAAATTGGGCTCCAGCTTATCCGGGATTTGCAGCATTTCCCCTTCTGAATGGTCTGCTTTTTTGAATGCGCTTAATGTCTCCGTTATCTTATTCTGAAATTTATCCAGCAGCCCAAGTGTAGAGGGGAATACATGCTCTTTAATATTCATAAAATCCCAAAAAAACCTCTCGCTCGTCACACCCGACCATTCCGATTGTAACAAATACATCGTCTTGTCCAATTCATAGACAATTTTGCCGAGCTGCTGTTTACTCTGCTGCAGCAGACGGGCGTTTTTTTCCAGCTCATCCGGGTGCACCTGAATCCGTGTCATGCCATCTCACCGCCAACCTGATCATAGTCGTTATCCCTAAATTTTAACAAAACCAATTTCACATTGGAATTGAACAGAAGAAGCATTTTTCCTTCATCTATTCAGTATTTAGGTAACTACTTCAGGCAGCCAAGCTTGCACATGTACGCATACTATACTCTATTTGTTTCAAGAATAAACTATAAACTCCTTATCAGAAAATAGAGCCCTAGTATCGTTATCGCCCATTACATATTTTTCACACGGATCACTCAATAATAGAATAACTTTTCAATTGCAAGTTGAATTATTATAGGCAAAAAAACGGCTCCTATCACAGATTCGGTTCTTACACTTTCTCGGGATATTGTTATAGCGTTTTTGTTGAAGAATGTCTCGTTTTTTAAGGAGTGAAGAGTTGTTTTTAGTTTGCTCGTATTCTTCAGATTCACCACTCTCCTAAAGCCAGTAAACACAATATATGCCCATACTATTTCTTTTGTACATGTGGTGAGTGTGCCCACCGCCCAGGATTCCATCATTAGATTGGAACTAAATATGCACTCTAACCAGATACCATCCAGCTGCATAGAATAAAAGAAAAACAGGTCAAGAAAGGTGTTATCTCACCATAATCAACCTGTTTTTGAATCGGAATTATCATTTAGTTTTACACCGAAAAGAAGATAAACATTTAATCAATTTCTAAAATGAGTTTAATACTAAAATTCAGAATCATCGGTTACAACGGGTGTTAATGGTGACAAAAATGGGTCATGTTTTTCTTCAACATTACCTCTTTTAAGAACATATACATTAAACTCATTAAAATGTATTGGGTGTTCATCATTATACACATAGAGCATACCGTATGAGCCGGGGGCTTGGATTCCTACATTCTTCATTATTTCCACCGGATGAAATTTGGATGAAGGCTCATGATTCCATAGTCCACTCATCCAAAGATGGTATTGTCCATTGATCACCTTCATATCTAAAACATCTACATTCGGCTGTACATCCTCAATGTATTGTTCAATTGTTTCGAAAACAAAATCATGATGATACCCGATCATAATCAACTTGCTTGCTGTATCAGGATAGCGTTATTTATGGTATAGAATTAAAGCACTTGATGCGTGTATAACCGAAATGATGAAATCTTAATATGAGTATTACAAAGGTTTATTATTAGTTGAATAATGGGTGGTTCATTCGCACTGGACAGTCTCACCCTTATTTTATTGAAATTATTAATCTACCTTCAAACCTAGAATATACTCTACTCTAGATTTTGCGGAATCACTTGTTTCCCTAATTTTGTATCCCTCTATATCATCAATTAACTTTTTACATGTTTGAATGTCTCTCGTTAGCATTTCAATGTCATTTTTATCGATATGCTCTTCAAATTTATCATTTTCCAAATAACTATTCAGTTTAGAGTATATAAAATCAGCAATTTCTTTATATTTCAAACTCTCTATTGCAATAGAAACAAAATATAGTGTTTCAGTATACAAACTATTGTTTACTATTCTCCAATCTTCTTCGAGTATCTTTGCTGAAACCTGTGCTACATTTAATCCATCTTCCTCAATATATTCCTCAAAGTCTAACACAATAGATGATTTTATTGATTCATAACTTGCTAAGTTCATGTCCAACACTCCTTATTTCATACTTTTAGAATAAACATTCAACTCAATATTCGGGAACTTACGTCTAAATTCCATGATTAGATTGGAACAACTTTGACACGCATCTAATTCTGTAAACAAATCAATTCGCCCTTTAACATTAGGGTCTTTTATTTGAGAAGCAATATCTTCGAGAATTTTTGCTTCCGTGTCATTAAATCTTGGAAATTCATCATCTACATAACTTTTTAATGACTTATCAACTTTAGAATAACTGAAATCCCCGATATTACTACCAACGCTATCAGCAGAATGGATCTGACTGTGTGCTTGAAATTCTTTTTTAATACCAGGCATACTCACATCTGCCACTGCGACATTTCCATTACTTAATTTTCTTAGTTTTCTATCAAGTTTATCTCTCTGTGTTTTTGAAAGATCTTTATATTCGTCGGAATTTCTTATTTTTTCTATTTCTCTGTTAATATCACCTCTTGCATTTTGAACCTTTTCATGTAGGCTGTCTATTTTACGATTAGGTAATTTAGTATTACCCGTTCCCTCTTTCCCACTCCCCTTCTCCGGTTCCTTCTTACTTTCCCATGACCCACTTGATCCACCCGATCCGTGATGATCCTTCGAATGCAAAGCCTTGCCAAAGAGAAAATAAGAAAGTGCTTGGCCTACTACTGCCCCTTTATAGTACCCTGACTCGTCCTGACCCAGCTGTTTTTTCTGCTCGTTTACAAACTGCTCGATGTCGGATCTTGCTGTTCCTGTGCCCCACGCGGTATCCCAGGCAAATCCTATTCCGCGTCCAACGTCGATGATTTTACCAACCGTCAGATTATAGCCCAGGCTGCCCAATGTACTGAATGGATTATAGAGGAATGCCTCTATGGTCTCGCCAATGCCTGTAACCGTATCGCCAATGGCTTTATCAATCAATCCCGCAGCAAAATTGGGCTCCAGCTTATCCGGAATTTGCAGCATTTCCGGGATTTGCAGCATTTCCCCTTCTGAATGGTCTGCTTTTTTGAATGCACTTAATGTCTTCTTTATCTTATTCTGAAATATATCCAGCAGCCCAAGTGTAGAGGGAAATACATGCTCTTTAATATTCATAAAATCCCAAAAAAACTTCTCGCTGGTCACACCCGACCATTCCGATTGTAACAAATACATCGTCTTGTCCAATTCATAGACAATTTTGCCGAGCTGCTGTTTACTCTGCTGCAGCAGACGGGCGTTTTTTTCAGCTCATCCGGGTGCACCTGAATCCGTGTCATGCCATCCCACCGCCAACCTGATCATAGTCGTTTTACCTAAATTTTAACAAACTCAAATTAACATTGGAATTGAACAGAAGAAGCATTTTTCCTTCATCTATTCGGTATTTAGGTAACTACTTCAGGCAGCCAAGCTTGCACATGTGCGCATACTATAATCTACTTGCTTCAAGAATAAACTATAAACTCCTTATCAGAAAATAGAGCCCTAGTATCGTTATCGCCCATTACATATTTTTCACACGGATCACTCAATAATAGAATAACTTTTCAATTGCAAGTTGAATTATTATAGGCAAAAAAACGGCTTCTATCACAGATAGAAGCCGTACAATGCTTTTTTTAAATCACTACAACCAATCCTTATGACACTACAAATTGTACAACAATGGGAGTACCATCATTTAATGCATCTCCACCCGGGATTGTAAGTGTAGTGGTGGTAACCGAGGATGTGTCTGCTGTCTGCATAAGGCCATTAATGTAGAGATTATAGTAATTGAACGTGCCTGGAAAAGCTGTTGCGGCCGTACCTGCATCGTCTGTAAAAGCTGTCGCAGCAATGGCAAACGTTGCTCCGGTTCCTGTTCCATCACCAATAGTCGCAGCAAATCTCAAACTGTTCTGAAATGGTGTAACAAGCGGCATGTTTCTCACCTCCTACCTGACATAGTATATGTAGTAGATTTGAGAGTAGTGAAGGCAGAGGTAAGAGGTAATATAACCATTTTCAATTGTTAAGGATCACCGCCGTTAATTGAACAATTTCAATAATGACAGGTGTTTCAGCAAACAGGACACCGATTTGAGATGGAATGAATAAACCATCCGCAGTTAACACATACGAATTGCCAGGCTGTACGATCCCATTAATATAAAGATTGTAGTAACTCGTCATGCCGATCCCTGCAAATTGAGATATGCTTCCTCCCTCATCATTAACAAATTCAGCAGCAGCAACCGTAAGCGAGTTCGACAAATCCAAATCAGTGTCAGGAAAATAAAAGTAGCGGTCTGATGTAGGAATGATCTGAATTCCGGGGACACTGCCCGGTGGGCCTTGCTCACCCGGAGGCCCCGTTGGTCCCTGCACTCCGGGAGGCCCCTGCTCACCGACGACACCTTGAGGACCAACCGGACCTTGGGCTCCCGTGCTTCCCGGTTCGCCTTGTTCACCACGAGGACCAGCAGGTCCCTGCACTCCGGGAGGCCCCTGCTCACCGCCGACACCTTGAGGGCCAACCAGACCTTGAGCTCCCGGACTTCCCGGTTCGCCTTGTTCACCACGAGGACCAGCAGGTCCCTGCACTCCAGAGGGGCCTTGCTCACCTGCGACACCTTGAGGGCCAATCAGGCCGTGGGCTCCCGCTCTTCCCGGTTCACCGCGTTCGCCGCGAGGACCAGCGACACCTTGTACTCCTGAACTGCCTGCTTCCCCCTGCTCACCCCGCGGGCCTGCCAGGCCTTGGGAACCTTGTTGTGAGATCAGTCCCTGTGTTTCGGGAGGAGTGAATGTACTATTTCTGTGTCTGCGGGATACCTTCTTTTGTCTCACACGCTGCTTACAAGCACATTTTGTTCTTCCCAAAGCTTTACGTATCGCATACCGTTTCTTACGTTTTCTCGGAATATTATTACAGCGTTTAGCTGAAGAATGTCTCTTTCTTAATGAGTGAAGAGTCGTTTTCACCTTGTTCGTATGCTTCAAAGTCGCCACCCTCCTTAGGCCAGTAAACCACAGTATATATGCCCTATACTATGTCTTCAGTAATTGCGGAGAGTGTGCGAATAACTATGACCACAGCCCAATAAAAAAGAACTACAGCTTCTGCTATAGTCCTCCCTCTTACCTATTCCACCCTTATTTTCTTTAATCGTACCTGGGATTCAACGCATCTCTCCAAACGTCATCTTCCACGAAATCAACATTTTTCGCCTTAAAATAAGATCGTGTCTCTTGCTCCAGATCATATAGGATCTGAGGCCAGTCCTTCTCTTCGATCACTGTCGTTTCAAAGTCTCCGACGAGATTCAACCACCGATGATTTAACTCCTGGTAGTCCTGTATTCTGTCTTTTAGTTCAGCGGATACAGGATAATTGCTGATATCCAGCCTTTCGAATGTCATCTGCATCCGGCGAAGCGCCTGCGGCCATATGTCTCCTACTTCTATATGATTGATAAATAACGGCGCAGGTTTAGCCAGCCAATTCGCTTCCTGACTTAAAGTGAGATTCATAAAGTTATATTTATTGATGATTTGCATCATATCTATTAGACCGTAATAGACTTGCCTTGCCTGCTCTCCGTCCTCAACCATCTCGTTTATGATTTTGCCATCCTCCAGTATGCGGTTAAACATACGATCATTCGTGATAATCGCACTTTTCATATCAACCAGATCTTGACGGATATTCGAGGTCAGGTATTGTTCATACATTCTTTTTTCTCTATAGAAACTGTAGGTTAGAACAAGCAAGATCACAAACGCAAGGCAGCAACCGATCTTGAAAATCCGTTTTTTAAAGATCATGGCGAAATATTCTCCTTGGATTTTATAGTAAGAAGCACCTCTACGTTTATGTGGTAGAAGTGCCTTAAGTCTTTCAAAATTTCAGTTGTGAAATTTCATCTAGATGTTTCTCGGATCCATGTAACACCAACGATTACTTCGTTATCTTGTATTTGATCAGATGATATTGGCCGTCGCTAACCACGGTACGATAGACCACATTTTCAGACGCGTCATATGTGAAGTTACTCTTATGCACATCATCTAAAACAAAGTATGTACTAAGCAACATGTCTCCATTATCTTTCATTAGTGTATACCTCTCTCCCCATTTGCCATTAATGGTTCCAAAGTCAATGTACTCAATATAGCCATCGTTACGATAGAAGCTCATTAAATGGTTAGCATTAAGCTCTCCTTCGTAATCATGTGAAAACAGCTTTTTGAAGTTATGGTCGTACACCGTGAAATTGTGTTCAGATTGGTTATCAATTAAAAGTTTACTTCCGGTTGAGTGCGTAGACATGCTCATGTTTCTATCCAGCACGGTGTCCCATTTGAGTTTACCATTCAATCCATAAGCCATTAATTTCTGTCCACCATCTGAATTGTTTCTAGCATATTCTATAATCAGTGTACCGCCACTTAATTGATGATACTTCGTAGCGTAGAATCCACTAAACTTTTGAGTGTTTATCGTAAATAATGGCTTTTTCAACGATGTTACATCTTTGAAAACCTCGATTTTATTCTCACCTTTAAAATGAAGTACATAACCGGAATTCAATACCTTCGTTTTATAACCTAATACCGTTTCGCTTGTCGTTATTCCTTTGGAATTTAATGTAATAAAACGAGATTGATCTTTAAGACTATCCGTTTGTTGCAGAACAATTCCATTTTTATACGGATAGATATTGGAGAAACCTATATCCTTCTTCTCGAATAGACGCTTTCCTTTCCCATCTAAACTGAGAATGTTAAACGTTTTTCCGCGATTCGTAGAATACTGATAGAATATACTGCCGCTTCCGTTATAGAACCAAGTATGATTCAGAGGGTAAAAATTCTTCACTTTATTTTTAATGTCATATGTCCAAGCTAGTTTCCCTGTCTTCTTATTTATCGTGTATAGGCTGAAGTTATTACCAGATACCTTGGCGGGATTTAACATCACAAGTTGAGCAGCACGATTAACAATGTCTAGTGGAGTGTAACCCAGATCAAAGCTCAGATAATCAATTTCTTTCGGAAACGTATGTATCCATTCCTGCTGCAACCCTCCATGCTCTTCTAAACTTAATTCGTTAAATGCTGCATACATCTGATTTGTACTGGCTAAATACAATGTTAAAACTACGAAAATCGCTATTAATCTTTTGGTTACTTTACCTTTCAATACGACACAGCCCTTCTCTTATTTTATGTTTACTTTCATGTACACGAAGAAAAATGAATTCATACTAATCCATTTTCAGATCACGTGTTGCATTTATACATTCAAATACGATAAAAGATGAGATACTCATTCATTCTCCATCCCTCTTAACTCAAATAACTTTTTCACTACACCACTTAGGGTTATAAGGTCTTTGACTTAGTCTAAAGATATCATCAGCCTTGTAGCACCACTCAGCATCATCAAACCACAAGTAATCTTCTGGATTATCTTTAAAATACTCCACTACAAACTTGTACATGAATTCCTATTGATGATTGATATTCACAATATCCATCGCCCAAAAATAATCCGTTGATTGTGTGAGCCACGTGAAACTATCATATGAATTTTCAACAACTTTGTTTACGTTAAACGTAAAGTACCTAATTGTATCTTCATTTTTTCAGAACTTAATAAGGTCTCTTCATCTACTTTGGATAAGGTGCCTTCTGCAGATTGAAAGTTCTGATCTGTATCAAGTACTGTAATGTGAAAATAGTACATATTCGCTCTCCGCGCTGCCTTCTTGAAGTTCTCTATATCTCCTGATAGTTTCGAATTTGAATGAACGTTCTGTACTCTTCCCGATTCCAAAATCCCTCTTCGTTATTAATTCTCAGAATTCCGTCAATTCTGTAGAGACATTCATTATCGTTATGGAGGAAAAGTAGATTACGATCTGTGAATCAATGATTTCGAAGTAATGCTATCCCACTCATTATCTAGGCAAAAATTTAAATTCTGAGTATATTCAAAGTCACTAGAGAGGAATTTTGACTCGTATCCAAAGGGATCATATGACGTATCAATTAAAGAATTAGAGAAGCCATATCTGCTAATCGTTTCATCAATCTCAATTCCTTTCTTTAACTGGATCACCTCGTTACAAATAAACCCAATCTTATTTAATTTCTTTATTAGCGCTTCATCTATAAATACAACGTACAGACATTCAACACAAGAAGTCCCTCTTACATTTACATGGCAGAAGTGCCTTTAAATCTAACTTTAACGTTCCATAAAGTTCTCATATTCAATATGCTCAAGAAGCTCTCCATAATTCGTCTGAAGCATTTCAAGATAAGTTATGTTAAACGTATACGTTCCTTCTGCATAAAAAAATATTTCCTCTCCCGATGTGTGATAGAATATTCCACTTACTTGGAGCGATTCTAGAATTGCAAATGAGATTTCGTACATCATTTTATAACAGATTTCATAATGTTGATTGTTTTTTAATTCGTAAGATATAGTCTGTTCATATATAAAATCCTCTTCTTGGAACATCGTTTCATAAGAAGCGGCTGGATGATTTGGCGGAAAATGATTATCATATATATTTATTTTCAAACCATTGCCCAGATCATACTCATCATTGATTTCATTTTTTTTATAACTCACCTTAAGATTTTTACTTATTAATAGATTCTTCATCCGTAAGGCATTTTGTTTTCCGTTTAATTTAAGTGAATACTCCATAGACTTGTCTCCTCTACTTTTTATGTAGTAGAAGTTATTCACTGATATTATAAGGCTCCGTTGTTGAAAACGTATCATACCAGTTGTTTAATGGTATATACTTCACATTTTGTATTTCTAATTCTTGTGGCCTAAGGACGAAAAATCCTCCTTTTTCCAATATTCTGATTAATGGCTCATATACATGTAAATAAACAGTGTATTCCGGTTTTTTTTCAACAAATATTGATAATTGTATATAAAATTCAAATATTTTTTTTAAATACTGGTAATCATCAATAAATTCCAGAACCTCTGGATTGCAATACATGGCAATCGGAAATTCATTCTCAGTATCACCAAGTAATTTGGCTATATTAGTAAACATCGGTGGTTGGGGTCTAAGACCCTCATTTTTATAAAATAAAGCCAACCTTCTTAGAAATTCATAGCCTAAATCTGCATCTTCATTAGACACAATAGTACCAACTTTTCCCCAGTTAATTTCGTTTATTCTGCATACCGTATCATTTAAGTACATTTTTTTCACCTCTAAATTTAATAGTCCAGGTCCTTATCAATATTCTCTTCATATTCCTTATACTTGTCATAACCCGGGAAATCACGTGTAGGTTGTTTATCAGTTAAATTTGCCTTATCATGTGCATTCTTCTCAGGTTGTATATCAAACCCTTTTCCATTCCAAGTGGATGGGTCTCTTAAAGGCATACCTCCATCCATTAGTTCTTTTTCTTTCAATTCATGGTTCGCAAGCTCTCTAAACCAGGTTTTCTGTTTGTCATTTAGTTCTCCCTTTTGAGCTAACTGCCATGCATGTGCAACATCAGGATCTGCTTGGAAATATAAGTTTTCATAAGGCTTACCACCTACAGATAAATCCTTTGTATCTAAAAACAAATGCTTCTTCATGTTCAATACCTGTTCGTCTGCCAATCCTGTATTTTTAGCTACTGTGCTAATATCTTCAATCCCTGATTTTCGTATATCAATATACTTCCTCTCAAGAAATGCTTGAAATCCATCTTCTGGTGAGATGATGTGCTTTTTCATTTCAGCAGGATTGGTTATATAACTTGATTTACCCGTTCCCTCTTTCCCACTACCTTTCTCCGACTCCTTCTTACCTTCCCCTGACCCACTTGATCCACCCGATCCGTAATGATCTTTCGAATGTAAAGCCTTGCCAAATAGAAAATAAGAGAGGGCTTGGCCTACTACCGCTCCTTTATAGTACCCTGACTCATCCTCACTCAGCTGTTTTTTCTGCTCGTTTACAAACTGCTCGATGTCGGATCTTGCTGTTCCCGTCCCCCATGCGGTATCCCAGGCAAATCCTATTCCGCGTCCAATGTCGATGATTTTACCAACCGTCAGATCATAGCCCAGGCTGCCCATTGTACTGAATGGATTATAGAGGAATGCCTCTATGGTCTCGCCAATGCCTGTAACCGTGTCGCCGATGGCTTTATCAATCAATCCCGCAGCAAAATTGGGCTCAAGTTTATCCGGGATTTGCATCATTTCCCCTTCTGAATGGTCAGCTTTTTTGAATGCGCTTAATGTCCCCGTTATCTTATTCTGAAATTTATCCAACAGCCCAAGTGCAGAGGGGAACACACTCTCTTTGATATTCATAAAATCCCAAAAAAACTTCTCGCTGGTCACACCCGACCATTCCGATTGCAACAAATACATCGTCTTGTCCAATTCATAGACAATCTTGCCGAGCTGCTGTTTACTCTGCTGCAGCAGACGGGCGTTTTTTTCCAGCTCATCCGGGTGCACCTGAATCCGTGTCATGCCATCTCACCGCCAACCTGATCATAGTCGTTACCCCTAAATTTTAACAAAACCAATTTCACATTGGAATTGAACAGAAGAAGCATTTTTCGCTTCATCTATTCGGTATTTAGGTAACTACTTCAGGCAGCCAAGCTTGCACATGTGCGCATACTATAATCTACTTGCTTCAAGAATAAACTATAAACTCCTTATCAGAAAATAGAGCCCTAGTATCGTTATCGCCCATTACATATTTTTCACACGGATCACTCAATAATAGAATAACTTTTCAATTGCAAGTTGAATTAGTATAGAGTAAAAAAACGGCTCCTATCACAGATAGAAGCCGTACAATGCTTTTTTAAAAATCATTTCAGCCAATCCCTATGACACTATAAATTGTACGACAATGGGAGTGCCATCATTTAATGCATCTCCGCCGGGGATTGTAAGTGTAGTGGTGGTAACCGAGGATGTGTCTGCTGTTTGCATAAGGCCATTAATGTAGAGATTATAGTAATTGAACGTGCCTGGAAAAGCTGTTGCGGCCGTACCTGCATCGTTTGTAAAAGCCGTCGCAGCGATTGCAAACGTTGCTCCGGTTCCTGTTCCATCCCCAATAGTCGCTGCAAATCTTAAACTGTTCTGAAATGGTGTAACAAGTGGCATGTTTCTCACCTCCTACCTGACATAGTATATGTAGTAGATTTGAGAGTAGTGAAGGCAGAGGTAAGAGGTAATATAACCATTTTCAATTGTTAAGGATTACCGCTGTTAATTGAACAATTTCAATAATGACAGGTGTTTCAGCAAACAGGACACCGCTTTGAGATGGAATAAATAAACCCTCCGCAGTTAACACATACGAATTGCCAGGCTGTACGATCCCATTAATATAAAGATTGTAGTAACTGGTCATGCCTATTCCTGCAAATTGGGATATACTTCCGCCCTCATCATCAACAAATTCACCAGCAGAAACCGTAACCGAGTTCGATAAATCCAAATCAGTGTCAGGGAAATAAAAGTAGCGGTCTGACGTAGGAATGATCTGAATCCCGGGGATACTGCCCGGCGGGCCTTGCTCACCCGGAGGCCCTGTTGGCCCCTGTACTCCAGGAGGTCCCTGCTCACCAGGCACACCTTGAGGGCCAACCGGTCCTTGGGCTCCCGGACTTCCCGGTTCGCCTTGTTCACCCGGAGGCCCTGTTGGGCCCGACACTCCAGGAGGTCCCTGCTCACCAGGCACACCTTGGGGGCCAACCGGACCTTGGACTCCCGAACTTCCCGGTTCACCTTGTTCACCCCGAGGGCCAGCAGGTCCCTGCACTCCGGGAGGTCCCTGCTCACCAGACATACCTTGAGGACCAACCGGACCTTGGGCTCCCGGACTTCCCTGTTCGCCTTGTTCACCCCGAGGGCCTGCCAAGCCTTGGGAACCTTGTTGTACGATCAGCCCCTGCGCTGCAGGCAGACTGACTGTTTTTGTTTCTTCAATTTTAGCTGGGCCAGATTCAAAACCAAGCTCAGGACAGGCCGGATGAACATCGCTTCTTCCAGGGAAGGCAGTAATTTTGCGGCTGCGGCATGCTTTCTTTTGTCTCACGCGCTGCTTGGAAGCACTTCGCTTTCCTCCCAAAGCTTTACGTATCGTATACCGTTTCTTACGTTTTCTCGGGTTATTGTTACAGCCTTTCGTGGAGGAATGTCTCCTTCTTAATGAGTGAAGAGTCGTTTTTGCTTGGTTCGTATGCTTCAAAGTCGCCACTCTCCTTAGGCCAGCAAACACAGCATATATGCCCTATACTATGTCTTTTGCACATGTGGAGAGTGTGCGAATAACTATGACCACCGCCCAATAAAAAAACTACAGCTTCTGCTGTAGTCCCCCCTCTTACCTGCTTTACTTCAGCAGTTACCCATTTCCCTTCATATCTTGCATCGATCCTCTCGTTCCGTTTCATATCCATATCCTTATTTTCTTCAATTATACCTGGGATTCAGCGCATCTTTCCAAACGTCATCCTCTACAAAATCAACTTTTTTCTCCTTAAAATAAGCACGTGTCGCCTGCTCCATATCATTTAAGATTCGAGGCCAGTCCTTCTCTTCGATCACTGTCGATTCAAAATCTCCGACGATATTCAACCACCGCTGATTTAACTGCTGGTACTCCTGTATTCTGGCTTTTAGTTCAGCGGATACAGGATAATTAGTTATATCCAGCCTTCCGAACGTCATCTGCATCCGATGAAGCGCCTGCGGCCATATGTCTCCTACTTCCAAATGATTGATAAATAACGGCGCAGGTTTCGCCAGCCAGTTCGCTTCCTGACTTAAAATGAGATTCATGAAGTTATATTTATTGATGATCTGCAGCATATCTATGAGACCGTAATAGACCTGACGTGCTTGTTCTCCGTCCTCTACCATCTCATTTATGATTTTGTCATTCTCCAATATACGATTGAAAATAACGTCATTATTGATAATTGCACTTTTTAGATCAACGATATCTTGACGGATATTCGAGGTTAGATATTGTTCATACATTCTTTTTTCTTTGTAGAAACTGTAAGTCAGAAGAAGCAGCATCACAAATGCAAGGCAGCAGCCGATCAAGACAAGTCGCTTCTTTAAGATCAAGGCAAGATGTTCCCCTTTCTTTTATAATAAGAGACACCTCTACGTCTGTGTGGTAGAAGTGCCTTAAGTCGCTCATAGTTTTAGTAGTAGGATGTTATCTAGATCGTTTGGGATCAGTATAACACCAATTACTACTGTATGAACTTTTTATCCTATTAAGTTAGCCTACAAACCTATAAATGAACTCAGATTCGTCGTTTTTTATATTTTAGTTTCTTTATCAGTTCCTCTGTTAAAACATTTTCCTCGAACTTAGAAGAACAGTCCGTCGCCATTGAAATTTCTCAACAGGTAACACAGGAATTTGCGTAAAATCATATTCTGTTTCAGCTAATACTTTTGCTGCTTATTCGCACCAACTGAGGCTATAGCTCCCTACTATTCTTCAATTATATAGACTTTACTAACAGTATTATCCTCGTTAAAAACATAAATTCTACCACAATTAATACATCTCCATACTTCCTTCTTCGGGTCGGGTATTGAAAGCGGGTCTATAGAATCTCCCATGTTTATAATACAATCCCACTCTCGGTCAGTATAAACATGCAATTGAACATCATTTGGAGCTTCTACAGTGGACAAATACTCCCCACATTTACATTGAAATCTAGCCATACCTTAAATACCTCCTAGTTAGTTATCTTCCCATCTTTTATCCATATTTCTACTTTTCCCGGAATCTGCTTATCAGCATAAGTCCCCTTAGCACGATTAAGAATCTGCTCTGCTTGTTCTTTCGTAAGTCCGGCTTCCCTACCATCAATAACAACTATTTCAGCATGTTGTTTAAATCCTTCTTTAATCCTTCCTACCCCAGTATTAACATTAGGGTTTTGAAGAGATTTAAGCTCTGTTAAAACTCCATCTACTTTAAAATCAGGAGTCTTTTCGCCATGTTTTGTTGATTCTGGAATCCTTTCAACCGTCTTGCCTTCTGCAATTAAATCATTTGCAACTTTTCTTTCTGCTGGTTTTAATTCGTGAATATCCCCTACAAATTTCCCTTGAACCCCTGATGCTCTATTCGTACTTTCTTTTCCCCCACCCGATCCGTGATGATCTTTCGAATGCAAAGCCTTGCCAAAAAGAAAATAAGAAAGTGCTTGGCCTACTACTGCTCCTTTATAGTACCCTGACTCATCCTCACTCAGCTGTTTTTTCTGCTCGTTTACAAACTGCTCGATGTCGGATCTTGCTGTTCCCGTCCCCCATGCGGTATCCCAGGCAAATCCTATTCCGCGTCCAACGTCGATGATTTTACCAACCGTCAAATTATAGCCCAGGCTGCCCAATGTACTGAATGGATTATAGAGGAATGCCTCTATGGTCTCGCCAATGCCTGTAACCGTATCGCCGATGGCTTTATCAATCAATCCCGCAGCAAAATTGGGCTCCAGCTTATCCGGGATTTGCAGCATTTCCCCTTCTGAATGGTCAGCTGTTTTGAATGCGCTTAATGTCTGCTTTATCTTATTCTGAAATATATCCAGCAGCCCAAGTGTAGAGGGGAATACATGCTCTTTAATATTCATAAAATCCCAAAAAAACTTCTCGCTGGTCACACCCGTCCATTCGGATTGTAACAAATACATCGTCTTGTCCAATTCATAGACAATTTTGCCGAGCTGCTGTTTACTCTGCTGCAGCAGACGGGCGTTTTTTTCCAGCTCATCCGGGTGCACCTGAATCCGTGTCATGCCATCTCACCGCCAACCTGATCATAGTCGTTATCCCTAAATTTTAACAAATAAAATTCACATTGGAATTGAACAGAAGAAGCATTTTTCGCTTCATTCATTCGGTATTTAGGTAACTACTTCAGGCAGCCAAGCTTGCACATGTACGCATACTATACTCTATTTGTTTCAAGAATAAACTATAGATTAAAACTAAATACGTACTCTAACCAGATACCATCCAGCTGCATTGAATAAAAGAAAAACAGGTAAGAAAGGTGGTATCTCACCATAATCAACCTGTTTTTGAATCGGATTTATCATTTAGTTTTTTCCACCGAAAAGAAGATAAACATTTAATTATTTTCTAAAATGAGTTTAATACTAAAATTCGGAATCATCGGTTACAACGGGTATTAATGGAGACAAAAATGGGTCATGTTTTTCTTCAACATTACCTCTCTTAAGAACATATACATTAAACTCATTAAAATGTATTGGGTGTTCATCATTATACACATAGAGCATACCGTATGAGCCGGGGGCTTGGATTCCTACATTCTTCATTATTTCCACCGGATGAAATTTGGAAGAAGGCTCATGATTCCATAGTCCGCTCATCCAAAGATGGTATTGTCCGTTGATCACCTTTATGTCTAAAACATCTACATTCGGCTGTAAATCCTTAATATACTTTTCAACTGTTTCAAAAATAACTACTTCTTCATAACACGTCTCATCACCTGTACTTGCTAAAACAACTGCCCAACCATGGTATTGATACATACTTTCACCTCTTTAATTCTTATTGAATGGTGAGATATCAATTATAATCTCAACGTTGTATCTCTTCTCATATTCTCTTAATTGTCTAATTACTTTATCAGCTGGGGCTGTCTCGAAATGAAAGTATGCCTTTCTACCTGTTTCCACAGCAGCCTCAATAGTGGCCTTTGCCTGTTCCCTAAATTGAGAGCTTAGATTATTCATTGATGTTTTAGTCTGACCGATGTATTGGTCAGAAACTGTATCAAATTCTCGATTTTTGGGGTCATTATTAAATATCATACGCGACTGTCCACCAAGTTTTTCTGCAAGCAAATCGGCTCCAGCATCTTCTTTAGACGCCTGCTTTAGTCCACCTGAATACTGCGTATAGACACCTGAACCCGTAACTAATCTTGAAGCAGCGTCACCCGCCCCCTCTTTCCCACTCCCCTTCTCCGGCTCCTTCTTACCATCTCCTGACCCATTTGATCCACCCGATCCATGATGATCCTTCGAATGCAAAGCCTTGCCAAAAAGAAAATAAGAGAGGGCTTGGCCTACCACCGCTCCTTTATAGTACCCTGACTCGTCCTCACTCAGCTGTTTTTTCTGCTCGTTTACAAACTGCTTGATGTCGGATCTTGCTGTACCTGTGCCCCATGCGGTGTCCCAGGCAAATCCTATTCCGCGTCCAACGTCGACGATTTTACCAACCGTCAGATCATAGCCCAGGCTGCCCAATGTACTGAATGGATTATAGATGAATGCCTCTATGGTCTCGCCAATGCCTGTAACCGTATCGCCGATGGCTTTATCAATCAATCCCGCAGCGAAATTGGGCTCCAGCTTATCCGGGATTTGCAGCATTTCCCCTTCTGAATGGTCTGCTTTTTTGAATGCGCTTAATGTCTCCGTTATCTTATTCTGAAATTTATCCAGCAGCCCAAGTGCAGAGGGAAATACATGCTCTTTAATATTCATAAAATCCCAAAAAAACTTCTCGCTCGTCACACCCGACCATTCGGATTGTAACAAATACATCGTCTTGTCCAATTCATAAACAATTTTGCCAAGCTGTTGTTTACTCTGCTGCAGCAGACGGGCGTTTTTTCCCAGCTCATCCGGGTGCACCTGAATCCGTGTCATGCCATCTCACCGCCAACCTGATCGTAGTCGTTATACCTAAATTTTAACAATTCTAAATTCACATTGGAATTGAACAGAAGAAGCATTTTTCGCTTCATTCATTCGGTATTTAGGTAACTACTTCAGGCAGCCAAGCTTGCACATGTACGCATATTACATCCAATAGATATAGCTTCTAATTCTTCTGTTTTTGTTTAAAATACTGCATGATCTCTTCGGGCCGCTGCGTCTCTAAAGTGATCTGACCGTTCTCAAACAGGATCATGTACGGATACGTGTGCAGATCAAAAATGTCCTCATAATCAAATGGATGTTTGTCTCTAACATTATAAAAGTTAACGTTGGTAATAGGTCCCTCGGCTCTCCAATGGTTATTGTTCACTTCATTCAGCTGCGTTTGTAAATCCACGATAAACGGCCGTTCTGCTGTCTGATCGGTAAATACAGCCAACGAAGCACCACTGCTCTCATGTTGAGTCAGCTCCTCAATTGCTTTCTCTCTATTGTGCTGCCCGCATCCTGTGATTACGAGAATAAACGTACATAACAGTACTAACTTCTTCATTAATAGGAACCCCCACAATATGGTACACTACCTCACTAGGCATATCCTGATTTTTATTTTCTATGATTCTCCACAATCTTCTATCTGAAAGGAGCATCCGTCTTGAACAAAAAAGGAATCATTATCATTATGGCTATCCTGCTTGGCATGATCATTTTTGCACTTCCGATTATTCTCTATCTCACTGTCGCCATGAGTACATGAATTGCTGCATACCTTCAATCTCCGCCGCCGCCCGAGTCCCCGCCACCGCTTGAATCTCCACTATCTGATCCGTGATGGTGGCTGCCTGAACTATCGTAATCGTGTGAATGCTTGCTGCCGCTTCCACTATAACTATCCGTATAGACCGGAGAGCCCCCGCTTCCTCCCGATCCCGGGAAAACCGTTCCAAAAATATAATTGTAACGATCGTACGGAAACTCTGCCGCAGACATTGCCCGGTATATCCCTCTCAGGTGCAGAGCAAGCACCAATAAAGGGGTCTGCTTCAACGCTGTTGATCCAGGCAAACTGTCTGCCCTCGCGGGCTCACGATCTGCCAGACGTCTAAGCTCAGGATCAGGGTGCTGCTGAAGCACGGACCAATCCGTCTTACGCACACATCGTGAGCCGATTCCCAGCACCAGCGCAGTTTGAATGATCTGCTCCAGTGTCTCTGCCGTATCACTCAGCCGTCCGGCTGGAATGCCTTTTTTATAGCGTCTGCGCCAGCGAAGCATAGAGGCCTCCCAATCTTTGAAAGATGGAACGACTTCCCTTGCAGGCAGCAGGAGCCTGACAAACAGTGACATAAAAATGATCGTGTAGAGCCATGAAGTGTACTCGGAATTACCAGAGATCGCCAAGCTTAAGCTGATGATTAGTCCAACACAGGCGATTTGGTAGAGCAGGCGTACATGAATTTTGCGAATAACGAATAACCAGATTACTGCCGTAACGGCCAAACCGATTACTCCCGGTACTGAGACACGTTCTGCAAAGCATACGATACCTGTCAGCAGCATCATCACAGGGAACATTACATATACAAGCCACCTCAGAAGCAGCGGCGTTCGAATCAACGGTTCCCAGCTTCTCGTCTCTACTACTCGTTCTTTCCACGACTGTATGTCTTCGAGCTGCTTCTTTTCCTTGGCACGGTAGTATTTCATATCTTCTGGCCGTTCACTTTCCTCTGAGCTGGGTCCAGCCAAAGCATCCAGCCTGAGCCGTTGTTTACCGAAACCGTATTGGGAGAACAACCACTGCATGAAGTGCTGCTCATCCGGCGATCCGGCAGCACCCGCAGATTGAACGCTGTACTCCAGCGTTGTGTTCGGTGCAGAGGAAGCATTCGACTGTCCTCGGTCTTTCCGATAACGCCCTTTGGATTTCACAATTCGCATCGACAAAATGCCTTGACGAGTCAGATGGAACAGGGACGCCTGGGTATCCTTCAGCTTCAGCTGTCCCTTACTGCGCAGATAAGCCAGTAACAAAGGATCTGCCTGCTCTACTTCTTCGTCTGTATAAGGTCCCTTCACCAAGCGAACCCACACCCGGAGCAGCAGTTGAATCACAACTATACCGAGAAGCACCCACATCACCAGCTCTTCCAGCTGTTTCAGCCACTCCTCCTGCAAGATTGGAGCCTGCTGTCTCTGGATAAGGAATGAAGGAAAAATCTGAGATGCAGCATGCCATTCGGTTAGTACATTTCTCATATGTTGACCCCTTTCTTCGTTGTTCGTCAAGCTTCAAAAAATGCGATGATACCTACCTTATATAAACCTGTTCACGGGATAAAAGAACCCATTAGGAGCATGCGCCTTTGTAACGCATCATGCTCCTCATTCATAACAACACTCACTCCCCTAGCTGCTGGGGATGGAGAATATATTTTCTTTTTCGCAGCCAGTCAGGATATAGAATGTGCGCCAAGGTTTATCTTTTGTTGTGCCGATCCCTTTACAGGTATTCGTCTTTTCGGTCTCGTCGGAACCATACATATCTCTTGAGTTGTCGTACGTGGTCTGAATCACCCTGCCGTCATAGATCAGCTCATGAATAATCGGTCCACCCTCGATGGTATATGTCGTTACACGAACTTGATCCGGTTGATGTCTTTTCACATTTTTCATGAAATTCTTCCATGTATCGCGATTTCGCATTTCACCCAACAGAACGACGACATCTCCACTGTCTTCGGCCTGCTCCGGGTTGTGCGGCTCGATCACAGCCGGAAAAGGACTGCTGTTCTCACCCGATTCAGCGATTTGCTGCGGAGTATTCGAACTACAGCCTGCCATGAGTACAGCCGCCAGACACAACATAGGTATGTATTTATTCAAAGAAATCACCTCAATATGTACAACGTAAAGATTACTGGATAGGTTACGTTTTACCAAGAGATTACCCGCTTATGAATGATTGACCTTGAAATTTTTTTATGGACTTTCCTGCCTTCTGTGTAACCTTCGTCCCTTTTCCTGCGTTTATTTAACAGTACTTCCATATTTCCTATCACTTCAAAAAAGAGGCGATTTCATGTATTCAAATGTCCCGGCCAATCATGTAACAACAGAAAAAAGTTCCTCCTCTTCATATCCCCAGCCAATGAACACGCCAAAGAGCAAATCGTTCCGCCGTCTTACCAAGGCAGTAGTATCTGCTGGAGCTGTATCCTGTCTGCTGTTAAGCCTGCTGTCTTCGGTGACCAGTACGGATGCATCAGCTGCAGCCGTTGAAGGGCAGCCTTTCACAGGGAATGCTTCGGACCGCCCGGTCTCGGCACCCGCTGTATCTCCTGTATCCTCCAATACAGAGCAAAAGCTTCACTACACAGCTGTAGAAGGAGGTTACTATTATACTGTGGCGTTAAGAAGTGACGGATCGGTGTGGTCCTGGGGTCGTAATCTGTTAGGGGAACTCGGGATCAGTGAAACGATACGGTATCGTCACACATTTAGTCCCGTACGTATTCCGCATCTATCTGACGTTACAGCCATCTCCACCTCCGGCGGGGGTTACAGTGCAGCGGTTCAAGCGGATGGATCGGTCTGGCACTGGGGAGCTGGCAGAACTCCACGCGCGGTCCCCGGGATTACCAATGCTGCTGGTGTTACCGCAGGATCTTCTACAAGTCTGGTTCTGCTGCGGGATGGGACCGTTCAATCCTGGCATAATCCAACTGACAAGTTACCGGGTACTTCAAGCCATGAGGCTGAACGGGAGCCTGTACTCCACCCGATTCGTGGATTGAATAATGTTGTTCAAACTGCGCTTGCAGGTATGGATGGGTACGCATTGAAGAAGGACGGCTCGGTGTGGACGTGGAAGGAAGCAGATAAAACAAACGCCGGTCCATCCAAGCCAAAACAGATCAAAGGACTGACCCGTATCTCATACATCACCGATCAAAGCGGAGATCTGCTGGTGCTCGACGCTAAAGGAAAAGTGTGGAGAGTAGATTCAAAAGGGAAACGAACTCCCTATCATCATGAACTCACCGTGAAAAAGATGGATGCCAGCTCGAATTACGTCCTTCTGGTGACTGCAAAAGGTGAGGTATACAGCTATGGGAACACCGTAACGGGCAAACAAGGGAAAATAAAGCAGTTATCGGACATTACGGATGTCTCAGCCGGTTACTACCACAGTCTTGCACGTTCCTCCAATGGAACCGTCTGGGGATGGGGCGGGGACAAATATCAGGAGGCAGGTGCACCGGCAACGTCTTCGGGAGGTATGGTGTACACTCCTGTTCAGGCCAAACTGGGTACAGATCTGATTGTAAATGGCAAACTGCTCCCTTCCATGTATCCTGCTGTTGAAACATCGGCCGCACTCCAGCTTCCTATCAAGGTCATTGCGACAGCACTTGGAGCACAATTTCAAGTGCATACGACGGAAGGACAACAAAGTCACTATACGTTAACCTATAATGATCGGATCATTACAGTCAGACCAAACGAAGCCCAGTATACGGTAAGCAGCAGGAATCAGAATAAACCTAAGGAAGCGCAGGTTATAACGTTGAGCGAGCCTATAGGCAATTATTCGGGAGCGGTCACAGCGCCGTATGAAATGTTCCAGGGACTCGGATTGAATGTAACCTGGGATCGCAGCAGGGCTGCATTGAACATGGATGACACGAATCAGGCTGCATCAGCACATTAATTACACCTGATGAACATCTGGGACATAGCAGAAACTTAACCTAACCAGAACAAAAGAAAAATCCTCTTCAAATCAACAGCGGTTCTGAATAAACAACTGTGATTGGAGGAGGATTTGTTTAACTCATTTTGATTTGTGCTGCAGCTGTATATTATTTCTCGAACCGGAACCAGTCAAAATCAAACTGACTGCCTGGCAGGAAGATAAAAGTCACTTTTTGCTCCCCGCATACGCGCTCCAGTTCAAATGTACGTTCCTCATATCCTGCGGATTGGGTGAACTCCACGAGCTGATTATGCTGTCCGTCCGCACCCGAGAAGCGGATATGAATGGTGTTTTTATCAATCGGCGAAGCCCCGCAGATCACCAGCTTTGACGCGCCTTCACTCGCAAAATCCATCTGCTCGAACTCCAGGGATACGTTGTTCCCGATGCCTTCCACGCGATCTTCTTTTACCGTGAACGAATCCCCATACAGATGATCACAGGAGGCTGCCGTATTTTGTTCAAAGGCCCGACTTTGGCGTTCAAACGAAAAACCTTTAATATGAATCTTCTGTTTCACTACAAAGCAGATTGACGTAATGCCCTTCAGACGTTTGGATAGACGATACGTCTCCTCCTGATACACATTCCATATGGATTCCTTGTCATACACGACATCAGCCACCATGGTACTTCCCTCTTCATCCGGCATGCCCTCCCAGATCTGAATGAAGTATTCTTCAGTCGACAGGGCGAAAATCGGGATCGTAATCGTATCCGAACCGTACGGTCCGAAGTCGATGCTGCGGAAACCCACATGAGTCTCGCCATCCCGGCTCGTGGCTGCACCTCGCTCATTGCCATTGCCGACGTCACCTTTGCTGTAATCATACAGGCCGCCAGTGATAAATGAGTACGGGTCTTTATAGGCTGTCCCTAGACCTTCCGCTTTAAATTCCAGCTGGGAGATCAGTTTGATTTTGTCTGTACCATTTTTGCTGGCAGCACGCAAACGGAACGTCCCGTCGCCCATGGCAGCTATTTTTACGATATGCTGATGTTCGTTTATGCTCCGTGCACCTGTGCCCTCTCCCGGAAGGGCATCTACAGCCTGCACTTTGGCGATGTTCGACACGATGCCGGCATCATTTACTGCAGACCATTCGATATCCCGGTAAGAGGTATTCTCCGGATACAGTTTGGCTGTAACGATCAGTTCCGGGGTGGACGGATCGAGCAGCTGGCCTGATTCACTGATGATCTCGATTTTCCGCAAAGGAATCTCCTGAGCGCTGCCTGTCAGCACCGGACGCTCCTCATTTTTCATAAAGACCGGTTGTTGGTGGTTTCGGACAGGAGCGGCATCCGTTTGAACACGGCTCCCTCTTCCTTCCCGATTCACACTTGCTGTTATGGATTCTCGCCCCTCATCCGCGGCCTTAGATTCAAATGAAGCTGTCTCTCCCTGCAATCCTGCTGAGGTCACCTCAATCTGAATGGTCCCCGCTTCCTGCGTAGAACCAATAATCGCCATCAGTTTGCCGCTGAACAGTCTGCGGCTGAGCCCTTTATATGGGTCATAGTCCGTGCTGTCCCCGTTATCCAGACCCAACAGACGCCCGGCACCCGACACCTTCACCTGCACTCGGTTGTTTGCATTCTGCACCGGATTTCCCACATCATCTTCCACTGTAATTTCTACAAAAGTGAGATCTTTACCGTCCGCCCGCAGCTGCTGCCGATCCGGCTGTAAACGAATCCTGCTCGCGTCGGTAAAGGAACGCTGGACATCGGTGGCAATAACCGTACCGTGCTCATCATAAGCGATCGCTTTCAGCTCGCCCTCTTCGAACGGCACTTTCCACCAGCCCGACAGCTGTGTTCCATGAGCATGATCAATTTCGTACGTTCCGATGCTCCTGCCATTCAGCTGCAGCTCAATCTTAGGTGCATTGCTGCATACACGCACATCAATAATCTGACCCGGGCTGAAGTCCCAGTAAGGGAATAGGTGCACCATCGGGCTTTTCTTATAATCCGTCCAAGCCGCTTGGTAAATATAATAGGAGTCTTTGGGGAACGTGGCCGTGTCCAGCTGTCCAAAATACGAGTTTTTCGTATGATACGGTGTCGGCTCCCCGATATAATCAAATCCGGTCCAAAGGAATTGTCCCAGGGAATACGGATGATCGCGTTCAGCCAAAATGCAGTATTCCGGCGACTTGGCTCCCCAACTCGTTGTACTGTTCCCCAGTGCCGAGCACTGCTCATCATCGTCGTCGAGTACAGGCTGTTCATACGGGAAATGATAGATGCCCCGGCTCTGAACAACGGAGGATGTTTCGCTGCCATAGATAATCCAGTCCGGATGCTCTGCGTGGTGCTGGTCATAATATTTCTCGGCATAGTTATATCCGGCCAGCTTCACAATATCTGCGCATTTCTGGGCATTCTCCCAAGGCATGTAGTTGGAACCGATGGTTACGCGTGCATTGCCTTTCGGATCAAATTGCTGCACGTACTCCATCAGCATTCGCGTCACTTCCTGTCCGCGCTCGTCCGCATGGGTATCATAGATTTCATTCCCGATACTCCACATAACCAGGCTGACATGATTTCGGTCCCGCCTCACCCAGCTGCGAACATCCCGATATGCCCACTCAGAGAAAAATCGTGCATAGTCGTACGGTGTTTTGGCTCGTTCCCACATATCAAACGCCTCGGACACCACCAGCATGCCCATCTCATCGGCAAGTTCCATGAACTCTTTCGCTGGCATGTTGTGCGCCGTCCGAATGGCATTAACGCCCATCTCCTTCAGCAAAACAAATCTTCTTCTAAGCGCCGCCACGTTAAAAGCGGACCCTAACGCCCCGAGATCATGGTGTTCGCAGACACCGTTCATTTTCATTTTGACCCCGTTCAGATGGAAGCCTTCAGCGGCATCCAGTCTGACATGTTTAAAGCCGATTCGTTGTGATACAGACTCAATCACCTGTTCCCGCTGATGATCCGTGATCAGCCGCAGTTCCGTTACGAGATCATATAACTGTGGTGTATCCGGGCTCCACAATTCGGGATTCTGCATTTGTAGCTGCTGACTGTTGATGAAAACATCGTTAGGTGCATTTGCCTGAACCTCCGCCTGAGACGAAGCCGCAACTTGGCCCTTATACAGCACTGTATGCACCAATTGTGCACGCTGATGCTGTTCCAGATGCAGCTCCGTATCTACCTCTACCTGCCAGCCATCCGCCTGCTGCTGTACGGATACGTAGATGCCATCCGAGACAATGTGGCTGCGGTCCCGCGTTTTCAACCACACATTACGATAGATGCCCGCGCCGGAATACCATCTGCTGTTCGGGCTTTGATGCACGACTTTGACCAGAATTTCATTATCGCCTTCCACCAAAGCATTCGTAATTTCATGCTCAAACGCAGCATATCCATACTTCCACTCGCCAACAAACTGCCCATTCACATATACGGACGAATCCATATATACCCCGTCAAAACACAAAAGTACCTGCTGCTCATTTTTCGTATATGGATACGTCCTGCGGTACCAACCTATGCTGTTCTCGTATAGATCAAGTGTATTGTAGACCAGCCAGTCGTGGGGAAGCTCAACCGGTTCAAAACTCAGATCTCCCGGCTCCGTAACACCGAGTCCGCTTTTGGCAAACTGCCATCCGTCATTAAAAAGTCTCTTCTCATTCATGTCGTCTCTCACTCTCTTCTGGTTGAATATTCATTGTATTGAACAGTCCCATTTTCCCTGTATACCGAAAACCTTTTCGAAATAAACCAAAAATGATCTATTACAGCAGTAACAATACACCGATTATACCATTTGTCTCTCTTTTGTAACGTCATTTCACACAATTAATTAAGCAATAAAGTGAACGTTTTCATTAACACTGCTAATCTCTACTCGCAGTATCCTAATAACACCCGACACAGACCAAACGTCAAATAAAGGCAGCCCGACACTCGGGCCACCTTCTCATTTATACACTCCACCTATCCCTTATAAAAAGGGTTCCCCCCTTGGCCTTTGCCCGACGGCATCGCACCAGGCACACCATCCGCCTCAAGCAGCGGACGGACAACCAACTTCACAGGCCATGTCTCGCTCTCGAAAATGACGCGAGCAAGCGCGGCCTTGTCCGCCTCGGGAAGCTGCACCTGCTGCAGCGCTTCCCGCCAGGCCTGCTCCGTGATCGCCCAGAACTTCGTTTCCGGGATGCCGTACACTTCGCTCAAGGACTCCATGACCGCAGCCAGATTCACCTGCGTCCCGAGAGACTGCACATAAAAGATCAGCTTCTCGATCGTTTCGTTATACAAGCTGTTTGAATAACCCGGCCGAATGTGATACGCCGGATCGGCAATTCCGTGCTGGTCCAGATACGGCTGATGCAGACGGACCGAATCATGATCCCGGAATAACAATCCTTTTACCTGATTATTCTGTAAGACAAGGCAGCAGTTCTGACCATGAATCTCTGGTACAACACCTACCTTGAACAGCCGCATGACGATATCATAGAAGGCGGCAGTCATCTGGCTGTAGAACTCCAGCACGTCTTCGGCACCTATACCTCTACCTATGATTTGACTTAACAGATGATGACCGTTTAGATTCACACCCAATGCAGCCATCGGAATGACTTTATAAGCATCATCCAGCAGTTCTGCGGGATAGACACGAATCTGTGCCGCCAGATGCCGCGGGTGATCATCATACAGTCCCATCGCCTTGGGCATATAACCCCACCAGTTCCGCTCCTCACACAGATATACCTTGTCTTTCAACGACTCGTCACAAGCCACCGCGTGCCTTAACATATGCTCACCTGCAAGTCCGTTGAGCAGCTTAACCACTGGAAGATAACGCGCCGCACCCAGCGACAGCACACTGACAGGCAGCTTGAGCATCAGAGCTGATTCGGCGTTTTGAGCCATCGACCGCAGGGAAGAGGTGGCGAAGACATCTCCAATCTGTACATCCAGCACAACGATGGTACCTTCTACGATTTCTTTGGTGAACCGGGGCAGGACCACATGCTCCAGCTGCCACGGATGAACGGGCATCGGCAAATATGCATCCATGGATAAACCTCTGCGAAGATACTCATGCTGCATCTCTTCACGCTGCGAATCGTACAATACATCCATGATAGCCAATCCGTCTTCGCATCCCTGCTGCACCATATCCCGCTTGATCGCCACCCAGCGCAGCCGAATCGCCTTCCCAAACTCGGCTGCGTACTGAGTGACATCACTCGCGCTAAACCCTATTTTCGCTTTGGAAGATGGATGAAACGGCCGATCCCGGAGTGCGGCAATACGTTCACTGTGGACAAACCATTCATATGCAGACTTCGGAGTATGGGTGGATAACTGCTCTACTTGATCCCATCCGAGCGCATACTGCTGCACAGCGATATCCAGACCTGCCAGAAAATCCGCTGCTCCTGGCTGTGCATAGGCATGCTCGGATAGCGCGTGCTGCAGCACCACGCGCCCCACTTCTGCCGGAGTAAGAAGCCGCGCCCGGCTGCCATCCGGCTTCGTCTCATAGATTGGTGATCCGTGTACCCACTGAATCGCCTGCCTTACTCCTTTTTCCACCAGGCACAATACACCTTCGATATGCAGTCTGTAACGGGATACTGCAGCAGCAGGCTGATCCTTCGTCGAATCCGATCCGCTGCCGCTGCGGTCCCCTTCTGCTTCGTATCCTTTGTACAACTGCCGAAGCAGTGCCGGGGACGCAGCTAAATCCACAAACGAATCATCGTTCAGCGGAAGCAGCTGCTCCGCCAGCAGGCTGTTCATCAGATCGGACATCACCCGTAGTTCAGCGGCCTGCCGACTGGAATACTGCATGAGTAGTGTTGACATGTTCATCGTCCTCCGTCACATAGTGGAATGCCGGATGCGGATGTCCCAGAAAATCATGATGCGAAATCGTCCAGGAGTACGCACCGGATTTTACAAACACAATGATATCGCCCACTCGTAACAGCTCGACTGCTGCATCTGAATGCATGCGATCCTTTGGTGTACATAACTCACCTGCAATGTGGACTCGTTCTTCCCTTATTTCGGGTCTACCGAATGCATGCTTCCATCGATCCGTATGCACAATCTGAAATGGATGATTATGCCCCCAGGATGCAGGCAGGCGATGATGATGGGTACCTCCTCGCAAAATGGCAAACATCTGTCCGTGCGAGCGTTTGATGTCCGTCACCTCGGCTGCATAGTACCCGTGATCTGCCACTAACAAGCGGCCTGATTCGAAGAACAGCTCTCCCCCGCTTGAAGCTAAACGCTGCCTTCGCTCGCTCTGGTGCAGAAGGGCCGTGAACAAAGGCCAGTCGAACCCTGGACTGCCGTCGTACGTTACACCGAATCCGCCGCCCGCATTTACAACTTCAATATGCAGGTTATACTGCTGCTGCCAGTGCTCTACTTTTTGCAAATACAGGTCGATCATCTCGGCATGCAGCCTGGCATCCATATTGTTGGACAAGGAATGGAAATGGAATCCGCTCAGTTTAACTGCGCCCTTGCCTTCAAGGCGAATCAGTTCAATCGCTTCCTCCACATCCTGCTCATCGATACCAAACGGACTTGGCCCCCCGCCCATCACAATCTTCGTATGAGGCAGCGTACTGCTGCGCAGGTTGATGCGAAGAAGCACACGAACCTCTGGCAGCTGTACCTCTCCTTCTCCCCCTCTCCCTTGCTCTGACTCTCTTCCGGGCTCTATCCCTTGTTCCTGCTCTCGCTCTTTCGCAATCAGCAGGATGCGTCGCAGCTCCAGCAAGCTCTCCACATGAATAAAGCTCATCCCGTGTTCTACTGCCAGCCTCAGCTCGCTTTCTTTCTTGCCCGGGCCGCCAAACAGAATCGGAACCTCGCGGTTTACCGCCCGAACTTTGAGCAGTTCGCCAATGGAAGCTACCTCAAAGCCCTTCACCAATGGAAGCAGCGCTTCAATGATTCGCGGATCGGGGTTTGCTTTGATCGCATAGAATAACTTCGTGTTTGCCGGCATCGTGTGCAGCATGCCGCGCACCTGCTCCCGGATACCAGCCAGGTCATAGATATATGCGCAGACCGGTTCGTCCATTTCTTCACAACATAGTGCATGCAGCGCCTGCTGTATACTCGGTTTCATGTTGGTCCACCTGCACTTCCGTAGTCATTCCGCTTCTGGGCGTAAGCTCGAAATGCCGTATTGCGGTCATCTCCAAGCACGTAAATGTGTACGCCCCGCTCACGCCATAACGTCATGTCTTCTATTCCTCTCGTTACCGCGGCATAGGGTACCCCTACCTGCTGCGCAGTCTCATGCAGTGCTTTCAGCGCTTCCCTTACATCCGGGTGATCCGTCTGCCAAGGCACACCGAGTGATTGCGACAAATCTGCCGCCCCTTCCAGCACAAAGCTCACCTGAGGATGAGACAAAATCTCCGAACTCTGCCGCACACCCTTCACACTTTCGATCATCGGCACAATCATGACCTGCGCATTCGCTTTCTCGATGTAATCTGTCAGCGGAAACTTCCCGAATATTCCTGGACGCCCGCTGTTTAGACTGCGCATCCCCAGCGGATGATAAAACGCATGATGTGCGGCTTCCTTCACTTGAGCCAGCGTTTCCACATGCGGAATGACGATCCCCTGTGCCCCGCAGTCCAGCACTTTCAGAATCTCGGCCCGCTCCACCTTCGAAATTCGTACCAGAGGTGTAAGCTCTGCCAGCTCGGCAGTCCGAATCAACTCTTCTACGGATTCCATAGACGTCGCAGCATGTTCCAGATCAATAATGACAAAGTCATATCCCGCATGACCGATCATCTCGAGGATGACAGGATGCGGTATGGAGACGAATAGGCCAAATACGTCCTGTTTTCGCGCAATCTTGTCTTTAAGTGTGTTAACTCTCATTGCATGCCTGCTGTCTGTTCAAGCATGTCCTTAGCCAGCTTGAGCGGATTGCTTGTCCTGCGGAAATGCAGCTCGCTATCGCCATACAGCCTGCGCTTCGTCATCTCTTCGATCAGCGCATCGGCTGCCAGAAGATCATACATCTTAAACCGCTCTGCATACTCGGGATGCTGCCGCTGATAGTCCAGAATCACACCTGTACACAGCTGCCAGAATCGTTCCTCCGATAGGCCGAATCTCTCCAGCACCAGTGCAGTATCCGTCATACAGATGAAAAAAAATGCATCATACGTATAGTCGCGAACCTCCGATACATCCTCCGCGTAGATGAACGAATACCGATTGAATTTACGGTGAGTTTCCGGTTCAGGATGCAGCTTCGGTGCCCGTTCCGGGTGCATGAGCCGATCCGGGACATAACGGACGCCATCGTGCAGGTCCTTGATAATGATCCGTTTCGGCAGATGGTCCTCCAGCACCAGAATGATATTCTGCGCATGGGATTCAAGCGCAATCCCGTGTGCATACAGCAGATGAATAATCGGCAGGGTGAGCGTACGAACCAGTGCCTCTCCCCAATTCTGTACACCATGCTGCTGGATGGCCTCCTGTATAAAAGGAATCCCGTTTCGCTGCACCAGCATGAGTGCGTTCAGCGGCCAGGCCGTTTCACCTTCGTTCAGGTGAACGGACACATTTTCGCGCCAGATCGCACCTAGAGTCCCATAGGCACGCCCGTACTGGGTTACAGGTAGTTGTTCGTAACGGAACGAACAGCCCATAATTTCTTTTAAAATGGCAAACTGCTCCTGCTGCAGCAGCTCATCTTCCTGTACCAGCTGAGCCAGCCAATCGCTGATCAGGGGTGCATTTTGCGTGGTATGCTGGGCAAGTATACGCGTGCTTGACGTGTTCGTAATACTTAGTGCCAGTTTGATATAAGGTGCCTGTGAATCGTTCCGGTTGGAGAGCGAGCGAATCGACTGCTGCGCACGATAGGTTGAGGCCGAGGCACCGAGATAGACGATGTCCCCATCCATCAGCTGCTTGGCGAATATCGACTCCACTGCATGCTCCCACTGCCATGGATGAACCGGCATCAACACATAAGAACTGCTATCCCATGAGCCGCCCTCTTCCTCCAGATCATACGATTTATCGCTCTTCGTCACGGTATCTGTATCCAGTGCTAATGCCTGCTCAACGTAAGCACTCTCCGAATGATGCTGCTGAAGTGAATGCAAAACCTGACGGAACTGCTGCAGATCCTCCTCGGTCAGCTGCTGTTCCAACAGGGTAGAAGAGTCATATCCGCGGGATACAGCCGTTTGGGCCAGTTCTTTTCTCACCGCAATCCAGATGAGCGGCATGTCTGCATTAAACTCGGGACCGTAGACCCGGTTGTCTCTGAGTGAAAACCCCAGCCTTGACTTGTAGCTCGGATGGTATAGATGACCGTCGGTCATGTGACTTTCGAGTGCATCGTAATGCCGATCCTGAAGAGGAATGCTCTGAGGCAGTGCTGCACGGCACTGGCTGTCTTTTGCCATCGTTTCCTGCAGCTCCTGAATGAAGGCCGACACATGTGCACCCTGCAGGCGGTTGAGTACCGTTTCCTCCAGAAACCGATCCAGATCGGTGCAGACGCTGCCTTCCCGTTTAATGGAGCCTTTTCTCACCTTCACCCGGCCAAACGAAAACTTGCGCTCCGCTTCACAGGAGTACACCACAGGTTCGCCCGATGCTGTAACTCCGCTGGTGCACCATTTCCCGCCACTGACCTGACTGTCCAGAATATCCTCATACCACATTGCCTCCAGCGTCTGCCGCATAATCCGCTCCTGAACTTCCACATATACCGGGTCCGTGCGGTTGCTCTGGTTCTTGTTTACTTTAGCTGCTGAAGTTGTTTTGGTTGCTATATGATCTGCTGCTTGTGCCGCTGAATCCCCTGTAGTGGCTGTGTGATCTGCTGTCTTCTTTCCGTCTGACTCAGTTCCGAATTCCACGAATCTCACCCGCTTCACTCCCTAA
The DNA here is from genome assembly GCF_040702995.1 of Paenibacillus sp. AN1007. NCBI lineage: Bacteria > Bacillati > Bacillota > Bacilli > Caryophanales > Paenibacillaceae > Paenibacillus > Paenibacillus sp. AN1007. Next base: position 4,717,476 of record NZ_CP159992.1, read on the forward strand.
ACGTTTCATGACGTTACTTACCGGCACGTAAGCCGGAGTCTGACTAATGCCCGTAAGACAGCTCACCAGATTTTGTTTGGCCAGAAAAGCGTCTGCGGTCAGCAAATGCTCCACATAAACGTTACCGGTTCGTGTCAGTTCTTCCTCCAGCATCTCACGCACCAGCATCCAGAAATACTCCTCCGGCACATCCAGATCCCGGGCCAGCACATGGATTAATGAACCCAGATGGTTCACGATAAAATAATACGATGTCCGCGCCCATGCTTGCTCACGTGCATAAAACAGAAGCCCGGACGGTTCCCTTTTTGGACCCGGATTTGAATGCAGACCATGCCATTCATACTGATCCTGTAATTCATACTGATCCTGCAGTTGGTCCAAACCACAGTTTCCCTTATGCTTTTGCTCGGATATTGGTCCAAGTTTCTGGTCGGCCTGCCGCCCTGTTCCCGAGCTTCGAACCTCTCTCTGTTCCACAGACAGTTCCTTGATTAATTCCCGGTCGACACTGACCCCTTCCAGATCGCGCACGATAAAAGCCACCGGCATGTCCTGCTCCAGCGTCACCAATGTATTCTGCAAATGGGCTTCAAAATGAATGCCTTTTTCCCCAGCCGCCCGTACAAGCGGCAGCAGCGAGCAGGCCAAGTATTGTGACAACCACTGCTCGACCTTGTCACGATTGGCATCATTATGTTTGGCAGTGCCAGCAGAATGTACTGCCTTCCACTGTCCATCAGCTGCACTCTGGATATATTCATGATTGGCGTATTCAAGTTCGCTCGGTTCATGTCGGGTAGGCTGTCCAGATTCCGTTTTGCCGGAATTGACGTGATCCCGTCTATCCCCAAGCATGATCGCTAACCGGGACGGTGCTCCGTGCCATGGCGACTCGACCAGACTGGACAATACGTATGTATTGGCAGGATCAAATTCGATTGGACGAAAGGCCACGGTGAACAGACTTGTCAGCTTTTCGTCTCCAAACCTACATGTCGCTGCTCCTGTCTCATACGCAATGTGGGTCTGCGGCTCGGCATCAAAACATGCCTGCTGCCGTACATATCTGGACGCATCCAAAGTCCGCCGCATCTGCTCGGCACTGTTCGTCCGGATCATATTGGTAATCTGCATGTTCAGCGACAGCTTAATGCTGCAGTTCCAGGCTGGAACATACACTGTACGTACAGAAGAGGTCGGGTAGGCCAGCGGGCCTGCAGTGCCCAGCAGCAGCAGCTTCTCTTCACGGATATAGGACTGCACCTCATCCAGATGCAAAATGTGTGCATACTGCCATGGATGAACGGAAGCAGCTCGTACAAACCCATTTTTCCTTTTGACACAGGCCATTCCTGGCTTGCCAGAAGCTGTTTCAGGTCTATTTTATCCGCATGCTCTACCCATTCCGCTGCATACACATCCTGTCTCACGGCGATATAACAGAGCTGGAACGAGGTTCGCAGTTCCGGACTGTACCGCTGCACATCCTGTACGGTGAAACCTTTGGAGTTTTTCGGAAACGGGTGAAACGGATGACCATACAGCACAGATTGTTCGGATGTGGTGTAGTCCTGCACCCCGAAGCCGGATGCCTGTTCGATGTACATCGTCAGGTTGGCTGCGCTGTTTTCAACCTTTTGCATAAAATCGGTGAGCCGATCTGTGACTTGTTTTGCTTTCGTTCCGATGTCATGTTCCTCTTCAACTGCTTCACGCTGTACATTGTCTGGACTGCCGTCTCCAATCATCTCATATGAAATCCAGCGCACCAGATCACGGTAATGCACGGTTTGTCCGTTACTGTTCATACTGAGATATTCATGCTCACCCATAGCGGAGTAATAGGACAGCAATCCCATCACACGAACACCGCTGGTTGGAAATGTAATCGAATACGTCAGCGTATCCGGGTTAAGCTGCATATAATCTGCTCTTTCCGGCCCTAGTTCACGGATATAACAGTTCAGCAGCAGCTTGCAGGAATGTTCATCGGCCCGCTGCTCCGCCTTGGACCGGAGTTTGTTTTCCATTTTGAACAATGAAGCCAACCTTCTTTCGGGTTATAAGTAAGACCAGAGGTAATGTCAGCAGAATGGCACAGCCCAGACCTGTGCAGATCTCTTGGAGTGCTGCCCATTTGGCCATTTCAACCGTTCTGCCAGTTCCGGCAAGAGCCTGCCAGCGCATGTCGTAATACAGCGTCATACCCATGACTGCAAACGAGGAAGCGAGTCGTTCAATCATGGTGGACAGAACCGAACCCTCATGCATATCATCATCAGGCAGCGCCTGCAGCCCAATAGCAGAGATGCTCATACCGGATAGCCCTACGCCAATGCCCCGGCATACCATCAGCATCCCGATGATCCAGATGGACGCCCCCATAGGCAGCCATGCAAACGACAGGATGGATACCGACACCAGCAGCGTCCCCCAGATGATGAATCGCAGCGAACGGCCGCGATCCAGCAGCTTGCCCCCGATCCACATGAACAGGCTGGTTGAGACCGAGAGTGGTATGAACAGTGCACCGGAAAGCGCTGGTGACAGCTGAAACACTTCCTGAAAAAGCAGCGGCAGTGCGAAAATCACCCCAAACATCACGCAGTCCTGAAGGGTTGAGATCAGAACCGTAAGCGGAAAAACCCCCTTGCTGCGCAGCAGCGTATATCGGATCAGCGGCTCCTCACGTCCATTCTCCACGTGTATGAAACGCATAAGCAGCAGCACCCCAAGTGCAATCAGTGTCCATGGTATCCACGGAGCTGCTGCCGGACTGGCATATATCTGTACGCCCAAACTGAGCGCACCCACGGCACTAACAAGCCGAAACACACTGGACGGATGCCACGTTTTCCTACGAGCTGGCGTGTAAGCTTGAATCACTTTGCCGCACCCGATGAATGAAAAAACAGCCAAGGGCACATTGATCCAGAACAGCATCTCCAGCCGTCCATACTGAATGATGAACCCGCCCAGCGTGGGTCCGGCAGCAGGAGCCAGCATCAGCAGCAGACCCCACGCTCCCGTAATGCGTCCTCTAACCTCCGGGCCGTAGACATCAAACAGCAGCACAAGAGATAACGGGATCATCAGACCAGCGGCTGCTCCATGCATGAATCGTACAAGCAGCAGCATTTCAATCGAAGCATGAAACACGGCCCCTATCACAGAAAATACGCCATAGATGCAGATGCCCAGCATATATGTCCGTTTGCGCCCCAGCCGGTCTACAATCAGCGAAGCCAGCGGCATCGTTAATGTCATAGCAAGCATGTATACAGCGATGATCCAGCCGCCCGCTGTAGTGGAAATATCATAATATTCGATGAAATAAGGCAGCAGCAGGTTAAACGCGCTATTGGTAAGCACAAGTGTGAAAGCACCCAGCAGAATGGCAAGTAAAACCGTATGCCGCCGAAGCAGCGATAGACCTAACATGCTGCTGTCGTTAACGCAGCCGCTTCCGATAGCGATTGTTCAAAGATCGCCAGCACCTCGTCTGCTTCCTTCTCTGTAATATTTAGCGGTGGCAGAAAACGTACAACTGCTGAATGGCGTCCCCCAAGCTCCACAATCAGCCCGTTACGGAAACACTGCTGCTGAATGACAGACGCCAGTTCGCCATGCTGCAGATAGTGTCCGAGTCGATCCCTGCCTCCTGACGGGTTCACCACTTCAACCCCAATCATCAACCCACGTCCGCGAACATCGCCAATCTCGGCAAAACGTTCTTTCAGCCCGTTCAATCGTGTCATGAACTGCTCACCGCGCAGATGCACGTTGTGCAGCACATCATGCTCGCGGATGTAGCGAATCGTGGCGAGACCCGCAGCCATAGCCAGCTGATTGCCGCGGAATGTACCTGTATGTGCTCCCGGCTTCCACTGGTCCAGCTCTTCCTTGTAAATCACTACAGACATAGGCAGGCTGCCTCCTACAGCTTTGGAACAAATAATGACATCCGGCACTATACCGGCATGTTCGAACGAAAACATACATCCCGTCCGTCCAATCCCCGTCTGCACTTCGTCAATAATAAGCGGAATACCGCGTTCAGCCGTGATACGCCGCAGCTCCTGCAGCCAGTGAATATCTGCCGGGATGGCTCCCCCCTCGCCCTGAACCGTTTCCACAATCACAGCGCATGGCGCCGCTATGCCGCTCTCACAATCATCGAGCAGGTTCTCAATGTACTGTGAACTTAAACGGGCAGTCATGCCTTCTCCAACTCCGAACGGACAGCGATATTCATACGGAAAAGGCAGGAAATGCACATCTGGCAGGAGGCTCTGCAGCTGTTCCTTTTTACTCAGATTGCCGCTCATGGACATCGTCGCCTGGGTTGAACCGTGATATCCGCCTTGAAAGGCCAGAATGGATTTCCCTCCTGTCGCATGCTTCACCAGCTTGATCGCTGCTTCCACCGCATCTGCCCCCGTTGGACCGCAGAACTGAATTCTGGATGTATCCCGCATCTCTTCAGGCAGCATCGAAAAAAGCTCCTGCATAAACGAAAGCTTCAGCGGTGTGGCCAAATCCAGTGTATGTAATGGAATCTGCTGATCCAGCACATTACGAATGGCGCTGACGACCGTCTCATGGTTATGCCCGAGTGCCAATGTTCCTGCACCTGCCAGACAGTCGTAGAACTCACGGCCTTCCGTATCCGTAAGTTTAATGCCTTGGGCCTTACTGATGACGAGCGGAAAATGCCGGGGATAAGCTCGTGCATTGGACTCCTTCTCCTGCTGCAGCTTCAGGTATTCCGTCTGTACCTCTACTGACATAACTGTCTAACGCCCCTTATCATCGATTCAGGCATAGAACTGCCTGTACACTCGTTATTTGAATGTTCCATTCTCCGATGCAGCATGTGCCATGTACGCTCCAACCAACCGCTAACCCTGACATAGATATTCCAGATAGTGCCGCACAACATCCCTGGTTGTCCCGCCATGAGGATAAACGTGGTGAGTCAGATCTGGCAGTGCGTTGACTTCCAGAATGCCTCCTTGTGCCGCTGTAATCGGTACTCGAATATCCTTACAGCGAACGTCCACACCTGCAACATCGATCTGAAGTGTCCTGGCGGCCTGAATCAACATGCGGGCATTGTCAGCATGAATGTCATCTGTGCAATCCCTGTAAAACTCGCTAATCTTCCCGGCTGCTGAATTCTGCAGGTCATACAGCTCAATCTCTATCCCCGCAGGCGGCACATCATTTAAGCCAGTACCTTGTTTGCGCAGCGTTTCCTGCAGACGCATATCATTGGCATCAATTTCGGGAAAAGCTTCATACACCCCTATGGCCGTTTGCTCTATTCGGCTGTAGTTCAGCCTCTCAATGAGTTGAATTACAGACGAGCTGCCGTCGCCAATAATATATACGGGGCGGTATTCATTGACCGCCGCTACCTGATCATCAATAATCAGCACCCGATAGTCGGTCCCGATTACATACCGCTGCAGCAGTATGCTGCTGCCGTACTTGGCCGCGAGGTGAATTGCAGTTTCCAACTCGGCACTGGTTCGTACATCGAGCGTAACCCCCCGGCTGCTGCTGGCATCAAGCGGTTTGACCACGATCGAGTGATGCTGCTTAAGAAAAGCTTCAGCTTCCTTCCCTATGCCATCGACTACAACATGTGAAGGGACCGGCATGCCCCGCTCCTCCAAAAGCAGATTGCACACCTGCTTGTTTTTGGCGAGCAGTCCGGCAATCAGCGGCAGCCGGTGGGTCCTTGTTTTATTAATGATGATCTGCTTATGTTCCAGGGACAGCTTCAGAAAATCCTCACATCCATCTACAAGCGGCTCGCAAGCAATGCCCATTTCTCTTGCTTTATTCAGAATCAGCCGATTCTGCAAATTTTCAATACCCTTCGGAAATATGGAACCTTCTGGACCGTGTAATCTCATATCCAACCTTCCTATCGGTTAATTTATTGATAATGATTATCAATATCATGCAAAACCTATTTTAGGGTACCTGTTTGTCTTATGTCAATATAAAACTTTAAAGGAAAAAAAAGTTTTAATCGAGGGGTGTTTTATTGGGCACATGAGTAGAGAAAAAAAGGGCATAACAAACGGGCAAGCAGCGCCATTTGCACTCTTCTGCTTGCCTGTTCAGTTATAAATCATGGGGGAAAGTGCAGTAGGTGTAGGACGTAAATGAGCTCCGGTATCCAGCAGCACGTGTGTATGAATCTCCGTTCCTCAGGCCAACTGTGTATATCGCTTCTGTTCCTCGTTCAGCTTCCTGCCTCTTCCATGCGGGATACAGGTTGGCGTGCCAAATAGCGGGTCTACAGCGATATCACATTCCATCTGAAAAACGCTGCGCACGAGGTCACGAGTAATAATGTCCTCTGGTTTACCTTCTGCATAGATCGACCTGTTATGTACGGCCACAATATGATGTGCGTAGCGGCAGGCCAGATTCAGGTCGTGAAGTACCATCACGATGGTACGGCCTTCCTGTTCATTCAACTCAAACAGCAGATCCAGAATATCAATCTGATGTGTCATATCCAGATAGGTTGTAGGCTCGTCCAGCAGCAGCGTTTCTGTCCCCTGCGCCAGCGTCATGGCAATCCACGCACGCTGACGCTGACCGCCGGACAGAGCATCCACGGGCCGATCAGCCAGTGCAGTCAGATGGGTGGATTCCAGAGCCATCTTAACCATGCGCTCATCCTCACGTGACCACTGTTTAAGCCATGTCTGGTGAGGGTAACGTCCCTGACGAACCAGCTGGTTTACCGTTAGGCCCTCCGGCGCGGTTGGGCCCTGCGGCAGAATGGACATGCGTCTTGAGATTTCTTTGGTAGGCAGCTTGGCAATCTCCTCACCATCCAGCAGCACGGTTCCCGAGCTGGGCTTCAACAGTCTTGCCATCGTCCGAAGCAGTGTCGATTTACCGCAGCCATTGCTGCCAATCAGGACCGTAATCTCTCCTTTGGGGATGGTCAAATTCAGGTTTTCTATAATGGGATCGGCTCCATAGGAGATGGTAAGCTCCTTTGCTTCCAGAATACTCACGACGTTCTCCTCCTTAATAGTGGTTTCGATTTTTGAACAGCAGATACAGGAAAAACGGTGCACCTATCCCCGCGGTAAAAACGCCGGCAGGCACATCGAGCGGTAGAAATGCGGTGCGGGCAGCAAGATCAGCAGCACATACCAGCAGCGCACCAACGAATCCGGACACCAGCAGCAGACTGCCAAACATCCGTCCTACCAGCTTTCTTGCGATATGCGGTGCAATCAGACCGACAAAACCAATCGTGCCGGCTGCTGACACCGCAGTTCCGGCCAGCAGCACACTGCATAACAGGAGAACTGTTCGATGCCGCTGCACTGTAACGCCGAGGCCGGCAGCAAGATCATCTCCAAATTCCTGTGCATTCAGGCTGCGCGCAAACCAAAGAGCTATAGGTACAACAATCACAATGACGGGTAGTATGGTCTGAATGTCTGTCCAGGCTGCTCCATAGATGCTGCCTGTCAGCCAGATATAAGCCTGACTTGCCGTATAGAACGGGCTTAGAATCAGCATAAAGGTCGTGCCAGCCCCCGTTACAGCCGATACACCTATTCCGATCAGCACAAGCCGGATCGGACTGATTCCTTTTTTCCATGCAAGAATATAAATGATGAATGCCGTTACCATCGCCCCAAGAACAGCAAACAGCGGCAGCAGCTTGATACTCACGGTTCCGCCCAGCAGGGTTACAAACCCTACAGCAGCTGCTGCAGCACCACCAGTTATACCGATGACATCTGGTGAAGCAAGTGGATTACGAATAATCCCCTGCAGCAGTGCACCCGACATTCCCAGTGCAGCACCTACCAGCAGTGAGAGCAGTACACGCGGCAGCCGCAGTGTCAGCACGACAAAGTCATGCTCCCCTGTGTTCAGTCCAAAGATCGTTCGAACCACATCCAGTGGGGAGATAAAGTCACTGCCTAGACTTGTACCGATCACTCCGGCTGCCAGGAACAGAATGATGCATATGGAGATGACAGTCACAGACCTGCGCTCCACCTGCATGGAGACAGTATCTTTTTTATTCCGATACACCAGCGGTTTCCTCATATCTTTGTCACCCCCTTGCGAGCGATATATATGAAGAAGGGGCCGCCAATCAAAGCGGTCATTACACCAAGCGGAACTTCCTGCGGCATAATCACCAACCTTGCCACCACATCGGCTGACATCAACAGGATTGCTCCACCTAAGAAGCAGTAAGGTATAAGCCAGCGATAGTCATTGCCGACAAAAATACGCATGATATGGGGTACAATGAGCCCCACCAGACCGATGGAACCAGCTACTGCGACAGAACCGCCAGCAAGAAGTACCGTTACGACCCCCATCATCACTTTGACCAGAAGCACATTCTGTCCCATACCTCTGGCAATGTCATCCCCTGTTAATAACAGATTGATTGGCCGGCCCATGAACAGCGCCACCAGCGCAGCTGCAGCCATGTATGGCAGCACCGGATACAGCATCTCCAATGTCCGTCCGCTTACCGAGCCGGCGAGCCAGAACAATACATCCTGCAGTCCTGTACCGTCGAGCACCAGAATCGCCTGTGTAAAGGAGGCAAACAAAGCAGAAATCGCAGTGCCCGCAAGTACAATTTTAATCGGCGTCAATCCGTCACGGCCCAGAGAGCCCAGCATATACACAACGGCTGCAGCAATCGCCGCTCCCGCAAATCCAAACCACATCATCGTTGTCAGGGACGAAACGGATAATACCACGACCGCAATAACAATAAAAAATATGGCACCGGAATTAATTCCGAACACACTTGGGGATGCCAGTGGGTTACGCGTCAGTGCCTGCATTAGTCCACCTGCTGCAGCCAGACTTGCACCTACAACGGCTGCAATAATGGTGCGCGGCAGTCGTTCCGTCAAAAGCACGACATGTTCTACCGAAGTTTCATCATAGGACCGATACGCATCCCACAGCATGTGAAACGTAATAGGTGTGCGTCCTAAAATCATGCTGGCAGCTGCGGCGGTAATCATAAGAACCACCAGTCCAAGCAGCCCGTATAGTTTGGCACTTGCCTTGTTAAAAAGGGGAAACATACACTCACTCTTTCATCGATAAAGTGAAACAGGACCTGCCTGCCCATACACTTCGCTAACGAATGTTCTGGTGCATGACAGATCCTGCTCCTATTATTTAGTCAGGTTAAACTGTTTGTATAGATCGTCCAGCATCATGTTAGCCGATGTGTATCCGCCCGCCATGTTCCAGGCCACTTCATCGACCTGAACGAGTTGGTTATTTTTCACGGCGTCTAGGTTTTTCCACAGAGGACTGCTTGTCCAATCTTTATAGTTTTTCTCAATTGCAGCTGCATCCGTACCTGAATTGAAGTTGAAGATCATGTCTGCATTCATATCCGGAATAGCTTCTTTGGATGTCAGTTCAACGCCCCATGTATCTGCATCATGTCCTGCCGGTCTTGTAAAACCAAGCTCCTTCAGGATTTTACCTGCATAACCCATGTAGAAAATGCGAACCTGATCCGCTCTGAAGTTTGTAATTGTCGCTTCGATCGGCAGACGGTCACCCATCTTCTCTTTGAAATCCGCTACGCGCGTCTCCCAATTCGCGAGCATTTTGCCCGACTCCTCTGTTTTGTTCATCGCCTCACCAACCAGCTTTAACGTTTCTTTCCAGTCAAACAGTGTCTCGGTGACTACCGTTGGGGCGATCTGGGACAGCTGACTATAGATTTCTTCGTGTCTGATTTTGGTTGCGATAATGAGATCAGGCTTAAGCTTGTTGATCTCTTCCAGGTTAGGCTGGGATTCCTGTCCCACTTGAGGTACGCCGTCCAGATCTTTACGCAAATATTCATAGACCGGCTGCTGTACCCAGGATTCGACGACACCTACCGGTTTTACGCCAAGAGCTGCGACCACATCATTCGCACCTTGGAATAAGGTTACGATTCTCTGCGGCGTTCCCGTGATTTCCGTTTCTCCCATGGCATGTTTGATTACCCGAGTTTCATCTGCTGCTTTGGCAGTTGAATCCCCTTCCGTGCCGCCCTCAGTACTCTTGGCGCTTGCTGCAGGACTTGCTGTATTTGTCGTGCCTGAGCTTCCCCCCGAAGCACAGCCAGCCAGCAGCGAAATCATCAGGATCAGCGCTGCATAAATATATAACTTTTTGTTCAATCGGTACATGGAACAAGTCTCCCCTTTTCTTGTAAATGATATTGAATCTCATTATCAATTGTATTGTAATCGAGTTTGGTATTTTATACAAGCATTTATTTAGAGGAAAATTCATCTTTTTGAAGCAGCTGATCTCACTCAAAAACAGCTATGCCAAGCGTGTTTAGGATGAATCCATATCATATAAATAAATACCATTTCGTTTCCCACAACTACGTATGTGGAGGAGTTACTTTACTTTCTATTGTTGAGGGAGCCTCCCGTATCCATCTCCGTTGTTCAAAGTTTCATATGCATATAAACGTATAATTATTCGCACTATAGAATATCTGTTTATCCATATGGTCCTCTTAAAACTTGTACCGAAACAATATTACTAAATTATTCCTGTATCTTAACGTCCTCTTATGTTAGATTATCCCTTGGAATAAAATCACATATATAGAGACAGGGGACAGGATAACATGAGAAAAAATTGGGTTCTATCTATTTTAATGAGTATCATTTTGCTTGGCGGAACACTGCTCCCGGCAGGAGCTTATGTTTCAGCAGCCGACAGCACTACAACGACGACTTCAGATGAGTCTGTTACAGAAGATAACAGCACAAGCGAAGAAGCAGCGCTTTCTGCGGATGAACAAGATTTCCTTGATTATCTGGAAGCAATCGAAGCTCTGGCCGTTTATGAAAGCAAGGCGTTGGATGCCGCCGGAGGCAACAATTATATTACTTCCTCCAATCGCAAATCATTCTTTTTGAGATTGAACAACACGGTTATCCCGAATTACACCAAATATGTTTCCATGCTGAAGCAAGTCAAGCCAGCGAATCCCGAGCTGAAAAAAATCCATGACAAATTGATTAAAGGCAGCTATGCCCAGCTGGAAGGATATCAGTTGTTTAAACAATCTGTATCGAAAACCAAAATCAATAAAACGTTCTTGAAACAAGGCAACGACAAAATTGCAGCCGGAATCAAGAATATCAAGAAGTATCAGGAAGAAATCAGTGTTTATGCTGAAAAACTCGGATACGAATTGTAATTGGTGCTGTATATAAGCAGCAAAATTGATATTTAAGGAAAAAAAGTATTTTCTTTCGCCAAAATACTTCGTATAATATCGATATAATCAAAAGGCTATGCTGCCGAAAGGTACAACCTCGTGAACTTGAGAGGTTGTACCTTTTTTGCGTTTTCACGGCACTAATTGGCCTTATCCTGTATCTATTAATCAAGCCAAGGAGTGATTACCATGATTTTGGAAGCCATCTATCATCGTCCCAAACTGAACTGGTCCTATGCTTACAATCGCACAACCATGCATCTCCGCTTGCGTTCCAAACGAGGGGATTTGGACGCCGTCATCGCGATCACAGGAGACAAATATGCCTGGGATCGAACCATCACACACATTCCGATGCGTATTTTCGCCAGAGATGAAATGTTTGACTATTGGGAAGCGGAGACGTCTCCGCCCTATCGCAGACTGCGCTACAGCTTCCAGCTTATTCAAGGGGAAGAATCTGTCTGGATGACCGAGCGCGGATTCGTGCAGGCGCTGCCGGAACACCCGCTGGAAATGTTTGATTTTCCATTCATGAATCCCGTGGATATTTTTGAACCGCCGGCTTGGGTGAAGGACGCCGTATTCTATCAGATCTTCCCCGAACGTTTTGCGAATGGTGACCCCTCTTTGACTCCAGCTGGTGCCGAGCCGTGGGGCGGTGTGCCGACACCGGTGAATTTCTTCGGCGGCGATCTGCAGGGTGTGATGAACCATCTCGACCATCTCAGTGAACTGGGTATCACAGCCATCTACTTCTGTCCGCTGTTCGAAGCAACAACCAATCATAAATACAATACAGCCGATTATTTGAAGATTGACCCTCAGTTTGGTACGAACGAACAGTTGAAATTACTTGTGGATGCGTGCCATGCTCGTGGTATACGGGTCGTGCTGGATGCTGTATTTAATCACTCTGGAAGAGAGTTTCCTCCGTTTGTCGATGTGATGAAGAATGGGGCTGCTTCCCCTTATGCTGACTGGTTTTATATCAAGGATTGGCCGCCGCGTGTCGAGGATGGAATTCCAACGTACGAAACGTTTGCCTTTGAACCACTCATGCCAAAGCTCAACACAGAACATCCCGATGTAAAAGCCTATCTGCTGGAAGTCGCCCGTTTCTGGATTGAGGAGATGGATATTGACGGCTGGCGTCTCGACGTAGCCAATGAGGTGGATCACCAGTTCTGGCGTGAATTCAGGCAGACGGTGAAAGCGATCAAGCCCGATGCCTATCTGCTCGGAGAGATCTGGCATGATTCATTGATGTGGCTGCAGGGAGACCAGTTCGATGCGGTCATGAACTATCCGTTTACCAACTCGGTGCTGGATTATACTGTACATGGCAAACTGGATGGTCTGGGCTTCGCCAACGAGATCGGCAAACTGCTGGCGTCCTATTCTCAGCCTGTCACCGAAGCTGCATTCAACCTGCTGGGCAGCCACGACACCCCGCGCTTGCTGACTTTATGTGATGGCGATGTGCGTAAAATGAAATTGGCTGTTATGCTTCTGTTCTCCTACCCGGGTGCGCCGTGCATCTACTACGGGGATGAGATCGGGCTGGATGGCGGATACGATCCGGGCTGCCGGAAATGCATGGAATGGGATGTGACCAAGCAGAACCGCGAACTGCTTCATTTCTTCACCCGCACTATTGAGTTACGCAAGCAGCATCCTGCGCTGCGCAGTGCGGATCTCAAGATTGTTTATGCCAAAGCTGGCGATCCATGCCTTGCTGTAGAGCGCGTGGATTCGGAGACGGGTGAGCGTGTACTGCTGGTGCTTAATGCGAGTGATGAGCCCTGTTCGCTTGAACTGGCGTGGGGAGATCGCGGCATCTGGCGGGACCTGTTCACCTCCGCCCCTGTTGAAGCTGGGCTGAACAAGTTGACCCTGAACCTTGCAGCCTATGGTTTTTCCCTGCTGCAGCTTGAGGTTAAACAGCCAGCAGAAGCTTGATTTTTTCAGAAAATGAGTCTCTGGCTTGCAGCATTCATTTTGCCTTTGTTCAATAAGGCGGCCTTCCAGCTAATATGTGTTCGTCCCATTCTGCGGCATCTTTGTAAGGTGGAACTTGATATGTTTGACATTGATGGGTTAAATCTTGAGAGGTTTGAGCTTGATGGGGTGATTTCGATGGCGGTACCTTGATGGTATTGTTTTGATTGTGCTTGATTGCTTTTTCTTGAATAATGTATCTTGATCATCATTGCCCTATCTTGATTGCAATAGCCTTGTTACATCTCTTAGGTGCAGTAACTTAGTTACATCTCTTGAGTGCAGCAGCTTGGTTAATCTCGTGCCGCATTCATCTTGTGCGCGCAGTGTAACGAGTTTGGTGCATCATGATGCTCAGCCGTGCGGTCAGGTTTTCGTTAGAGTAGCTTATTGAATCTGAAAGGGCTAAACGTAGATCACGTTCAGCCCTTTTTACCTAGAGAAAAATTTCGTTAGAACAATGCCATGTATTGTGGCCCCTGTTCCAACCACGCTCCTAACTCTAACGATCACAGATGACCTTATTTCCTCCCATCCAGCACTGTTGGGATTCTAACGATCCCGAGAAACCTTATTTCACCGAATAACTTTAACATTGGTGCTTTTCTCAGTGAAATCTGCCAATTAACGTTCCTGGTGATCGTTAGAATTTGAAAAGCCATCTTTTGCTCCAAATAAGGTGTCTGGAGATCGTTAGAATTGGAGCGCGTGTTTGGACTCAACTCCCACCTACATTAACCCGAAAAAACGCAAATCCATTGGGATTATGCGTTCGGGAGATTAACGTCACTGTTTTTTTCAAATTATGCTCTTTGAATGGTCTCTGAGCGGTGATTAAATCAAGAGTGAACCAAACATATTGCTCAGTATGCCGGGACTGAGAATTTGCCTATGAAGCTGCTGTACTATCCTTTAATCCGGTGAGGATATCGGCTTTCTAACCTTTTTCATTCGCGGGCTGACCAATGCTTCCTCTGTAATGACGATCTTCTGCGGAATCTTATATGCAGGCAGTTTGTCCCGGCAGTAGGCCCAGATGGCCCGGCGCAGCTCTGCCAACGGACAGGCGGACGCCAATCGAACGACTGCCTTCACCTGCTGACCTGTAATCCCGCTTGCTTCGCCGGTTACTACTGCCGCTTCGATGCAGTCCATTTCCTCAAGCACACTCTCCACTTCAGCGGGATACACCTTCCAGCCGCCCACATTAATGATTTCGGAACGGCGACCCAATATACGGATGTATCCCTGCTCTACTAAGGCCTCATCCCCCGTTCGCAGCCATCCGTCCTCTGTGAACGGGGAAGGTGCATTCAAATAACCCATCATCGCCGTTTCCGTGTAAATCTGCAGTTCGCCATCCACAACCCGACATTTCACTCCTTCATCCTGAATCGAAAACAATAAAGATCCGGGCTCTTTGGAGCGTGTTGGCAAAATACCCAGTTCGGACATGCCATAAGCTTGGATCGTTCTGATTTTCGGAAACCGCTGGACCCAGGCATCCAGAACAGAATCGGGCATCACTTCCGAACCATAGGAGACCACCTCAAGACTGGAAAGGTCGTAAACTTCGTCACACTGCGACAGCAGCAGCAAATTCATAAAAGTTGGGGAGACCGGCAGTGCCTGTACACGATGCCTTTCAATCGTTCGGCATACTTCCTCCGGGCTGCGATTCTCCAGAATGCACAGACAGCCCCCGCTGGATAAGGATTGAAACATCGTGTTCAATCCACCGATATGATCAAACATCATAAAGGGAATCGTTCTCAAAGGACGTACCTGCCGTTGAAAAGATTGCAGAAGCCGCTCCGCCCGATGAACGGTCGCCTTACTCACCCCGGTAGAACCTGAAGAGAAAAGAACCAGCCCGCCACCCCCTTCCTGCTCAAGCTTAGTTAGAATAGGAGGTACCGTGCCTTTTTCCCGTCGATCATATGTCTGCCTTATTACCAACCGACCTGCTTCTCCCTCCAGACGCACAGCCGCATGTGCCAGCCGCACGTACTCCTGACGTTTAGCTTCGACCAAGTTCCGATCCATCGGGAGCACAATGCATTCTTCCCCGAGCAGCCCGAGCAGTGCCGATGCTGCATACGGGGAATAGTCTTCTTCCAGCGTTACAATCTGCCCGGAAAGTCCCTCTGTCCTGATCCAGTTCCTCATATGATGAACTTGACTCAGCAGCCAGTCGAAGCTGTACTCCTGATCCTGCCAGATCAATGCAGGCTGCTGTCCATAGGTTGCAAACCGCTCCAGCATAAAGTCTATGGTCACCTCGCAGCCTCCCCGTGTCCACCGATGGCCCATGAATCCGAACCACCTGCACGGTTCGTTGAAACAGCCGCATTATCCTCGAAACCATCCACGGTCCACTGCTTTGCAAGATAATCCACCAGCGAACCTACCGTCTGATATGGACTTTCGTGCAGGGAAGCAGCTGCAATCTCGGCTAGAGCACTTCCCGCACCTGTACCCCAATGCTCTTCCATACTTTGCTCCACCACAGCCAGCAAAGACACCAGTTCCAGTGAATTCAGTCGTCCATCCCGCCCATAAAGCGGAGCGTTTCCGCCCTCATCCAGTGGAATGAATGTGTTATGAAATGCATTCAATTCCTGACAGCTGTCCAGTACGATGCGCAGCAGGGCTGACCTGTGATCCTGCTCGGCGACCGTTTGGGTTTGCCGCGGATAGATGGATGCTTGAGGCAGTGCTTGTCTGAAGGATTCATACCAACGCCATTCATCTGCGGCCAGCTCTTGTACTACTCCTGACAGCTGTACTTGCCATCCTTCGCGCTGCTTCATCTGTCCTACCTGAAGCAGGTTATTTGCCTTTTCCCAGCGATGAATAATGCTCTCATATTCCCTGGCATACTGATCGAGCGGCGCGCCCAAACATTGAGCGGATTCCTTGAGCAGATCCCGGAAATAATATCGGCTCCACCGCATATCAAAAACCAGGCTCGAAATCCGTGTTTTGCTCGCTGCATCTCCTCTTATATTTGCTTCCAGCGCCTCTATCACATTCGCAGATACGGCATGTCCAAAATGAAAACGCCGCTCCCCCTCCGTGATTGTTCTGCCTGTCAGAAATTCATGCACCTGGGTAGTCAGTGCTTGAGCCAGCATCTCCCGGTACCCCTGCGAATCCAGCAGGACGTTTGCCTGAATGTCCGTCATTCCGTAGGTTCGCAGCATCTCCCTCTGTTTAACACCCGTAAGTTCAGGTATTGCCGGATGTCCCTTCCAAAATTCATGAAAAGCAGCATGTTCTACCTTGCCTTTAAACTTGTAAAACACAGGGTCGTAGACATACATATGCTCTTCATCCATGCCATACACGGCAAGCCAATGATCCACCAGATAATGTCGTGAGCCTTCTTTGACATGTTTGTTAATATACTCGGGATTATGGTAATCGTCGCAATAAGGCAGATGATAGCTGGTGCCTGTCGCCAAAAAAAGTCTGCCCGCTTCAAGATGCCGCCGTATCTGTGCTTTTCCTTCCTCGAAGCTGCTCAGTTCCCGCTCGTCATTCATCTTCCAGACCGGTTCTTCATAATCCAGCTTGTGAAAATAAGTCCTGACCAAGCCGTTATCTTCGCAAGACGGCAGCGTATATAAACGGCTGGCAGCCAGCATGGCAAGACTCGACATGGAGCCCTGCCGCTGCAGCACTTCATGAATCAGAGGAAAGCTGCATGGATAATAATAGGGGATGTCCAGTATTGGATCGAAGGATTGGATTATCATTTGGGGGAGCCTCCTATTTTGGCTTTGGCAGACGTACTGCCCCAAGCCTGGATATTATAGTGGAGAGACATGCTTTCGGCTGCACGAAAAACTCGATTGGCTATGGGATTGCCATCCCGATCGGTCTCGAACTGCCGGAATCCACGCGTAAAACGGAAGGAAAAACCGCTGTCCCTCGGAATACGGTAACAGCCCTCGTAGTGACCATCGCCTGTATGCATGAGCTTCATGCCCATCCCACCGTAGATGGATTCTTCCCGCTGCTCCGTTGACGCGAATGATGACGCGAATTCGGCCTGCATACAGACTTGTACAACGGGGGTAAGTTCAGGGATGACCCTGTAACTCCGTGCAGCCGTCAATGCACCGAATTGCATTGTGATCACTGCACTCCCTGCGGCATGGGGAATCAACGTACCATCTGCAAGTACCTGAAGAACATCAGGATGACTTGAAACATACGCTCCGCTCAGCAATGTCAGACTCAGACCATGATCATAATGGAGTCTGGCCTGAACCCTTACCTGCATCCCTCCTTTCAGCCCGATGACATTTCTGCCATACAGCTCCAGTGAAACAGGCTGACCTGTCTGGCCAAACATATACAACAGGGGCAGATGCACACGTGCTCCCCAATCCGCTTCCTGGTGGCAGGCGCCCGGCTGTTCGAAGTAAGCCAGCTTTTTCACATCCGCCTCCCGATGCAGCATCTCCTGCATGACCCTCCTCACCTGTTCAGGCAGAAACAATCCTTCGGTGTCTCCGATATCCACCCACATCTGCACATCTGGAATGGTATCCGGCAGACGGTATATGTCTTTCTCCCGCAGTCCATTGGATGCTTGTTCATCCAGCTGCGCATCCACAAAGTATGGAGACATCATGATCAGCTTGCCAAACACATCCGGATGACGCATTCCGATATGCAGGGTGCATAATGCAGCCGCTGAGGAACCAAGTAATCCCGTGTTATCTCTGTCCCTCTGTGTCCGGTACTGCCGATCAATCATCGGTTTAAGCTCGTGGATAATAAAATGCTCATATTCAATTCCTGAGCCTCCTATGCCGAGTGCTTCCTGCTCAGTGTCCACGTAGTGGTAGAATTCATTGCGAGTAACCGGACGAACGTGTGCAATGGCAACGATGATGATCGGTTCAATCCGGCCAGCAGAGATAAGTTCATCCGCTGCCAGATCAAGCTGCCACGTTTCGTTCCCGGGGCTGGATGGGCCAAAAGCCCGCTGTCCTGCATGAACGTACAGCACCGGGTAATACCGGTCTATCTGCTCCGCGTAACCTGCCGGAAGATATACGTAGATGCTGCGCCTGCTGCCAAGCTGCGATGCCTGAATGTTTTCCAGACACTCTATAACTGAACCTGTGCTCACGGCCATCAACCCCTTTCTTTTCCTTTTCCCTCAGGACAAACTAAATAAGCAAGCCTGCCGAATCCCGCTGCAGGACGCAGGTAACAACAAACAACCCCGCCTCAGAAGAGACGGGGTTGTTCCGGATAGGTTGTCGAACTTGCAAGCTGATCCGGAATGCATAGCCCTTAATTTGGTTGATTCTGCGAATAGTTTAAATCGAGCGGGATACTTTTGTAAATATAAAAATAGAAAAAAAATGCTCAGAAAAAAGTTATTGACATAAAAACCAATTTTTCTTAAGATAGCGATGTGATCATAACTCGAGGGCTATGCTTTTAAACCCCAGCGGTTTAGGACAACCCCGGTAACTCCCCAAGGAGATACCGGGGTTGCCTGCGTTTACGCCTGAAAGGAGGAATCAAATCATTTTAGTAAAGAAAACCGCACTATTGTAAGCGCTATAATTCAAAGCCAATTGGTTGTTTATCAAAAACTACTACAATCACGAAGGGTGGATTACCATGTTTCAAATGGCCAAACGCGCAATCCTCAGCACCACACTGACCCTCGGTTTGCTTGCCGGCAGCGCCCTGCCGTTCCTGCCAGCTTCTGCTGTCTATGCCGATACAGACACCGCTGTAACCAACAAGCAGAGCTTCAGTACAGATGTGATCTACCAAGTGTTTACGGATCGCTTTTTGGACGGCAATCCCTCCAACAACCCTACCGGAGCCGCATATGATGCCACATGCAGCAATTTGAAGCTGTACTGCGGCGGAGATTGGCAGGGGTTAATCAACAAAATCGATGATAACTATTTCAGTGATCTGGGTGTCACGGCTCTGTGGATCTCCCAGCCTGTCGAAAATATCTTTGCAACGATCAACTACAGCGGGGTAACCAATACCGCCTATCACGGCTACTGGGCTCGGGATTTCAAAAAGACAAATCCATACTTCGGTTCGATGGCCGATTTCCAAAATCTGATTACGACGGCTCATGCCAAAGGCATCAAAATTGTCATTGACTTTGCGCCAAACCACACCTCTCCTGCGATGGAAACCGACACGTCTTTTGCCGAGAATGGCAGATTATACGATAATGGTACACTGGTAGGCGGATACACCAATGATACCAACGGTTATTTCCATCACAATGGCGGCTCCGACTTCTCTTCCCTGGAGAACGGCATCTACAAAAACCTGTATGACCTCGCGGATTTCAACCACAATAATGCGACCATCGACAAGTATTTCAAAGATGCGATTAAACTGTGGCTCGATATGGGCGTTGACGGCATTCGGGTGGATGCGGTGAAGCATATGCCTCTCGGTTGGCAAAAGAGCTGGATGTCTTCCATCTACGCACACAAACCGGTATTCACTTTCGGTGAATGGTTCCTGGGATCAGCTGCGTCGGATGCAGATAACACGGACTTTGCTAACAAATCTGGTATGAGTCTGCTCGACTTCCGCTTTAATTCTGCGGTTCGCAATGTGTTCCGTGATAACACGTCCAACATGTACGCTCTGGATTCCATGATTAACAGTACAGCTGCGGACTACAACCAAGTGAACGATCAGGTGACGTTCATCGACAACCATGATATGGATCGCTTCAAGACAAGTGCAGTTAACAACCGCCGCCTGGAGCAGGCTTTGGCCTTCACATTGACTTCACGTGGTGTGCCTGCCATCTACTACGGTACAGAACAGTATCTGACGGGGAATGGCGATCCGGATAATCGGGCCAAAATGCCTTCGTTCTCCAAATCCACAACAGCGTTTAACGTCATCAGCAAGCTCGCTCCTCTGCGCAAATCCAATCCGGCCATTGCCTACGGTTCCACGCAGCAGCGTTGGATTAACAATGATGTATACGTCTATGAGCGCAAATTCGGCAAGAGTGCAGCCGTTGTCGCTGTAAACCGCAACCTGTCAACGCCAGTGAATATTACAGGGCTGAGCACGTCCCTGCCTACAGGCTCATACACGGATGTGCTTGGTGGTGTGCTGAACGGAAATAACATCACGTCCACGAACGGCAGCATTAACAACTTCACCCTTGCTGCGGGCGCAGTGGCAGTATGGGAGTCCACAGCAGCCGAAACGACACCAACCATCGGTCATGTTGGTCCGGTTATGGGGAAACCCGGTAATGTTGTAACCATTGACGGCCGTGGATTCGGTTCGACGAAAGGCACAGTGTACTTCGGTACCACGGCGGTTACCGGAGCAGCAATTACATCTTGGGAAGATACACAAATTAAAGTAACTGTTCCTTCCGTGGCTGCCGGCAATTATGCTGTCAAAGTCGCCGCGAACGGAGTAAACAGCAGCGCTTACAACAACTTCACCATCCTGACCGGCGATCAGGTTACCGTTCGCTTTGTTGTGAACAATGCATCCACCACGCTTGGACAGAACCTCTATCTGACAGGCAATGTGGCTGAACTGGGTAATTGGAGCACAGGTTCAACCGCCATTGGACCCGCATTCAATCAGGTCATTCATCAATACCCGACCTGGTACTATGATGTCAGCGTACCGGCAGGCAAACAGCTGGAGTTCAAGTTTTTCAAGAAAAACGGATCAACGATTACATGGGAAGGCGGTTCCAACCACACATTCACCGCTCCAGCGAGCGGAACAGCCACCGTTACGGTAAACTGGCAGTAAGAGCTTTATATCATTGAATATACAAGCTAACCCGGAATACGCAAATACAGCGTATGTTCCGGGTTTTGCTATGTAATCGGATTTGTGACAGAGGATGTTTCGTCAGCTCCTTGTTGAAAGGAATTCCTATCTTCTTTGGTATGGATATCTACGTATAGGTTCGAATGGACTTCAAGGTTGTCATTGCAATGATCCCCGTGGCAAGCAGCAGTAAACCTACGCCTTCCAATACGGCCGCAGCTCCCCAGTGATCGGCAAAGATCGAGACCACTGTCAGGCCCAGGATCGGCGCTGTACTCGTAATGGTTCCAACGACACCGTAAACGCTGCCCTGCATCTCATCGGGTACGGCTGTACGCAGCATAATCTGGGTCAGCATCGTGCAGCAGGCAAACATGGCTCCTCCGCCCATAATAAGAGGAAGCGCCATGAGAGGCGAGGATACATTGGCCAAGAGCACATAGACAGGCCCTAACACAAGCAGGCCAATAAAGACCCAGCGCCCGCGATGTTTCAATCTTTTTCCCGAAGCAATCAATACTCCTGATCCGATCATGTACCCCAGAGGAATACACGTCTCGATCAAACCAAATTGAACCGGATTTGCCTTCCATACGTTAACGGCCATCACCTGTATGAGCATCATGGCGGCCATGAAAAACAGGAGCAGCAGCGGATTGAGCAGCACAATCGAACGAATGAGCGGACTGCGATAGATGTAAGCAAACGAACTGCGCCACTCCTGTGCAAAAGATTTCGGTTCACTGCTGGCACGGATTACCTGTGGAAACTGCCCTGCCCGCAGCACACAGACTGCAGACAATAGGAAAGCTGCACCTGTAATCAGGATAGCGACAAAACCACCAAACGCTGCTACAGCGACCCCGGCAGCAGCCAAACCGCTGATACGAGCCAGGTTGTCCACCAGATGAATGGTGCCCGTGGCCTGCTGTATGTGTTCTCTGCCCACGATGCTCGCAGCGGAAGCATGAAACGCCGGAGCCTGAAACAGACTGGAAAACATCGATAGAGAGAGCAATAACAGCAAAACCGGAAAAGGTGCATGCCAGCTGAACAGGCTAACCGCAATCAGCAGAGCCAGCACACCGCGAAACACGTCCGAAGCCAGCATCAGCTTCCTCCGATCGAGCCGGTCAGCCACCGTACCGGCCACTGATCCAAATAAAAAGCTGACCGCCATATTGCAGACCTGCACAGCAGCCATGCTCTTGGCGCTGCCTGTCGTCTGCAGCACCCACAGACTGATGGCAATGCTGTTAAAACAGTCGCCAAAAACGGATATGCCATACCCGTACAGGATTCTGCGGAACGTCTTGTTACGCCATAGGGTCTGTGGAGCTTCACTGCTGTGCAAAACAGCTTGTCCCCTTGGGTAGGCAGCAGCCTCAGGTTCACTGGAAGGGTTCATGCCCATAAATCACGTTCCTCCTTTTTCTTCATTAGAAGCCCTGACCCTACAAGCAAAGCAGACACTTCCGATGCGCTGCCAAGTCGACGAAGACATGACGTTACGGAAGTGCCTGGTTGAAGTGCCGCATGTGCGGCTTATCGAGCGCATACTGCGACTGTCTATGCTGTTGACAGCAAGCATGAATTTACGCTAATCCTGCCTAGAAATGATGTTAGCCTTTGGACGCCCCTGTCGTCAGACCCTGAACGAGGAAACGCTGCAGGAACACAAACAGCAGGGTAATCGGGATAGCAATTAATACAGCTCCCGCAGCAAACATCGTAAAGTTACTGTCCTGATACCTATTTACGAGATCCCACATGCCCACGGCCAGGGTCCAGTTCTCCTTGGTACGCAGCACGAGCCGGGCAAAAATAAAATCCATCCATGCCCCTGTGAAGCTGGTTAACGCGACGTATGTCAGCATCGGTTTGGATAACGGTAAAATGATGCTGGTGAACACACGCAGATGGCTAGCACCATCGATGCGGGCTGCTTCATCCAGACTGCGCGGGATGGTGTCAAAAAAACCTTTGACGATGAATCCGCCCAGCACTGCGCCTGAGGAATAGACCAGAATAAGCGCAGCGTGTGTGTCAAGCAGTTTGATTTGCAGCAAAATAATATAAATCGCAATCATGCTCATGAAGCTTGGAAACATGCCCAGAATAAGCATGGTGGACAGAATCGTTTTACGCCCCCGAAAACGGAACCGGGATAGCGCGTACATGCCCAGCGTCACCATTAATGTAGAGAAAATCATCGTGAAGAAGGCGATCTTCAGCGTATTCATATACCATCTGCCGTACATAAAGGACGGATTGTTAAACAGCTCTCCATAGTGAGAAAGAGTGAAACTTTCCGGCCATAAGCGTTCACTGAACAATGCCGCGCCAGGACGCAGGGACGACAGAAAAATCCACAAAACCGGATAAACGGATACAACGGCAATGATCAGCAAAAGCACATAACTGAGGATCAAACGAATCGGATTGCTGCGTTTCTTCATTGGATCATGTCCTCCTCCTTGAATGATTTGGAGCGGCGGAAATTCCAGATGGAGAAGGTAGCGATAATCAGGAAGATGATAATACCTACCGCAGAAGCCATATTGAATTTATTATTGTCGAGTGTTAGTTTGTAGAGCCAGGTCACCAGCAAATCCGTTGCCCCTGCATACTGATAGTCTCCGCGAAGCGGGTTACCGTTCGTTAACAGAAAAATGACGTTGAAGTTGTTGAAGTTTCCGGCAAACTGCATGATCAGCACCGGTGTCGTGGCAAATAAAATGAACGGCATCGTAATAATTTTGAACTTCTGGAACGCGGAAGCACCGTCTACTTCAGCTGCCTCATACAGATCACGGGGAATAGCGGTAAGTACACCCAATATGAGCACCATGCTGACCGGAATACCTATCCACATGTTGACGACAATGACAGTAACTTTGGCCCAGAACGGGTCCGTCAGCCAAGGCAGCCCTTCCAGTCCGAACGCTCGCATATACGTATTGATCGGCCCAAACTGACCGTTGAACAGGTTGCGCATCAGCAGCAGCGAGATTATCTGCGGAATGGCATAAGGCAAAATAAAAATGGTACGCCATAACTTTTTGAAACGGATGCCTTTCTGTTCAATTAACAAAGCTACAAGCACTCCGCCAAAGTACGTCGTTACTGTCGCCAAGACTGCCCAGATGACTGTCCAAGTGAGCACCCCGTAGAACGTCTGGCTCCAGGATTTGAGCTGGATTAGGTCCGTAAATGTTTTGAACCCTACCCAGTCCACCAGTTTGGCTGGTGGAATATGATCCGGTGCAGAGTAGTTCGTAAACGCAATCGTAACGGTGAACAGAATCGGCATGATTGTAAAAAAAAGAATGCCGAGTGCCGGGATGGACAAGAACAGATACGGAAAATTTTTGTCCATCACATTGCGCATCGTTGCCGCGGCTCCCAGCGTCGGTTTCCCCTGCTCTCTTGCAAGTCCGGTCATATACGCATCCCGGATGTTCAGGATGTAAACGAGCACAAACACAAAAAAGACCAGCAGCACTATAATTCCGTCAAGCAGCAAAAAGATGGAATGGTCGCCCTTTTGAAGCACCGTTGAACCATTCACTTTCACAAAACGCTGTGTATTCTCCCCCAGTGTCCATATTCCCCATACCGCTTGGGACAGCCTTGGAAGCAGGTACGCAAGTCCTGCTCCCTCCAGCAGCAGCAGCACAATGCCTTTAATCCACTGCCGATTGTATAACTGTCCGAGACCCTGCAGTATGATGGAGCATATGGCTGCTGTCATCCGGTGCTGCTTTTCCCTATTGGGCTGGGCAGACACCGGGACATGCTGTTGCCGCATATGCTCCCTCCTCTCCGTTTGGTATAATTCATCGTGTCATCGCAGTTTCGTCATTATTGTGTGGTTGCCAAACTCTCCTTGATCTGTTTCACAGCATTGTCGAGTGAGGCCTTCACATCCTTGCCGCTATCCCAAATATCGGTAATGGCTGACGAAATCGGCCCCCATACACTGTCCATGGCTGGAAGGGAAGGCATCGGTGTCGAGTTGTTGAATTGTTCAAGGAAGGCTTTGTTGATCGGATCTTCCTGTACTTTGGCGTCAGCCGCCACATTTTTGTTTGCTGGAAGCGTACCGTTCATGTCAAAGTTCTCCATCTGGGCTTCTTCGTTCGAGAGGAACGCGGCCAGCAGCTTGGAGGCATTCGGGTACTGGGTAAATGCATTGACATAATAAGCTTTTACACCCGAGAAGGAGGTCATTGGCTTGCCATCAATAGCTGGAAGTGGAGCAACTCCGAAATCAATACCGGCACTGCGATAGTCGGCAATGGTCCAAGGGCCGTTAATATCCATCGCCAGCTTGCCGCTGGAGAACAGTCCTTTTTTGATATCATAGTTCACATCGCCCATCTTAAGCGGCAGCACTTCAGCCTTCAGCTTTTGCAGGAATTCTCCGCCTTTCTGCGCTCCTTCGTTGTTCAAACCGAGATCACCGCTGTCCATCCCATTGTCCCCAAAGATATATCCGCCCTGGGATGCCAGGAAGGCGTAGTTATAGTAGAACTGCTGTAATTCCCACATCAGCGCATACTGATTGGATTTGGCATTGTTGAACGTCTTGGCAAAATCGATAATTTCATCGAAGTTTTTCGGTGCTTCCGGGTACAAGGCTTTATTGTAAAAAAGGGCATATGTTTCGACGCTGTACGGATATCCGTATAAAACGTCTTTGAACGTCACCGCTTTCAGCGCATTTTCGCTGGTATTGGCTGTAGTTTCAGCTTCGAAGATATCATTAGGCAAAATAAGTCCTGCTTCCGAGGCGCTGCCAATCTTGTCATGCGGGAACACAACGACATCCGCAGCAAGCCCGGCAGGACCATCTGTTGTTAATTTGGTCACCTGATCTGTAGGCGGCAGTTCCTCCATTTTGACCGTGACACCATATTTTTCTTCGAATTTTTTAACTCGCTGCTCGATAAAGCTGCTCTGGTTTTTGTCTTCCCATATCACCAGTGATGCGCCTTCCTCCGGCTGGAGATTCTCTGCGGTCAGCTGAACCGTATCCTCCGGATTATCACTTGACGCTGCCGGAGATGGAGTGCCGCCTCCCCCAGTGGAGCATGCAGCCAATGTAAACGCCATTCCGATGGACAATACTGCGCCTTGCCATTTTCTCATGTAAAATGTCCCCTTTCCCTCTGCGTGATGCATCCCATTGTTCGCGCTTTTCGCCCTTTAAAAGGTGTAGATTGTCAGGAGCTTGTATTCCATGTGAACTGTTGTACAAACGTTTGCTCAAAATGGAGGTCAAGATCACTTCGATATCCAGTATGTAGGGAGAATAAAGTTAAAAATATGTAATTCCAAAGATGTAAGCGCTGTAATATCTTCCACATCATACAACACTAAACTTTCTTTGTACAAACGTTTGCACAAGCTGTATTCTTTCAAAATTAACCATATCCCGAATTCAGATAACAGTATTTTCCTGTTTCCTTGATCTAACTCTTTCTTCCTTTATTTTACTCCGCTTGCATTCTGGGTCATTTCGTAAACAATTGATTTATGACACCCTTTGCATTACCATAGGAGAATGTTGAAATGATTGAATCAGAAGGGGTTTTTTACATGATTACGATCAAGGATATAGCCAAATTGGCGGGTGTTTCCCCTTCTACAGTGTCACGGGTGATTTCGGATCATCCTAGAATTAGTATGGAAACATCTCTTAAGGTTAAACAAATTATGAAAGAGCTTAATTATCATCCTAATATGATGGCAAAGAGCCTTGTATCTAAAACAACGCAAACGCTTGGCATTATGCTGCCGCGTCCTGCGGAGGAGCTTTTCCAAAATTATTTCTTTGGTGAGCTGCTGCGCGGCATTATCACTCATGCCACTCGTAACAACTATGAACTGCTGCTGTCCACCGAAACGTCCTCCGATGATGAATTACAGGCGATTTCCCGTCTTGTGCATGGTCGCAGGGTCGACGGCATTCTGCTGCTCGGTTCCAAACGCGATGATCCCATCATCTCTTTTTTGGAAGAGGAGAAATTTCCCTTTGTGCTGATTGGCCGGAGTGAAACCCACCCGAATGCACCGATGGTCGATAACGATAATGTGCAGACCGCGTATGATGCAACGCAGCATCTGATTGCTCAAGGTCACACACGTATCGGATTTGTGAGCGGCCCGCCGGACATTACGTTATCGCATGATCGCATGCGTGGATATCGGAAGGCTCTTGATGAATCGGGGCTAACGGCTAATAACGACTGGATTGTGGAGGGGGAATTTCTGCAGGAAAGCGGCTTCCGGGCTATGTCCCTGTTCATGTCGCTGCCCGACAGACCTACCGCCATTGTCGTTATCGATGATAATGTTGCTTTCGGTGTGCTGAGAGCGCTTGCCGAGCTTGGATACCAAGTGCCTGAGGACATCAGCGTGGTCAGTTTTAACAATATCGCTTTGTCCGAACTTGCTTCGCCTCCGCTCAGTTCCATTGATATCGGGACATATCAGCTCGGGTATACCGCCGTTCAGGTTCTGCTCAAAATACTCAGCAGCGAGCCTCTTGCTCAGAACCCGGTGATTATCCCCCACCGCCTGATCGTACGTGAATCCTCACTGTATTCGAAGGCAAAGCCCTTCCTGAGTTAAGCGCTCTACCTCATTTTTTGTATTATGCAAACGTTTGTCTAACCGTCCTTTTTTCTTCAGGACTTGAATGCTGCAGAAGACAATTCTAAGGCGCATGCCGAGATGCTGAAGAATGGTCATAACATGAAGAACGAGAATGACAAAGAAGCCGTAATCATACGGCTTCTTTGGTTATCGTATATTTACGAGTCATGAATCGTTGTCCCACCTGTCGGTTTAATCAGAACAAGAAGCAGATTAGTAAGAACTCCAGCCTGCGTCAGCCGTAATTACGGTACCATTTACAAAACTGGATTCGTCCGATCCGAGGAATAAAGCCACTTTGGCAATCTCTTCACTCGTTCCGACCCGTGGGTTGATGGCCATTCCCTGCTGCTGTCGTCCCGCTCCGAATGGGTTAATGCCCGTCATGGATGCACCGATATTCGTTGCAACCGCTCCCGGTGCAATGGCATTGCAGCGAATACCCTGCTCGGCGTACATGTATCCTGTATTTTTGGTGAAGCCCACCACAGCATGTTTTGATGCCGTATATGCGCCTCCAGCCCGTCCACCATGCAGGCCACCCGCTGAAGCAATATTTACGATCACCCCCTGCTGTTTTTCCAGAAAAATCGGCAGCACTTTGCGTGTTGTGCGCATCACACTTGTTGTGTTCACGGCAAATACCTTCTCCCACCGCTCATCCGTAATATCCGCTGCCGGCTCCATCCCGTCCATAATGCCCGCATTGTTCACCAGAATATCTACTGTTCCGTATCGGCTTACCGCTTGATCAATAAGCTGCTGTACATCTTCCTCTTTCGCAACATTAGCCAGAATAACGAAGGCTTCCCCACCGTCTGCCTCTATTTCTTGAACGACAGCCTGAGCAGCTTCTTCGTTAATATCGGAAACAACGACCCTTGCTCCTTCCTGCGCATACAATGCGGCAATGGCCTTTCCCATTCCCGAGCCTGCACCTGTGACAATAGCCACTTTATTTTGAAGTTTCATATCGTTACGCCTCCTCTGATGTATTCGTTTACACAAAGATACCAAACAAATGTTCATTATCTCTTATCCTTAGTATAATAAGTCATAGCTTTTCGATACAATCAGTAAAACCTTGTCCCATTGTACGTTAAACAACAGGCTGTCACCTGTTTGTACGTTATCTTTTATAAATATCATCAGGGAGGAATTCCAATGCCCGAAACATCAGACGCAATAGATCGAAGAATCCGAAAATCCAAAGCTGCGTTGAAGGAGGCTCTCCTTCATTTGATGCAGCAACGTAATTTCAAGGAAATCTCCATCTCGGATATTGTGCAGCAGGCTGACCTGAATCGGGGAACCTTTTACAGACATTATCAATATAAGGAAGACTTGTTCAACGAAATCCTGCATGATGTTACCCAGGATCTGGTAACTTCATTCCGTAAACCTTATGAGGGGATGAAGGAATTTCAGGTGGGACGGATGCCCTCTTCCGCCATTACCATCTTCGAACATGTGCATCAGCATGCCCAATTCTATACACTCGTGGTGCAGTCCGAAGCATCATCCAGCTTTCAGCGTATGATCTGTGATGTACTGCGTGATTTGTCTTTACAGGATCTGAATCATATTTTCCCGCCCCATATTAACCACGAACTGCTTGCAAGCTATCAGTCTCATGCCATATTCGGCATGATCATGGAGTGGATCAGACAGGATTTCAAGCACAGTCCTGCTTACATGGCGGAAGAGTTGTTCAAAATTATTCATTTTACGCCCGCACACGATTTAAAAAATGAATAATTTCTCAGAATATGGGTATAATATTATAGTTATATTCAATTATTTACACATTGTCTACTGAATTCAAATTTGAAGCAGGAGGTATGATGATGAAATCTTTCAAGTATCGTCTTGAGCAAAAAGAACCCCGTACCGGTCCCGGCGGCATTACTCGCGG
Source organism: Paenibacillus sp. AN1007 (assembly GCF_040702995.1). Classification (NCBI taxonomy): domain Bacteria; kingdom Bacillati; phylum Bacillota; class Bacilli; order Caryophanales; family Paenibacillaceae; genus Paenibacillus; species Paenibacillus sp. AN1007. Next base: position 4,747,172 of record NZ_CP159992.1, read on the forward strand.
AGCCTCGGTTCATGACTTCCCCGCATCCATCGGCATTGCGGGAGTATCCATGCGCCTGGAACCAGGCGGCATGCGCGAACTGCACTGGCATGCGAACGCGGCCGAGTGGGCGTACGTCATCAGCGGTTCCTGCCGCACAACCGTCATTCATCCCGATGGTCATGCGTATACCGATACCTTCGAACCCGGAGATGTATGGTATTTCCCGCGTGGATATGGTCACTCCATTCAGGGGCTTGGACCGGAGGAATGCCACTTCATTTTGATTTTTGACAATGGAGATTTCTCAGAAGACCACACGTTCAGCATCACCGACTTCCTGACTCAGACACCAGACGCCATTGTTGCCCAGAACCTTGGTATCTCCCTCGAGCAGGCAGCCAAGCTCAATCAGGGCGAAGCCTATTTTGCCAAAGGTCCGGTACCCGATGACAGCTCCTCCTCAGCAACTTATCGCCGTAATTCTGAGCTGACCACCCCACACCGTTATCCGTTACACGCCAAACAGCCGCGCCGGGCACCAGGCGGGGGTACACAGCGGACGGTAACCGTCGAAGACTTCCCGATCTCCACCACGATGGCGGGATCTCTGATCGAGCTTCAGCCGGGCGCTCTGCGAGAACTGCACTGGCACCCCAATGCGGATGAGTGGCAGTACTATATCAGCGGCAGCGCCGAAATGACCGTCTTTCTCGCCGAAGGGCAGGCCGTAACCGAGCAGTTTGAAGCTGGAGACATTGGTTACGCTCCGATGGGTGCAGGGCATTACATCAAAAATACGGGTGATGATGTCTGCCGTGTACTCATTGGATTCAACAGTGGACATTATGAAGCCATTGATCTTAGTGAATGGATCGCAGGCAACCCGGTAGATGTGCTCTCCACGAATCTGGGCATCTCTCGTGAGGAAGCTGAACAACTCCCTGACGATACGTTGTTTATTGCACCGGATCAGAACAAGGGAAAATAACAAAGAAAGCTATAAGTTAACGCTGCAAGGTTCATTCCCGGCGATTAGCTTATTTAAGGGAATGTCAGCTTAAACTCAAGCGAGATTAAGCGAACCCGATGGTTACCCGAAAATGGAGGACAGATGCCTATGCATTCCGTACATGACTCGTCTTCCCCGAAAGTTAACAACGAGAGTATCGGACACACGGTAGAACGTTTGGAGCCGGGATTTTCCCGGCTTTTGTTATCTTCCGTTCTTGTACTGCTCGCCGGTTTCATCGATTCCATTGGATATTTGGGGCTGGGTAAAGTGTATTTATCCTTCATGAGCGGCAACAGCACCAAGCTGGGCATCGCTCTTTTTGAGGCAGATTATGCGTTATGGGCAGCGACCGGGACTGTCGTTCTTTTATTTATTGCAGGAGCATTTGTCGGCACTTTCATTACAGAGTCATGGTGGAAATGGCATCTGACCCTTATTTTGATCGTGGAGTGTGTATTGTTTCTTTTCGCAATCATGTTGTCAATCCTGTTCCACACGCAATACATCATATTCCCGATCGCCATGGCGATGGGCATGCAAAATACGATGCACCAGATGGTTGCCCATGCAGATGTAGGCAAAGGTTTTGTTTCAGGTACGCTTTTTGGTATCGGTCAGGCCTTGGCCAAAGCTGCACGCGGCAAAGCTCCGGCTTCCGAGTGGGCCGTGCTTGCACTGTCTTGGTTTATATTTGTCATTGGCGCGGCGCTGGGCGCCTGGATGCTCGTTAATAGCGGTCTGCTCCTATCCCTCATTACAGCGCTGTTGTTTCTTGTCCTGATTATCCCCTATGTCATTTATATGCAGCGTCTAAAAAACGGTTGACCCGAAATCGCGGGCCAACCGTTTTTCACCTTTAGTTCTAGCAAACCTTACTCGGCTTCATATATACTATATGAGGAAGGATTAGCCATGACTCTGACAAATTTCCTAGTGATCTAGGATCTGTCTATTGGTTGGCAGGATTTACCATGTGACATTACGTGCAGAAAACAGGATAAAAGGAGGTGACATTTCACGTGAAAAGATCAAGTATTATATCATTAATGACCAGTTTCATTTTACTTGGCGGGGTGCTTCTCTTTCCTGCTCCTCAAGCCAATGCTGCCGTAGAAGAATTCTCTACATATTGGGTTCAGGACGAGTTTGCGGACGAATATCAGTCTGAAGTAGATTTAATAGACGATGCAGAAGAGCCTGAGGCAGTAGATGAGTTTATTCAGGAAAAAGCGGAATTAAAAAAATATCTGGATCAGATTTTTGCTATCGAGCCCTATGAGTCTAGAGCTCTTGATTCCTTGAGTAGTGTTGGTAACACCGTATCTTCAGCGAATCGAAAATCGATGTTTCTGAAGCTGACGAATACGGTAATTCCGAATTATACCAAATTCGTCTCCAAAGCAAAACTGATCCAATCCAACAACCCAGAAATCAAAAAAATTCATACCTCCTTCATCAAAGGAACTTATATGCAGCTTGAAGGTTACATCCTTTACAAGCAAGCTGTTTCCAAGAACAACGTGAACTACACGATCCTTCAACAAGGTAATGCTAAAGTTCAAGCTGCCGATGCTATTCTTGACCAAGTTACTGACTCATTGTTAGCGTATGCTGACAAAATTGGGTACGAGTAATCCCTGTATGCAATCACTGCAAAAAAAGCAACCATCCTTAACTAGTCATTAGGGAATGGTTGCTTTTTCTAGTCATTCTCATTGATTGATTGATTACAGACCAAGCTTCTGCCCTTTCTCCAATCGCTGAATCTGCTGTTCTCCGGTCTCCGCCAATTCACGGAACTGACCGATGGTTTCGCGCATTCTTGGCAGGGCTTCCTGTTTATAGACCGAAATGGAGTCGAGCGCGGACAGCACATCCGTAAAGGCCTGCTTCATCGTATCCACCGAGATGCTTGCCTCGTACGCCTGCTTCTGGATCGCGGTCCCCTGATCCTTCAGCATTTTGGATGTACCGGCGATTAGATCGTTGGTGGTACGGTTAAGCAGTTCAATCTTCTGCAATACAATCTTCTGATTGTACAGCGCACTGGCAACGGTGACCGCAATTTTCAGTGCGGAGATCGTCACATTTTTCGCCCGATCCACGCCGCGAATCAACTCTTTGTTGTTCCGGATAACCACTTCGATCGCCATAATCCCCTGCTGGTTTACAACCAGCATCTGCTGCAGATCCATTACCCGCTGACGGAGTGGGAAGAGCACTTCTTCGGTAATAAAACGCACTTTCTCGGGGTCTTCGTTACGAACCTTGGCTGCCTCAATCTGCGCATCGATCGATTCATCCATCAGCATGCCAAGCTGAATCTCCTTCTGAAGCCGCTTGGTCAGTTCGCGCAGGCTCTGCTGCTCGATCTCAAGCGTGGTATTGTCATTACGGAGCGTTGCACGTCCCTTGTCGAGTGAAACGACAATATCGGCGATAACGGCGTCAGCTTTCTGGTACTTGAGAAAATACGCGCGCAGCGGGTTGAACAGCTTGCCCAGAAAGCCTGTTTTGGCGAAATCGACCACGCTCGGGTCGAGATCCTTCAGCTGCATGTGCAGTTCGGTCAGGCCTTTGGCGACCTGGCCGCCCTCGTCTCCCGTCTTGGACAGATGTCCGACGGAGACTTGAAGCAGCGCGTTTTTCTCGGAAGAGGATCGCATCGTGTTCATGCCAAAGCCGTCAATCGACTGCAAAATCTCCTTGCGTTTCTCCAGGGATTCCAGGTCCAGGTTCATAATCATATCCACATTGGAATTCGCTACCTGCTGCAGCTCCGCCACCTCGGCGGGCACCGGTTTGATCTCTTCTTCAATCACCTTCTGAATTTCCTTCTGGCTCGGTATCTCCATTGTAAAGGACATCCGCAGTTCCCCCTTTTAGTTACATCGGCTTAGGCTTACATCTGTACGTTAAACAGGTTTCCGATTTTGTAGACGACATCGTCAGTGTCCGCGTTAATGCTCGCAGCTTCGTTAATGCTGGAGATGCTCTCCAGTGCTTTGATGTCTGCATTGTAGCCGATGGTATAGATCGGTACTTTGTATGTCTCAACCAGACCCCGGATATCCTTCAGCGTATGACCTTCGTTCGTCTCCCCGTCACTCAGGACAAAGATCAGCGGTTTCACGTTAGGGTTCGCGGTCATATAGTCCTCCAGCATCTTCATCGCGACAACGATGCCATCAAAAGTCGCTGTGCCCCCTCCAGCCTGAAGGCTGTCTACCGTTCCTACAAACATGGACTGCTGATTCGTATCATACTTTGCAATCGGGAGATTGACGGTAACTCCGCTGGAGTATGAGACCAGTCCAATGCTGTTTTCCGTACCCAGATATTTCTGGCCTTTGCGCAGTGATTCCTTAAGTCGGTTCAGCGGCTCCCCGTCCATGCTTCCAGATACATCCGTGACAAATACAGCTGCAATCGGTTTGCTTCCGTTTTTCTTCTCTTTCCAGACTTTCTGTGCAGACAGCAGTGTACCGCCGTCCACGGAAGCCAGTTCAGATTTGTAATCCTGCAGGCCGTTAAAGCCGAAGTCCTCTGCTTTTTTCTGATACTGATCCTGCGTGACAAAGTCGGCAAACTTCTGGACGATCTCCTGCTTGTTCTGCGGCAGTTGACCGAGTTCATACAGCGGGCTGTCATGTCTTGCACCAAAAGGAGTGAAGACGTATCCGCTTTTGAGATCTGCTGTATTAACATATGTCTGGTACTCCAGAACGAAGGCGTCGAGTCTACCCGACTTGGCTGCTTCCCGCATCTGAATGGTAGTAGATGCTGTGAATGGCACGTTTGCCTGGAATTTTTCGAAGCCTTGAATGGCTTTCTCGCCGAGTGGATTGGCACCGTCATATGTGTTTAGTGCAGTGACGAGGAAATTGAGTCCCGTCGAACTGGCAAATGGATCCGTATACCCCATCGAAAGTTCATTGTTTGCAATGGCTTCGGTTACCGTTTTGACGTTCACAGAGCCGTAGGTGTCCACTAAAGCATCATATTTAGCTTTGGAGATAACGATTCCTGGCACATTGCCCACCAGCCGCTTAGTAACCAGCTTGGTCTTCACCCCGCTCGCCTCCACCATTGCGCCCCACAGCTCATTGGACGGTGTGAAGGCATCAGGAACATATTTGCCGGACTTAATGTAATCCGCAGCAGTACCGGAGGCAATATTGCGGATTTTGACCGAGATCGGTTTGCCGCCAGCCGTGATGTTCGCTTGGTTAAATGCCTCTGCTGTCTCGGTTAACCATCCATCCACTCCGCTGCCCGACTTCTCGGGGGAGGAGAAAATTTCAACATAATCATTCGTTGTGTTCTCCACTGTAATGGGGAACTTCGAAATATCTGGCAGCGATTCTGCAACATCCACCGGATCGAGATCAATCTGTCCTTTGACCGGCTCTGCCGTGGCTGGTGCGATGTCAGCGTACAATTTGCCAAGTTCCTTACCTGCATTTTCGGTCGTGACTTGTGTGGACGTTTTGCCAAAGTTCGATGTCAGTGTGATCCCGGCATAGACTAGGCCAAACACCAGTACCAGCATGATGATCGATATGAACAAAAACTTTCCCTTCTTCGCCATACGTACAACCCCTCACTGTCTGTATAATTTGGTATGTTTGATCAACTGATCAATCTCCTGCATACAAGGCATCTGTTCAATATCTCCGGCTTCAAAGCTGTCCAGCCGTGAAATCTCCAGCAGCAGCTGATCCAGCTTAAGCAAAATCTCTTCATTCGTGTGAAGCGAGTCTTTCACATAAGTCAGGTAATCGTTGTATACTTTTGTCTTTTCCTGAAAAAGCTTCTGCGGCAGATTCACCGATTTGGATTTCATCATGCTGGCATAATCGGCTTCATCAAAGACATTGAGTCGGTTCAGGATGCTGCGAATATTCAGATATAGCAGCTTCTCCACCTCTTCGGCGACCGAAGCAAATTTCTTAAAGCTCAGCTCGCCAGGATCAAACCGCTGATGAAGCACGTTCATCAGGGTTTCCTTTTTCTTTTTCATCCGGTTCAGTTGGGACAGCCCCAGCGTAATGTCTTCTTCAAGGATTCTGATGCGTCTGTAAAAAGATAAAGCTTCTACATAATCTTCATGTGTTTCGATCTGTTTCACAGGTAAAACGACCGGCTGCTTGAACAATAAAGTGTAACTGCCATAGAAGAGTGCGAGTGTGCTGCCGAACAGCAATGTTACGGAAAGGGCTGTCTGGAAAGCACTCTCTCCAAATCCGAGTCCCGCAAAGCCTGGGGAGAAGGCCAGAACGTCCACAGCCACAATGCCGAGGATGAGTGCAAAAAATTGTATGTACCTGGTCATGGGCAATCATCCGACCTCCTTTCATGTTAGATATTAGAACTTCCTGTCGTTTATTCCCTGTCATCCTTATTGCTATTGTACATGATGTGAGCGCTCTCAGGTGGATAGGATTGGAAATTGCGGTGTGAATATTGGGCCTTCATGCAGGCTGGAATATCAAGGATCAGATAATTGGCCCTTATGATCGATTAAAGATTGGATTGTAAACAGTGATACAATAATATACGTGGCTCGGGCTTATCCCATTATCTTTTTAATGGACAACACAGAACGGCTGGCTGTGTAGGCTGCAGGTTCATTTAGTATAGTTACGGGTTTTATCGCCATCCCCGTGGTACATCGGGAGTGCGGAATAAATACAGTTATTGGGTAATACGTGGAAATTCGAGCTGCGTGTCATTTTTTATATACGCCTTGTCTTCGCGAATCCGGAGCTTGCTGCGTGTTTTTCTGAGTCATGACCAAAAAGACAAAAACGGCGAACTCCACCGTTTTCGTCTCTTGTCATTATTGCATATATCATTCTATTTGCATGCTGGCACACGGTCTTGATCACACCATGTGCATCCGAATAAATCAGGCTAACGATGCCAGATGATTCTATTTGGTACTTTTCAGCTCATCTAACCATGTAACGATTCCAAGAAACGCTATTCCAACATTGGAAGCATATATTCGTCCATTTTGGCCTGTTTCGGCTGTAATAGCGTCGATGGGAATCGTTAGATTTCGGAACAGGCCTAATTTGCCCAAATAAGCTCTGTACGAATCGTTAGAATTTCAAGCAGCGTATTGAAACCAATCCAAGCCTTTCAACATCATTCCATTCACATCAACTCGTAACATGACCCGAACTTTAGCTAACTAAAACTCCTCAGGCTTATACTACTCCTCTTTACACCTGACTACCGAAGACATCCAGAAACTCCGGCCTGCTGCGTGTCGTGCGAACTTCGGTTACTTTCCCGGCGCATCCGCTGTCTCCACTGGCTTGAAAGGTCACTTTCACACTCTCTTTACCTCTGGTGATTACCTCAGGAATGTCATAGACAGCATAAAATACCTCGCCAATTTTATTCATATGAATGCGCTGCTCTCCGATAACAGTATCTTCCACCAAAATGCTGAACTGCCTTTCATACCGAACTCCTTCTCGCTCAAAATGCAGGTAATCCCCGCCCCAATAGGCTGCGCACAAATAATTCGAGGCACCCGGGTCCACAGCCAAACGATAGCTGAACGCTGCTTCTTTCACACCGTACGCCTCCCGCCACATATAGAGCCTGCTGCGGCCATCTGTACCAGAACCGTTGTACTTCTCTCCACGGCAGCTGCTTTCCAACTGATGCCCGATTTCATCCTGCTGACCATCTGGCTGCACGCTGTCGATTGTGATGTCATTCAGTGCCTTCTCCAACACATCGCCCTCATCATTTAACGACCAATACACCGTATAGAACTCATGGTGCACGTCATAGAACGGGATCAGCTTCACAGCTTCCCCGGTGGACGTGACTTCCTCGCTAAGTTCAAATGTAAGTGTCTCTTTATCAACAACCCTGATCCACTCGTTCACATCCTCTTCCTCCGTGCGAATGACGGGGACAGGAGCTGTCTTCGGATTCAGCGCGGTTTCGTCAATAATGGTATCTTCGGGAAGCCCTTCGCTTCCGAGCGCACCAGCAAGCACAATCGGGCCGTAAAGAAAAGCTGCCTTGTGAGCATCATCACGGGCTGTATATTTACGCAGTGCCATCGGCAGCGTAATCGTAATGACATCGCCCGCTGTCCAAGTGCGGTCGATGGACAGGTAACCGGGTTCCAGCTGTGTATACGACTGGCCCGAATTCCCGTTAACTACTGCTGTCATCGGCTCCTGGAGCCAGGACGGCACACGTAATTTGAGACAAGCCGAAGTGCTGCCTTCGGTGATCGTCAGGGTCCCTTTTTCCGAATAAGGGAAGTCGGTTTCCAGTTTCAATGTCAGCCCCTGCGAAACCCAATCCAGCTCCGAGGCGATGAACAGGTTAACATACAGATCATGTCCATCCTCATAGTAGATCGCCTCGGCATATTTGCCGGGGTTCTCCATGCCTGATCCGGTGCAGCACCACCAAGCGGTATCACGTGTGCCGTAAATTTTGTAATGACCCTGCAGGGTGGAGGCAAAGTACGTTTTATTGCCCGTATCCGGGTCCTGTGTGCCGAGAATATGGTTATAGACAGCGTTCTCATAATAGTCCATATAACCACTGTCCGGATTCCAGGCAAACAGCTGCTTCGTCAGATGCATCATGTTGTGGGTACAGCAGCTCTCTCCGGTTTTGATGCCAAGACTTTCCATACCCTTTGCCTCGTAATGCTCGGATATGCTCGTCGCGCCAAACACATATGAACGATGCTTCACCGTCGTATCCCAGAAAAATTGCGCTGCTGTCCGATACTTCGTCTGTACCGGGTCTTGATTATAGATTTCGGCTGCGCCGATGACTTTGGGAATCTGGGTGTTGGCATGCCTTCCCTGCAGTTCATCCCTCTCCTGCTCCAACGGCTCCAGAATGAGTTCATGTGTGAACTGCCCGGCTGCTTTCAGATATACTGCGTTTCCTGTAATTCCGTACAGCTGGGCAAACACTTCGTTCATCCCGCCATGCTCACACAGCAGCATCGTCTGAATCTGCTCCTCGGTCATGAAGTTCAGTCCCTCCACTGCCCAATCCGCAAAACGTATAACCACGCCCAGTGCCTGCTCATTGCCCGTCATTTGATAAGCGTCAATCAGACCGCGATAGATTTTATGCACGCTGTACCACGGAACCCAATATTCACCGATGTTGAATCCGCCGATATGTTCCGCACGAAAAGCAATACGGAAAGCCTCCTCAGGCAAACCTCCGATATATCCGCTGCCCGTCGTCTGTTGAATTGCCGCCAGTTCACTCACAGCATAATCAAGCGTTTGCTTTAATGCGGAATTGCCCGTCGCCTGATATGTTACCGCGAGAGCCGACATGTAATGTCCTAGGGAATGTCCGCTAATCGAGCGCGCCTCCCAGCCTGCATAACGTTCCTTGCGAGGTGTTAACCCGTGAGCTTCATAACACGGCGCCAGAAAACGGTCAATTTCCAGAGATACCAAGTAGCGTTCTCCGGTATGCTGCGACGTTTGAAATGGGCCTTCCAGCAAATCAACGTGTGCGGGACCCAGAAATCCTTTTCTTGTATCGATCATGCCGCTCGCTCCTTTGACATATGTAATAACTTCAAATGATTTTTTCGGTAGGACTGGATGCAGCAGAAAAGGATAAAATCCGTGCTGTACTCCGGCCAGAACTTATCTCTACCATCTAGCTTTTCCCTTGAATGTCCTCATATTATCAAATAAACTACAGTTACAGCAGACTCAGAATCCAAGAAAAGGTGGATAAATCCGTTCTATGTCAAAACTAGTGGAGCACTATTTATGCGGAAAATTTATATCAGAGGGTAACTGGAGTCACATGCGGCGCAGCATGCCGGTTCACGAGATGATTTTGATGCTGGAGGGTGAGATGTATATTGCCGAGGATCAGGAACAATACGTTGTTCGTGCCCATGATCTGCTGTTTCTACAGGCCGGGCGGACTCACTATGGTTACCAAATAAGCGATGCACCTGTCAGCTTTTATTGGGTACATTACGGGTCGGCGCAGGGCACATTTTGCAATTTTCCAACGCATGCATCCATTCAGGTTCCTTCCATGGCCAATCAGCTGTTTAAGCAGCTGCTGCATGTGTCCTCCTTCTCGTCCGATGAGGCAGATGCTGCTGCATTACTGCTCTTCAAGGAACTGGAACGCAATCTGCGAACGGACTACCGTCCTCATAATGCTGTCGTGGATCACATCTGTAAATGGGTCGATATCCATCTGCATACCCACATTACAGTGAGCGAGATCGCGGAGAATTTTAATTTTAACAAGGACTATATTTCCAAAATGGTAAAGCGGGAAAAAGGGATCGGGCTCAAAACGTATATCCTCAACGAACGCATGCGCCGTGCCAAACGACTGCTGCTGAATACCAACGCCAGTGTGAAGGAGATTTCAGCCCAATGCGGCTTTAGTGACTACAAGCTGTTTCTGCGCACATTCAAGCAGCACGAGGGAAGCACGCCAACCGAATATCGTAATCATCTATACAGTACTCAGCTTAATCGTTTATGAGAATGGACATGATAGCCTTAGTCAAAGATATAGAAATGTTGAAATCCCTTATAAAATATTCCGATACATTGGCTCCAATTGCCCGTGATATAATGCAAAGAAACATCATATCCCACTTCACGCATAAGAGAAGGAGAATTAAAATATGACCACGGCCGCCATTACGATTCATCCCGCTGACCCAGCTGACTATGCCGAGATTGTTGACATTCTGGTTGCCAGTTACGCTGAGTATCAGACATCGTTCGAACAATCTGATCGCTGGGAAGCCTATCTGAAAGATATCCGGGATTCCTTGGATAATCCGCACTTAACCGAATTATGGATCGCCAAGATTGAAGATCGGATTGTCGGCACTGTTCAGTTGTTCGAAACTGCACATCATGCTTACCCGAACTTTGAGCTGCCAATTGTTTATCCATTTATCCGCCTGCTGGGTGTTGATCCCGAATGGAGAGGACACGGCATTGCGCGTGAGCTGCTTCAGCGTTGTGTACAATCTGCGAAAGAGATGGGGAAAAACACAGTATATCTGTACACCGGCGGTCAGATGCTGAATGCCATTCGGCTGTATGAACGATTCGGGTTTATCGAAGACCCCGAGTTCAGTTCCGTGAATGGCGGAGGCAATGCCATCTGTTATCGGTATGATTTCTGACAAACGGCCGGGATCGGAAGCTGCTGCTTGTTATCCACAGGATACAGCTCTTTCGGGCTGGGCCTGGCATCCCAAGATTTGACGTATGAATCAAGAATAAGGGCTGTCCCGATGCCATCTTATAGATGACATGATGGGAACAGCCCTTCTACATTTTACGTTTACCGTTTACCGTTATAACTTGTTGGCATCAGTTGTTAACATCCGAAAACTGATCCTAGCCGCCAATTTCAATCAAAATTTTCGCATGACTCTTATCGCTCATCAGCAGTTCCAAGCCATCCTGTACAACATCCTGCAGTTTGATTTTTTTCGTAATAACCTGCTTCACATCCAGTGCTCCTTCAGCAATCAGAGCGATCACTTCAGGGAAAATGTGTCGGTAAGCCAACGTAGCCGTCAGATTGGCCTCTTTCACCAGCATGTCGAAGAAATTCACCTGCAGCGGATTTGGAATTGCCGCGATTACTACGACTTCCCCGCCCTTTTTGATTACTGAAACAGCACTATCCATCGTTGGCTGCACACCAGCTGCTTCATACGCCACATCAATCCCGCCAGATTGCTCCGTAATGACCTGAGTTGCATCCACCTTGCTGCTGTTCACCGGGATTGCGCCAAGTTTAGCCGCCAGTTCCAGACGATCCTCGAATACATCGACAGCATACACCTCAGATGCTCCGGCTGCTTTGGCTGACAGGATTGTTAACAGGCCGATTGGACCTGCTCCGTATACAGCGACCTTGTTCCCCACCTGCAGCTTACTGTGACGTACAGCATGAAAAGCAACCGCAGTCGGTTCAACGAGTGCCCCTTCTTCAAAGGAAACATTGTCTGGTATTGGGTGTACCATGTAAGATTCAACTACTACGTATTCAGCAAAACCACCATCACCGTTTAACCCTACAAAACCAAACTGTGTACACTGATTATATCTGCCTTGGATACAGTACTCGCAGGTTCCGCAGTGGTAAAGCGGTTCTACCACGACTCGATCACCGATGTTGATACCGCTTACACCATTACCTATACCACTAACCGTACCTGCAAATTCATGCCCCAGCGTCAATGGTGCTTTTTGACCCGAAAGTGGGTGATTTTCTCCCTCTTGAATACCTACGCCATGGTGATAAGCGTGCAGGTCACTGCCGCAGATTCCGGCGTACTCAACTTTGATCTGAACCTGTCCTGACTGAGCAACCGGCACTTCGCGATCTTCCACACGTACGTCTTTGTGTCCATACCATACTGCTGCCTTCATTCTGTCATCCCCTTTTTAAATTAGTCGAACTAAGATGTTCACACTGAGCACTCCGATGACAAAATAACCTTTCACGGTTGCGCTCCGATTTTTTTTGCTTCCATTCTGCAAAGGTAAAAATCAGATGATAAATGCGGAGCGTATGCTTCCGATGCCAGCCTGCTCTCAGAAAGCTTGCAGCTTCGATCTTTCAGGTTTTCTGTCCTCTTCGTTACTGTGTAAATAAAAGTTCAACTAATAATGAACTAGTATCCTGCTTGTCTATATATTATATCGCTATTCGTTCATTATTCATATTTATAGATATTTATGTTAACATTACTTTTACTAATGTTGAACGGGGATGAACCCATGAATCTGGAACAGCTCGAATACGTTGTTGAAATCGCAAAAACCCAATCTTTCTCCGCTGCATCAGAGCAGCTTCACGTCACTCAATCTGCTATTAGCCAATCCGTTCACCGTTTGGAAAAAGAGCTGGGCCTGATTCTATTCGTGCGTTCCAGACAGGGCACCCATCCCACACCGGAAGGCAGACAATTTATCGCCAAAGCGCTGGACATCCTGCAGCGAATCGATGAATTGAAAGCTTTGAATGAAGCCGCCTCTACGCTGACAGGTGATCTGCATGTTGCTACTTTTCCAAGTGTCATGCATTATCTGGTGCAGTCAGCTGCCGACATGAAGCGGGACCATCCGCAGCTGAGACTGTCCATTGAAGAGAAAGGTTCCATGGAAGTCATTGAAGACATTCGTATGAACAAGACACATCTGGGCTTTATCGCCATTTACGCGAAACAACTGCGCGAATTGGATGGACTGCATTTTACACCAATGTATTCAAGCAAGCTTGTTGTATGCACCCATCAGCTGTCCGAACTGGCCAAACACACACGTGTCACCCCTGAGCAGCTAAAAGAACATAAACTCGCGTTATATCGGGACGGTTTTATTGAGGATTTCCTGCAAGAGTTCACCTATGAATATGGGCATCTGTCCATCTTATTCAAGACCAATAATTCGGAAGCCATCAGCACGGTGTTGAAAAATAACATCGCCGCAACCATCGGGCATGACTTCTCCTTTCACCAGCACCCGCTTTGGAAAGAAGGATTGATTAAGATGGTCGAGATTACCGAGATCCAGCAGCCCAAAATGCAGATCGGCTTCGTGCAGACAGAATCCAGAGAGGCTGCGGCTGCGGCAGAACAATTTGCCCGACGCTTCAAACAAGCGATTGAACTGGGCCATCTGTGATCTGTTATCCCGTGATCTGATATCTTCGCCGCAAGGTGCTATCTGCTCTCATCAAAAAGTGCTCCTCCACTTGGGCGGAGCACTTTTGCTTATTAACTCTGATGTTATATCTTTTTGTCTTTATATATCTACCGTTGATCTCGTTACATTTCCTGTATCATGTTTCTTTTCAAATCTTTCTATCTGCTTGTCTTCTATTCGTAGTCATTAAGGGGTTTACTTTTCCTATAACTAAATTTATACCTTCACTTTTTCTACGGCTTCGCTCATCTCATTCGTCTGCTGTTCCAGCATCGTAGATGTTTCCGCGACCTTACGGAACATCACGGATTGATCCTGCATCAGACGGTAAATCTCATCCGAATGATCGGACACGCCTGCAGAAATCTGTGAAATGGTGTTGACGGAAGCTGCCGCTTCTTCCGAGCCCGCTGTAATTTCCTCAGCCGCAGCAGAAACCTCTTGAATACGCTGGGTTACCAGTTGAAATGCATCTACAACCTGTGAGAACGTCAGCTCTGCCTCGGCTGTATATATTACGCCTTGACCGATCTCCTGAGCGGTATCAACCATACGGGTACCAATCTGCTGTGATTCCTGTTCAATGCGAAGCAGCAGATCCGAGATTCGTTCCATCGATGAACTGGAAGCTTCGGCAAGTTTTCTCACTTCTTCCGCAACCACGGCAAATCCTCTGCCATGCTCACCCGCATGGGCCGCCTCGATCGAAGCATTAAGTGCCAGCAGTTTGGTCTGACTTGCAAAGTCACGCACCGTATGCAGTGCACCGCTGATTTCAGCAGAATAGTTGTTCAGCACCTGCACCATCGTGGTAACCTCCCCAGATACCTCAGAGATGTTTTCCATTTGTTTCTTCATCACGGTCATGCGCTGCTGCCCCGATTCCGCCGCAGTAAGAGCTGCTGCTGCCGCATCTGACACTACATTGGAGGATTCAGATATATCATTGATGCCTTTTGCAATCTCTTCCATCGCATGGGCGCTGTCACTGGCACTTTGCTTCTGGGTATGCGCACCTTGTCTAATCTCCTCCACAGCACGATCCACAGTTCGGCTCATAGCAAGCATCTCATCCGTGCTTCGATTAAACGCCTTGGTGGATTCGGATAACAATTCGGTTGTTGAGGCCACTCCACCAACCATATCACTTACGATTTTATTCAGGTTACCAGACATATGTATCATCGCTTCATATGTTGTTCCAATCTCATCTTTACTCCGCAAACGGTATGCTGTCAAAGTACGATTAGCTTCGGCAAGCTCGCCTTGTGCCATCTTTTCTACACTTGATTTAAGTGGATGAAGCGGACGCAATCCTCTAACGATAAACCACATCACTACAGCTATACCGACAAGTGCTGCGATAAGCAGGATCACATACAGCGGAAGACTTGATTTCAATATATCAGTCTCAATACCTCCGATGACAGCTATCCCTGTATCAATTCCAATCACACCTGCCAGACCACCGCTGCTGTCCAGAATCGGTGCATAGGACGAAATATAGTCGCCATACTCCGGATTATTAATGATCGGCGAACTTGCTGTTTCCCCCTGCAGCAGCTTCTGAACCGCATTGGCTGGAATGTCGGTCACTTCGTTGATCGCTGAAGCTTTATCCGCATCCTTCATCCCGTCCACCATTATAAGCGGGCTTCCTTTTTCGTCAATTTTGACGAAATATACATACATGGCACCAATACGCACACGAAAATCATCCAGTTCATCCCGAATGCGGAGATACTCCTCATTCTCCTTGGGATCCTTGGCAAATCCCAGATAGGATGCTGTATCCAGCTGCTTTACATAACTTTCGGCAATCTGGATATTGTAACTCGCGATAGCCCGCTGTGCAGCAAGCTTCACATTAGCGATCTGCGTCAGCATGCTTCCCACCGCTATAATCGTAATGACCAGTGTTACCACAGCCGCAATTCGCATCACCAGGCGTTTTCTGAAAAAACCGATCATTCGCTCCCTCTTCCTCCCCACAAACCCAAGCCTTTTTGACTAGGTCATACCCAAAAAACATGCGCTTGAAGCACTAAGTTATGGGAAAATAGTATACGAATATGTCGAATTAGGCAAGAAAATATTGGATTTACATAAAAACGCTATCATTGTAGTGTTAGTTTTGGTATTGGTGGCTTTATAAGGCTTATGAAACGAAGTGTTTCAGAGAGTTTTAGGCAAAGAAAACCTCCAACATGGTAGTTGGAGGTTTTCTTTAAGATTCTATTATCTTTATCGGATTACTTTGGGGTCGTTTCTGTAATCAAACAGTAAACTCCCCTAACTGATCTATTTCAAGGGAGTTCATGTTCACAAAATTTTCATACCAGTCTTCTAAAGGGATATGTGATCCATTCACAATATCCAAAGCATTTATTCTAAGAACAAACATCCCCTTCCTTTCAAGAATTTTAATCAAAGGTTCATATACATTCAAATGCCTATATGTTTCTGGGCGTTCTTCAGCATACTTAGCAAGATGTAAATAATATTGAATAATATTCTTCACATATATATTTTCTCCTAAAAACTCAACAACTTCTGAATTGAAATAATCCGATACCTCCACTTCTTCAGTATCACCTAGTAATTTTGCTATGTCAGCAACTAAAGGTTTTATCGGTCTGATCCCCTCTTCTTTGAAAAAACAGGCCAATCTTCGCAGGAATTCACACGCCAAGTCAGCCTCCACTTTAGAAGCAATACTGCCCACCAAGCTCCAATCAATATTATTTATCCTCGCAACTGCTTGTTTAAGATACATGCTCTCACCTCATATTTAATAATCAATCCCATCATCCATATGTTTAATATAATCTGAACCAGAATCATAGCCTGGGAAGGATGCTGTTGGATTGGGATCTGTTATATTTGCCTTATCGTGTGCATTTTTCAAAGGATCCGGATCAAATCTTTTTGTGTCATTATTCCATGTAGACGGATCTCTTAAGGGCATACCGCCATCCATATATTGCTTTTCTTTAAGCTCATGATTGGCTAGTTTTTTGAACCATTCTATTTCCTTTTCAGTTAGTGCGGTCTTTTGAGCCTTCTGCCATGCGTGTGCAATATCAGCGTCTGCCTGAAAGTACAACTCCTATCATCCCGATAACCGGCTTTCCATCTTCCGAAATCGAATCAAAGACCAGATCGTCAGCAGTGCAAGTACGCCGAGGCAGAAGCTGATGCTGAATCGATTCCCTTCTCAAACACAAACATCAGAGCAATGGCACCTTAAGCAGCTAACACCGATTTATTTATGTACAGACTTAAAACAGCCATATCTCAGGCTGTCTTCTTTGTAGTATTTATATTTTATTTTTTTAGAAAACCTAGAAACTTGTAAACAATTAATGTAATGATACTGTAACCTATTCCATATATTATCCATGCTCCAATATTGGCTTTGAATGTAGCTGCATTGACAGCTATAAATAACAAGGGTAACAAAAAAGAAATACACATGCCTAGGACAAGGTTTAATTTACCAAAATGCGCCATCGTCCCTATAAGAATCACAATAATAGGACAGATTATAAAAACAGGTATCATTGGATTAAGCCCACTATAAAACCAATAAATCACGTGCACACCTCCTATTCAATTCAAACTAAAAAATTTTATTATTTCTTTGTCGGACCGATAATTCAATGTTATTTTGACTTCTTCATCTCCTGTTTCCAGATTGTACGCCCTTATTTCTCTGTTCCTTTTGGATGGAACTTCCTTAACAAAATCATACAATATATATATTTGGTTTCCAATGATTTTTATGCCTGATATATTGCCTCTGTCTGATTCCCTCTTTTTCACAAAATTTTTATCTTGATCTAAATGAACTGTTTTGCTCTTGTCACTTAATCCATTATATTCAATAAAACTAGAGTCACTTGAGATTATATATAGCTTATCTTCATGCACTTGTGTGTCATAAACCTCAAAATCTTGGTTTGAAATGGATAATTCCTGCTCAAGTTTTCCACTATCAGGATTAATAATCTGCATAATAGGTCGATGTTGAGTATCTTTTGTGTTTCCGTCCAAGATAAGTATTAATTTATTTTGATATACTTGTAGGGGAGATCCATTGTTCAGCCCAGTCGGAAAGTAGCCTTCGAACTGCTTAAGGTGGTTGTCTATAGGTATTGTTTTAATTGCTTTATTTTCCAATAAATCTATTACATATATTCCTAGTTTATTATTATTCCCATTAAAAGATAAAACATATGCCTTGTTATTTTGTTCAACAACCGATTGAATATATCCTGACAATTCTATGTTCCTACTTTTAGAACCATCAAAATATACCAGCTCACTCATATATTCATTGGGTGAATACTCGGGATTAATTCCAACATTCATGGAATAAAACATATACTTCTCGCTACTACGTGAAAAAGCTGATCCTATATTTCGATCCTTTTCATATTTTTCAGGCCCAAAAAGCAGGTTAACTTCTCCATCCTCATTCAAAATATAATGACGATTTTTACGTTCTGACATTAAATAATAATTATCCTTGAATTCTGAAAAGTAATATATGGCTTGACCCTCTTTGAATCTTTGTTCGTTTAGTATATTTCCACGATTATCATACTTCACCACTTCGAATCCTTCGTCCATCGCATTGGAGTATACAACTGCAAATTCGATGCCCGTATTAGTATTTGTCGATGTTATTTTTTGAAAGGGTGTGTACAACAGTATGGAAATAGCTATCGCAAACAGACTAATGATTGTAGTTAGAATTAATTTTTTGTTTTTTATGTTCACTTCTCCATCGTTCCCTCCCTTTATAAAAGAAAATCAGGAGTGAAGAAAAAGCCCCTTCTTCCTCACTCTGATTTCCCGAAATATCAATTATTTAGTTGCTGTAGTAGATCAATGTATTGCCTGATTTAGCTATTTCCATAGGAGTTACAATAGGATCAATCGTTATATAATCCACATCTATCCCTTGTGTTTTCCATGCTTTCCATACCAATTGAGAACAATAAAATTTATCCTCAGTCCACGGGTTAACAAAGTTCCAGTTATACGGCTTTCCAATTTGTTGTGCAGCGTAATTTGCTGCTTTATTATACTGACTTGCAGTTGCTCCTTTAACGTTCATTGCATACACATTGGAACGATTCCCCCAATCGTTTACATGATACTGCACTCCATCATCAGGGAAAGATTCAACGGTTCGAGTATTAGCTATTGCAACAATAGCAGCATGTCCTGGATAACCAAAATCTATGCCCCAAGAACTAGCGTTATACGCGACTAAAATGTCACCGTATGTACCTAATACAGAGGATGCCAAAGATTTTTCCTTATTTGGAATGTTCGAGAGTAACTTCTGATCATTCAGAGCTTTCCTCTCTAAACCACCCTCACTTAAAAATTTGAGATCTTCAGCATTTTTCCGTTGTAATGTCTGAATGTCCTTATCCGTCATTCCTGCTTCCTTCATTTTCTGATAGACATTCATATCAGTTTTAATAGAAACTTCTTGACTTGCGCTCACATGGCTTGAAGGAAAAATAAGAACACTCAGTGCCAGACTCATAGAAAGAGCTAAACTAACGATCTTTTTCATTTTTAATTCCTCCCAAATTGTAATTAAAAAAAGAAAAAACGACCTTGATTACATCTTTTAAATGAATTGAAAATAATAACTTTAAACACTAATCACCTCATTAATGGATATATTTGGTCTTTCAATCCTATATTATCCTTTTTTTCTTCATAGGGTCAAGCGTTTTATACAAATGAATATCGGACAACTGTTGTTTCAAGATATTATTTATGTAATAAGGCCATACCTATATCCTACTCACATCCTTGTTAATAAAAAAATCCCGGCGCAAGCACCGAGATCTTTATCCAAAATATATGATCGTTATATCTGTTTTTTAATAGGCTCTGTTTTACACTGGATTTATCCAGGTTTCCTATCGTCCCGACAACCGGCTTTCCATCTTCCGAAATCGAATCAAAGACCAGATCGTCAGCAGTGCAAGTACGCCGAGACAAATGCTTATGCTGAATCGATTCCCTTCATCAAACACAAACATCAGAGCAATGATGCTGAGTATCATAACAACCGTTCCGGTAATGTAAGGGAACCCCCATACCTTGAAGGTAGGCTGAACCGGATATTTTTTACGCAATTTGAGCTGTGACGCAGCGATGCAGATCCAGACCAGAATAACGACAAAGCCAGGAACAGCAAGCAGCACTCTAAACAGCTGATCTTGTGCAAACAGTCCTAGCATAGAACCAGCCAGCAGAACAACTGTACACACCAGCAAGGTGTTAATCGGACTGCCATTGCGATTGGTCTTGGCAAGTGCTTTTGGAGCTTCCCCGCCGACAGCCATGGAATGCATCATGCGGGATGCTCCGTAGATACCCGAGTTCGCTGCAGACAGCACCGCCGTCACCAGAATAAAGTTCATAATATGTGCAGCCCCCGGCAGGCCAGTGGACGCCAACACCTGTACAAACGGACTGCTTTCCGGTCCAATCTCGTTCCACGGAATCAGACCACAGATAATCAGAATGGGCAGCGTGAAGAACAAGATGATTCTGAGCATAAAATTGCCCACGATCTTAGGCATCACTTTCTCCGCATTTTCCGTCTCTGTCAGCGTCAAACCAATCAGCTCTGACCCACCATACGAGAACATGACTACGAGCAGTGCTGAGAAAATCGACGTCCAGCCATTCGGGAAAAACCCGCCAGCTTGTGTATAGTTCTGCAGATAAGGTGTGTTATCGCTTGGAATGAGGCCAAAGATCAGCCCCGCCCCAAGAACGATAAAGATAATGATCATCGCAATTTTGATCCCGGCCAGCCAGAACTCAAATTCCCCGAACACACCAACGCTGAGCAGATTCACCAATATTATAAATGCCGCGCACGCCAGACTGAGCATCCACAGCGGAACATCTGCAAACCAATACTGCAGGAAGCTGCCTGCAGCAATCACCTCAATGACACACACCGATAACCACAGGAAGCAGTACATCCATCCCATAATAAATGAAACTCGGCTGCCAAATGCCTCTTGTACAAAATCTTTCATGTTTCTATTCTTGTATACCGTAGCCATCTCTGCCATCGCAGCCATGACCACAAGTAACAGCAGCCCCGCGAAAATGTACGTCACAATAACACCCGGGCCTGCCAGACCGATCGTGCCCGCACTGCCTTTAAAAATACCTGTCCCAATGACACCACCCATCGCCATAAAAGTGATGTGTCTGGGTTTTAATTTTTTCTGTAATGATTCTTCCGTCTGAGTCTGAGCCAATTGAAATCCTCCTGAGGTACAAAACGTCTGTAATCCTGTCTATTTTTGAACAATATAATGTCCAGTATACCCTATCAAAGGCGAATCAGCCCACCTATTCTGTGCGGCCAATTCATCCCAAACATAGGATATGCCTATGATTTATACCCTTTAAACGTACAAAGTAATCGGTAAGCCGACCAAGTGATCAGACCATACATGATCCCATACATCAGCCACGCACCCAGATTAGCGGTAAACGTCATCCAGTCAGTGGTTATATACAGCAAAGGTAACAGAAAGGATACGCCCAAAGCGATTGTCCGGCTGCACCATGCTGCGTTATACCAGCAGACTCCTATCAGTACGGCAATTAAGGGGCACAGCACAAAAACAATGAATAATGGGTTCATTTCCTCAAACCACCAGTAGATCATCACCTTCACCCTCCATTTCATTGATGCGTCACAGCGTTCAAATCCCGAATTTTAGTTTACCACTTTTTACGCGGCATGGACTGTATCAAATGTTTCATTTTAAACGGAATAAAACCAGTCCCCATGTTATAGAGACTGGTTTCTTTACAGATTCATCCATGATTTCATCCAATTACTCTGGTCATAAATGCACTGTTCGGATCTAAAATATAATCAGCAAACGGCTCGCAATATTCGAACCCGAAATCCTCATAAAGTTTCCGTGCCGGGATAAATGAATCCATGGAGCCCGTCTCCAGACTGATTCGTTGATAACCGCGAGCGACCGCTTCGTCGATAATGTGAGCCAGAATTCCACGGGCTACTCCTTTGCGCAAGTGAGCCGAAGCCGTACGCATTGACTTCAGTTCAGCATGTTCTGCGTTTAGCTCCTTGATCGCTCCGCAGCCGAGCAGTTCCTCTCCGTCCCATGCACACCAGAATGTAATCTCTGGCTTTTTCAGTCCATCCAGATTCAAAGCATGTATACTCTCGGGCGGCGAATCCGCCGCCATACCCAATAAATGTTCCGCGATTAACGCCTTTACCTGGTTACCACTCAGATCATCCACTCTAATTTCCATCGTTCCCACTCCTGCCGACATTTTGTAAATGACACATCACTACGAATTGAATCAATGATTTCATCTTACAACGATGTCAGGTTTTGTGACAACAATAGTTTGGTTTAGTGAAAGGAGTTGGCATAGTCCAATACAGAAGGGTTTATTTTATCCTACCAAGGTTTAATTTCGCTGTTGAAGTTATCTGCCTAAGCTTTACATGCACGCTTACGATTACCGTCATCAAACGTCCGCTCTCTCTGCTGCTATCCGCAAAGAACAAGCCTTTAGAAGTATTCAACACCATGTTATATGAAAGTTCTCGTGCTCTACTTTAACTCACAGTGTATCTTGGCAACCAACTGGATATGCATCGGCTTGGTATTCGCGCTCGCCCCCGCTTCACTTCACTTTACTCCACTGCAGATTTCTACGACTATCAATGAAAACTATCACCACCGCTAACGATCCGTAGGGAGCTTATTTGGGCAAAATACGGCCTAAAAAAACCTAACGATCCTCAGATCAGGTGTTTTCAAGCGAAAAGAACCCTTTGACAACGAAATAACGTCCCTACGGATCGTTAGAATTCTAAAACAGTCTGAATCGCTCAAATAAGGATTCCTGTGATCGTTAGAGTGGAAAACGGCCAGAAACAGCTTACGCCTTAAACCTCAAGACTGCTGATACGATACTGCCGTCATCTGGCATGGCTCACAAGCGAACATGTAATATACACCTTCACCATGCTCCTGAATTAATTCGCCATCCAACTGACCGAGCGCCTTCATCGTAGTAGAGCAGGCAGGACATTCTGGATAGTCTGCATCCTGCACCCATCCGGGGTGCCCGCCAACCTGAGACAGCGAAGGTTCCATGGCCCATTCACTGCCATGAAAAGGTCGGCGTGGTTCAGGCGCAATGCAGAATGAACGGCGCTGTACCTGCTTCTGCTTCTGCTTTTGCTCCTGCACCGACTCCTGTTCCTTTCCCTGCTGCCATCCCTGTTCCTGCTCTCCTTCTTCTATCCCGATCTGTGCCAGTGACTCTCCTTCTTCTGCTCCTGCGTAATCCAATGTACGAGACACTAATCCCGAAATATCCAACTTCATCTCTTCTATATCTAACTCATCGAATCCATCAGGCTTCACATTATGCTTGCTCCAGACTGGATTGCCTGTGGAATCCATCTCCATGTAGACCACGCCATAACAGCTGCATATCAGACAGGTCTGCACATCAAGTTGTGGAGAATTCCAGTGGACGGACTGAAGCGATGGATGCTTCACATGTAAATTCATTAAGCTGACGATTGGATTGCTGCACCACGGGCAATGATAGAAACTTGGTGCGAGCAAAGAAACTAGATCACCAGCAAGGTTGTCGCTCTCACTTCTCGCTGCATTACTCTCCCCTGCTTCATACAATGAATAACTCGGGGTCATAAATAACTCTCTTCGCTGCCCTTCTTCGGTTAACTCCCAACCCGCCTGCAGCGCGTAAGCATCAGGGGCGGCATACAGCTTGTCAGTCCACTCTGGTGGAGACTGCTTCCACTGCCAGAACTGCTGCACAACAACATCGTCGCCAATGAAGGCCAGCATGATCAAGATAAGGTTGCGATTTCCCTCATCGGTGTTCACCTGCTGCAGCAGATGATCTCGCGTCTCACCAGAGGCGCTTTTGAACAAAACAGCCGGATAAACGATGTCCCGATCCAGAAGCTCCGGAATCTCCGCAGTCAGGGGCAGATCATGGTAACACACGAGATATACCAAAATATCTTTGCCGGTATCCTCATCATCTGATCGGATCAGCTCCATCGCATATTGTTTCATCTCCTGCTGCTGCTCTGCTGAAAGAGATAGATATACCTGTTCCATGGAATATTTATACGGTACATATCGAACAAGTTCATCATATGTGCGAGATTCATGCATGATTTTCAAAATCTGTACCTCATCCGTAATCCCTTCATACAGATTCACATCCCGCCGATTTGCCTCAATGTACCGCTGGTGGGCTTCACGCTCCATTTCCTGCTTGCAGGGCATGCAGTACCCGCCCGTTTTGGCAGCGGTCGCTGGTAAAATCTTATGATCGCACCCTTCGCTTATACATGGGATACGTTCTGACATGCTTCAGCCTCCTCCAAATTTAGGAATGGTGTCCAAGCTGCTCCTTCGTGAATTCATAAAATGCCAGCGCATCCTCACTGCTCGCGAAACCCGCCTGAGCTAATTTCTCACTGCCGCCGCCTTTACCCTGGTAAGCCCCCAGATTGCCTTTGAAAAATGGCCCGCATGCCCATTCCGGCGGCTGTCCGTTCTGTGCCAGCACAACCTTCGCTTCCGAGATGCTGGCAAACAGCACCAAACCTTCATGCTCTGCGGTAAGTTTGGTGGCAAGACTTTGCATGTCCTTGAGAGATTTATCCTCGAAAATCTGGGCAATGACCAGCCCTTCCCGTGCCGCAAGCAGTTCCTGTGCATAGTAAGAATCGTTGGTCGATTTTACTGCATTCAGCTCGTTTTGCAGCAGCTTTTGCTCCTGCTCCATTTTCTCAATGCGCTCCAGCAGCTCGTCCCGACTTGTCTTTAACTTTGCCGTTATCCCGTTTAGTACCTGTTGTGCTGCTGTAAATTCGTTCAAAGCTCTCATTCCGCATTTGAAATATATTCGAGTACCGCCCTTCACCTTCTCCGTTCTCAGCAGCTTAATGATGCCAATCTCGCCTGTTGCCGCCACATGCGTGCCGCCACAAGCATTGTACTCGACACCCTCGATCTCCACGATGCGAATGTCCTCCGTCACCGTCGGCTGCTTCACCAAAGGCAAACGTGCGGCTTCTTCGGCGGTAACCCATGAAGCGCGAACCGGAGCATTGCGAACAATCTGCCGATTCACCTCCTGCTCAATCGCAGCCAGCTGTTCCGCGCTGAGAGTCTCTGCAGCCACATCAATCGTTGCGTAGTCTGTGCCCAAGTGAAAGCTGAGCGTCATGGCATCCGTCAGCTTCAATGTAATTGCCGATAACAAATGCTGGCCCGTATGCTGCTGCATGTGGTCGAATCTTCGCTCCCAATCCAGTTCACAGTCCACTTCATCCTGCTCCGGTGAACGCTCCAGCTTATGCCATATTTCTCCGTCCTCCAGGTTCACATCCAGAACAGCAATGCCGCCAATCTGTCCCAGATCACACGGCTGTCCGCCTCCATGAGGATAAAATGCCGTCTCGACCAGCGTAACGTATACGCCATCTTCTTTCGTCACTCGATTTGTAATATGTGTATGCCACTGGCGTGTATACGCAGCGTCATAGTAAATTTTTTGAGTCATTAGATGTTTCGTTCCCTTCTCGTTCAAGTAAGTTACTTCTACTCTCAGATTACACTATTTCCCACAGCTAACGCCAATTTCGGTTAACTCTAATCACGTGTAGTCTCACAAAAAAGACCGCTCTGTAGGCCAAGCCCACAGAGCGGTCTATATTTTATCCAACGTTTAATTTGAAAACGTTGGATATGAACGTTCTCATAGATTACACCGAAACGGAGATGGAAGACTAATGCTGGAGAAGCGGAGCGTCCGCCTTTATCACCCGATTTTCCCCATAGGAAAAGTTCAATAAAATCGGGGGATAACAGCGATCGAAAGCATAGTCGCCATCGGAGTGGTCAAGTGTAATCTAAAGGCACACCATATCTTTTTTCACACTAAACCAAGTTCCAGAAGAGAACTGTATTTGCCACCGTCACCATCGTAAACAGCAGCGTATTCACAAATGCCGCGAGCCATACATTGTTCGTTTTCTCAAACAATTTGCGTGCGTATACCGCAGCGATGATCAGACATGGCACCAGCGCGAACAACAGGATGCCGTTCAGTGCTTGAGTTGGATACAGCGCCACACCTGTCATAAAGTCTTTGCCATACTGTGCCAGCATCCACAATACCAGTCCGCCAACATTCAGTACAATCGCAAGGAACATACCGCCGCGTTTGCCGCGTGTATTGGCGTTCAGCGCAATGGCACTCACAAAGTAATAGATTAGGAACAGTGGTGCATAACGCAGTGCAGTAACGAAATGTGCCTGTTCAAACGTACGTACTGCAAATGTCCAGATGCGGAAGTCCGTTCCGAAGATTGCCTGTACTGCGAACAGCAGTGCATACCCGATTACAATCGCGAGTACAGCTGTTACGAGGCTGGCAATGATGGTTCCGATATTCAAGCTAATCCCGTAATCGCTGAAACGGGTACCTGCATCCTTTTTGGAGAAATAGTGGAATGCAAAGGTCACCAGCATCATAATTAACGCCGATACCAACGCCCAGTATACGATCTGGTTCGTCGTTGGTTCATTGAAGTATGTGCCTGTAACGACAATTTTGCTCGCATAGTTAAACACAATCCACATGGCAAGAGATACAATGGCGAGCAGCACGCTTCCTACGCCGATATTTTTCATCCGGCGGCTTGCCGCATAATCATTCTTTTTGCTTCCAGCCAAGACAAATCCAATGACTGCAGCAAGCACACTTACAATCAACAGAATCAGAGCAATGATACGCAGTACATTCAATCCGTCTGCCGATTTATCCATCAGCGTTGGGAAAAGAATGGCCGGAATCAGCGTGCTGAACGCAATCGCAAGCCAGTACATTGTTTTTTGTCTGCCGCTTACGGCAGCGGATACCGTTGCAATCTCACTGCTAACCGCTTTACGCAGCAATGGCAGTCTGAGCAGCAGCGTAATCAGAGGCACAATCATCAGGAAGAAGCCGATCAAAGATACAAAGTTAAAGGCTTCCTTCGCCCACCAGATCTGATTTCCCGATCCCAGATTCACATTGGTCTGGTTCGGTGACGTTACCCCATTGAAAGCATGAGCATAAAAGTCGATCAGATGTCCCGTTGTCGTTGGCGAAAAATGGTTCCACGGGTGAGTCTGATTCGGTGTAAACATGATGTGCTCGCCCGTTTGCGAAGGGCGTACTACTTTGCCATCCACCAACAGGTCTCCGGACTGTACTTCTGTAAACTTGTCCGTTTCCGCTCTTGGCGCATCTGCTGCCAGTCCGAGGAATGCTTTACCCGAAGTCGTTGCGGCAAAATCTTTGCGCATCACGGTACCTTTGATTTCTTTTTCAGCGGCTGTTTTCTCTTCGTCGGATTTGTTAAAGAAAAACTCGTCATACTTACCCGCAATCATCCCTACTGTTCGGCTTCCAAAAGCCGCCTGCAGCTGGTCTTGCGGAGCCACGGCTGCCGCATACGAATAGTCTGCGCCTACAGAGATTCCGGTATAGATCATGCGGTGCCCTGTTTGCAATGACGTCATCTCATCCATGTACATGGAGAGCAGTGTCGAGAATCCCCCCATGGAGTGACCGCTAACCGCAACATACGCGTTACCCTTGTCATCCTTTTTCGTGTATTCCTGATCATAGATATATTTAGCTGCATCGAATTGAGAATAAATCCAGAATGTGCCAAACATATCTTTCACCGGAATTGGTGCATTCCAGCGGGAATCCCCGTGATCGTACATATCGAGCGCCAGCACAATGTAACCACGTCTGGACATCTCAATGGCAGGTGCATCCTGCATTTCTTTCGTGTTCAAATAACCATGTGTTGTAATAATAACCGGTCTTTTGTCATCGGCACCCGCGCCTTTTGGCATGTACAGCAGACCCGATAACGTTCCGTGGTCGGCCTGGAATTTGATCTCTTTAACCTTGACGGAATAGAACGATGTGTTAAACATACCGGCAAACAAGCTGCCGAAAATGACCAGCGCGAGTGATAAAACCAGCAACCCCTGCGGTTTTTTCAAGAATGATGTGACTGTTCTCATAGTTGGCTCCTTTAAGTAATATAAAATGCGATATAATTTGAACTAAAGATGTTTACACATGCACTTCGATGACAGAATAACCTTCCGATCGCTGTTATCCCCGGATTTTTTGATTCCCTTTTAAAAAGGGAAAATCCGGTGATAAAGGCGAACGCTTCGCTTCTTCAGGTTTTTTCTATCCTCTCCGTTATTGTGTAATTTAATAGTTCAAATTATATAGATAAATAGATATCACTATGCATACGCTCCCGTTCATAATAATGAGCGAAACAGCATGTCATTATGCAGCTAACAATACAAGCCAACAATAAAACTAAATTAAACTATTCAAATTAGATGTAAATGAGTACATGTAAATATTGACTCAATATGGCCTAAAAAAAGCACACATAACGACGCCGGACTCCGGCGCCGTCACCTGTGTCTGTTCATAACTTATCATCTTATCTATTCTATATCGTCATCCGAGCTTATTTTAATTAATGAAGTATCTTCTACTTCAAAGACTCGGACAGCTCAGTGAAAATAACACCCAGTGCATACGCACCAGCATCCGGATATCCCAGGCTGCGGTCACCGACCGTACCTGCGCGTCCCATACGTGCTACGATATCTTCGGTTTTCTTCGCACCATCAACCGCTGCCGCTGCACCTTTGGCAAATGCGGATTTGAAGCCGTCTCCAGATTCCGCGCTTTGCGTCCAGGCATCTGCGCATGGAACGAGTGCATCGATCAGCGTTTTGTCACCCACAACTGCACCGCGTCCGAAGGAACGTTCACCTGTTGCTTGAATGCCTTGAACCGCTGCCTGCATTATTTCAGCAAACTCAGCAACATTCAACTGTTGTTTCTCACCTGCCGCTTTGCCCGCTGCACGGAATGCCGAACCCCAGATTGGGCCGGATGCTCCGCCGCAATACTCCATGATGACGAGAGAACATGCATCGAGGAATGAACCGATATCTTTTTTCTCTTCGTTAACGATGTGGTTCCACTCACGCTTCAATTGACGGAAGCCTTTGGCTACACTCATTCCGAAATCGCCGTCACCGGCATGGGAATCCAGTTCACAGAACGGTACTTCGTTCTTGATGATGATCTCGCCCATTTTATCGATCAGGTAAACCATGTTATCCAGTGAGAACTGATTGTTTTCAACAACAGCTGCTGACGCATCCGTCTGCACTTCATAAGATACTGGAGCATCCTCAGTCACAACCGCTTCCAGCGCTTCGGAGTAAGCAACTTGCGCCACTGGAGGGCCAGACACTTTAAATGCAGGTGTGTCGCTTTCCTTAAACAGCAAGGTTTTCAATTCCTCATCCAGCTTCAGAATGGTAACTGATGCACCTGCCATGTCGATACTGGTCATGTAGTTGCCTACAAATGTCGTTGCTACGTTAAGACCTGCATGTCCTGCAAGCTCACGCTGCACCGAGTTGTTGAGCAAGTACAGCTCTTGCAGAGGTGTCGCACCAAAACCGTTCACAAGCACAGCGATCTCGGCGGACGCATTTTGATCCAGCTTCATATCTTTGAGCAATGCGGAAACCATACGTCCTGCAAGCTCATCTGCAGAGACGATTTTCTCCCGGCGAATACCAGGCTCACCGTGAATACCAACGCCAAACTCCATCTCGTCTTCCGCAATTTCGAAGGTTGGTGTTCCTTTGGCAGGAACCGTACAAGAAGTGAAACCAAAGCCGATACTGCGCACGTTCTGCGCCGCTTTCTCGGCAGCAGCCTTCACTTCTTCCAGGCTGCGTCCTTCTTCTGCTGCGGCACCGGCAATTTTGTGAACCAGAACAGTTCCAGCTACACCGCGGCGTCCTACCGTGTACAAGCTGTCCTGCACAGCGATGTCATCTTCCACACGTACATACTGCACGTGGATGCCATCTTCTTCAGCCAGATGTGCTGCGTTTTTGAAGTTCATCATGTCGCCGCTGTAGTTTTTGATGATAAGCAGTGTACCTTTGCTGCTTGCCGTTGCTTTGATCGCTTGATAAACCTGGATTTGGGAAGGGGATGCAAATACATCTCCGCACACAGCCGCATCCAGCATACCTTTACCGACATAACCTGCATGTGCTGGCTCGTGACCGCTGCCGCCGCCGCTGATCAGGCTGACTTTGTCAGTTTGAATCTCTCTGCGTTTGATCACTTTATATTTTTTTAGGAATTCCAGCTCCGGGTGCGCGAGCGCAATCCCGTTGCACATTTCCATGACAACATGTTCAGCTTGGTTGATGATTTTTTTCATTTATTTTGCCTCCTGGCGAGCTTTGTACTCCCGTCCGATTCGGTCAGCTGCTGCAATCGCTGCGGCTACTTCAGGAACTGTAATCGGGAATGGCATCGCGTGGATGGATTCCTCTGGAATGCACGCAATCTCTGCTACTTTCAACAATTCTTCTTGTGTAATGGTTTCTACGCCGATATCTGCAAGACTTACAGGCAATCCTACGGAAAGACAGAAGTCCATCACTTGGTGCAGTTCTTCGGTTGGTGCATTTTCAAGGACGAGCTGTGCAATCGTACCGAAGGATACTTTTTCACCGTGGAAATAGTGGTGTGTACCTTCCAGAACCGTCAGACCATTGTGAATCGCGTGAGCTGCAGCCAGACCGCCGCTTTCGAATCCAAGACCAGACAACAGGATGTTCGTTTCTACGATGTTTTCCAGGGCTTGAGTTACCACGTTGCTGTCGCTCGCTACTTTTGCTTTGGCGCCGTCCGTAAGCAGCATTTCGTAACACAATTTAGCAAGCGCCAGCGCTGCGTTGGTTCCTACAGCAGAAGGCGTGTACCCCTCGCGGGAACCCATTGGCAGACTTGCATTCACACGGGAATAGGATTTCGCTGTTGCTCTTGCCTCGAAGTATGTGGACAATGCATCTCCCATACCGGATACGAGGAAACGTGTTGGTGCATTAGCGATAACGGTTGTATCTACGAGCACCACGCTTGGGCTTTGCTTGAAGTATGCGTAATCGTCAAAAGAACCTTCTGGTGTGTACAATACTGCCGAGTGACTTGTCGGTGCGTCTGTTGCTGCAATCGTTGGGCAGATGATCAGTGCATCGCCTTCAGCAACACATTTCGCGGCATCAATGGCTTTACCGCCACCGAGACCGATCGTGCATGTGCAGCCTTTTTCTTTCGCGATTTCTTGCAAACGAGCAACTTCCTCACGTGAACATTCGCCTCTAAAACCGCTTTCAACAAACGTGATATTGAATTTTTCTGCTGTTGCATCCAGCTTGGCTTTGACACGCTGTACATCATCCGGGTGTGCAATCAACAATGCAGAATCTCCGAAGGATTTTACGAAATAACCCAGGTTCAACAATTCGTCTTCGCCTTGCACGTATTTGGTTGGGCTGATAAATGCTTTTCTCATAATATGATATGCCTCCTAAAAGTAGATTTAATAGAATGTTTTGCGCGGCAGCACTCGTCCCTCTTAACTGAAATTCAAAGGTGAAGCGGCCTTGCTCCGTGTTACATCAAATTTTAACTGTTGCAATTGACCTAAATATAACGCAGAAACAAGAGGTTTACAGTGGACTTTGATAACAAATTATTATAATTTGCAATCGTAATTTTTTGTTTTTTCGCATAATCGTGGTATGTTATTGTCATGAGATGGTTGAATTTTGACCTCCTATTTTCCATTACCCGTCCTGTTCACGTCTTAATATGTACAACTTTTAACTTTTTAACGACTCTCCGATCGATGAGTTCGATCTGCTACGGAGGTTTTTCACATGATTAAAGAATATCTGCACATCAATAAAATACTGGATCTAGACAAGTGGAAACGCCTTCAAGATTCCCTTGCCACCGTCACCAAACTTGCCATTCTTACCGTCGATTATAAAGGCATACCCGTTACCAGCCATAGCAGCTGTCAAGCATTCTGCCAGAACGTTCGCAAAGACCCCGAGCTTCTTCCCTATTGTCAAAAATGCGATTCCCGCGGCGGTCTGGAGGCTGTTCGCCTTAACGAACCTTACGTGTATCTCTGTCATTTCAATATTATTGATATTGCGATTCCGATTACGATTGATGGAAAATATATCGGTGCGGTGATGGCTGGACAAGTCAAACTCGCCGATCCCGAGAAAGGGAATGACCTGGAGCAGATTGTGACGTCCAAAAACGTACCGATGCATGATGCGAAAATGAAGGAGCTGCAGGCAGACTACGACCAATTACCCGTCATGACGTACGAGGAGATTGTGAAGATTTCCAATATGTTATCCCTGCTCTGCAACTATATTGTCGAGGAAGCCTTGAACAAAAACTTGCTGGTGGAGATGTTCGAAAAAGCTTCTGGCAATCAGGAATCCGTCAACTTGTCCACCATCCTGCCGGGGTATTCGATCCGCAACATCGAGTCGATCAAAAAGGAAATGACCAATGCCATTGCGGATGCTTATCTCAAAAATAGTCCAAGTGATACAGAGAGTCTCAATCCGGTACTCCAGCCTGCTTTTGAATATATCCATAGCCATAAGAGCGAACAAGTATCGCTAAAGCAGGCAGCCGATCTGTGCCACTTGAGTCCAAGCTATTTCAGCAGATTATTTGCCAAAGAGACGGGTGAAAATTTCACCACGTATCTCGCCAAGCTCAAAATCAAGTGGGCCAAGCAGCTGCTGGAGGTCACAGACATGCCTGTTTCGCAGATCAGCGATGAGTTGGGATTTAATGAAGCGGGGTATTTTATTAAAATATTTAAAAAGTTCGAGGAAATCACGCCTGCCCTCTATCGTAAATATATTCAGGAGAGCTGATTAACCTGTGATATGTTTTTCATATCAATCATGTGCTTAATAGATATTTCACCTGATCATCTGCACTTGCTACAATGAAGTCCAGATGAGTAAGGAGGCATGACAAATGGAATATCGCAAATTGGGAAACAGCGGTTTAACCGTCAGTGGGATTTCGCTGGGCAACTGGATTACACATGGATCACAAGTTGACGATCCAACAGCACAAGCTTGTGTCCAAGCTGCATTGGAGGCAGGTATTACGACATTTGATACGGCAGACGTATATTCGAATACCAAGGCGGAAACTGTGTTGGGAGAGGCTCTCAAGGGAGTACCAAGAGAGAGTATTGAACTATGCACCAAAGTCTGTCATCCAACCGGTCCAGGTCACAATAACAGAGGACTTTCCCGCAAACATATTATGGAAGCCTGCAGTGCTTCATTACAACGATTGCAAACAGATTATATCGATGTCTATTACGCTCACCGCTATGATCCACACACTCCACTGGAAGAGACATTCCTTGCGTTTGCTGATCTTGTTCGTCAAGGCAAGGTTCATTATATCGGGGTTAGCGAATGGACAGCTGCTCAGATTGAGCAGGGCTCCGCACTAGCTAAAGAGTTGCGTGTACCTTTCATCGCGAGTCAGCCGCAGTATTCGATGTTATGGCGTGTAATTGAGCAAGAAGTTGTGCCAGCAAGCGTACAAGCAGGTCTGGGACAGATTACATGGTCTCCACTCGCTCAAGGCATACTATCGGGTAAATACCTTCCGTATTCAGCAGTGCCGCCCGGATCACGGGCAGCAGCCAAAGCAGGGAAACCATTCTTCAACAAGCTTGCCGGTCATTGGCTGCACGATGATGTGCTGACTGCTGTACAACAGCTTCTTCCTCTAGCGAAGGAACTAGGTCTGACTCTTCCTCAACTCGCCGTTGCCTGGGTTCTTCATCATCCTTATGTCAGCTCAGTGATTATTGGGGCATCCGGGCCAGAACAAGTACTGGAAAATGTAAAAGCTTCCGGTGTGAAACTGGATCAGGATATCCTCACTCGAATTGATGAAATATTAGGGAAATGGATTGAGAGGAATCCTGTCCTGACGGGTTAATGTAGATTAGTCGCTCCTGTCCATGTGTATAAAACGGGTGATCACACCCTGATTCATGTCCGTCCGCCATGCCATGTATAAGGGTACGGAGGGCGGTTTTTCTATTAAAGGTAAAAATACCACACCTCTGCGCTGAAACACCTCCACCGAAGAAGGAACTATGGAGATTCCCATGCCTGCAGCAACGAGGTTCACAATCGTATACATCTGGATTGCTTCCTGCTTAATTCGCGGTTCTACTCCATGCTCCCTGCAGTACTCCCGAACGAGACGATGAAACGGTGAACCCAGAT
The DNA here is from genome assembly GCF_040702995.1 of Paenibacillus sp. AN1007. Lineage (NCBI taxonomy): Bacteria > Bacillati > Bacillota > Bacilli > Caryophanales > Paenibacillaceae > Paenibacillus > Paenibacillus sp. AN1007. The sequence goes on from NZ_CP159992.1 coordinate 4,781,293, forward strand.
GGCTAGGGAACAATATAAAATCCTCTTCCGCCAAGTCAGTAATCGACACTTGAATCTGCTCTGCCAAAGGGTGATCGTCTGGAACCACCGCCATTAACGTTTCTTCCTGGAAGACCTGGAAGGATACATTTGGCGTATGCTCCTGATATCGTAAAAATCCAATATGGATTTGTCCATCCTGCAGTGCCTGCAGCTGTTCAGAAGATGTCATCTCACGTAGTGTAATTTCGATCTGTGGGTACGCTGCTCGAAATCTCCTTAACACATCGACCATCATACTGCCTGAAGCCGAATCCACAAAAGCTACCGTTATATGACCAACGATGCCTTGGTCAACCTTCTGTGTGAGATGGATAGATCGTTCAAGCTGAGCCAAAATTAGTCTTGCCTGATCCAGAAACACAGCTCCCGCAGGTGTCAGCCTAACCATCTTTTTCGTACGTTCCAACAGCTTTACGCCAAGTTCTTCTTCCAGATTTTGAATCTGTTGACTCAGAGGCGGTTGAGTCATGTTTAATCTTTCGGCCGCACGGTGGAAATGAAGTTCCTCTGCCACGGCGATAAAGTAGCGTAACTTTCGAATATCCATTACACCTGATACACCTCCCCTCTCCCCGTTACTTCATCTGCTCCTCCACCCAGATTGCAGACTCTGCATGCATCGTCATGAGTGCACAAAAATCAGACTCGATCTCTACTAAAGGAATATCCTCGCCGCTGTCATGAATGAGCATCATCACTTTGCCAGAGGATTCATCCAAAACGGCCATGCTGCCCTCACCGAATCCGCCGATTGGAAATAGCTTCAGCCCGTCAGGCAGGTCGTATTCCTTCTCGTACTCTCGATAGGCATCCAGAAACTCGGGATACGCCCAGTCCAGCTCTTTGACTGAATACAAAGCGGGGTCACCAAAGTTGCACGCCCCGAATTCTAGCAGCAGCGCACGGTATGCCGAAGGCAGCTTCACTTGGTACTTTTGCTCGAAACTCTCGATGTCCTGCTCGGTATCAGGTTTACTGCCACTCCCCATCGTTGTACCATATGCCTGCACCAACAAATCCCGAATCGGGTCTAGTTCTACGGATTTCATCTGTTTTGCAACTCCCCGTCCAGCCAGGTCAGCGCGGCCTGCAGCTTGTCCTGCGGCACCAGATCATATCGATCCCCTGTCGACATTTCGAATGAGCAACTGTTACCTCCGGTTTTGTTCAGATACGATGTAATCGCGATATCAAACTGCTGCGCCATCTGCACAAGCAGTGGTTCAACTTCGGAAGCGGCAAGTGCAAAATGAATGTGAAACATATTGGAGACGGGAATTTCAGGGATCGTGCGAATCCCGCGGCATGCATTGAACAATGCGGCCAGTTCTTTGGCCTGCTCGTAATAATGCCCCATTTTGCCGACACGTTCGTTGTAATAATACCGGGAGCTTAGAATATACGGGTACAGTCCAATCAGATCGCCGCCATGCCGCCGCTTCCACACCTTGGATTCCTGCATTATGTCCGTATCTCCGGCAAGAATGGCACCCGCAATGCCGCCAATCCCTTTGTAAAAAGAGATGTAAACACTATCAAACAAACTGCAAATCTCCGCAGGTGTTTTCTCGTAATAAGGCGTGATCTCAAACAGCCGCGCTCCGTCCAGATGCAGCTTAATTCCCCGCTCACGGCAGTACGCCGAGATCGCCTCCAGTTCCTCATAAGCTGGTAACTGCCCGCCAATCTCGCGCTGCGGCAGTTCAAGAAGCAGACATGCAATCTCTTGATTCGTTCCTTTCAGATCTTCCAGTGTAATCAAACGATCCGCTTCACCCAGCAAAACACTCTCAATCTGATGAAGCTCTTTCAGTCCATCCTCTTCATGTATCTCCAGATGAGCCAGCGGATGATATGCCACTCGTTTCACGCCAGCCCGATCACACCAGATGCGAAGGGCAATCTGCTGCGCCATCGTGCCGCTTGGAAAAAAAACCGCCGATTCCTTCCCTAGCACATCTGCCATTTCCTGTTGGAACTCATCAATAATTGAACCGTGACCGTAGTGGTCACTGAATGTTTCTCCATCTACCTGTTCCAGCGCCTCCTGCAGCACTTTCACTTTGCGGCTGCCGTGCCCGCCTACAATATACGCTGCCTGACCGAATGCATCAGCAAGCGTTAATTTGTTATTTGGATCTACATCATGTTCCTTTTCAGAGCCTGTACGTTTAACCAAAATCAACCTCTCCTTTACTGTTCGGGTACCGTCATAATCTCCACTAGAGCCTGAAGCGCGTTTGAACTATGTTCACCACGAGCGTACACAAATCCTACCTCCAGACGAGAATACGGATCAGGGAGTGATACGATTTCGACCTCACCTCTAGAGGCTGCTTGAACTACCGAAGAGCGGGGAAGCAAGGATACGCCTAACCCGGCAGTAACCCCATCGATAATCGTGGCCAGTGTTCCATATTCCATGACGTTCAACGAATGAACCCCTTGAGTTTTTAAAAAATCCTCGGCCTGGGCTCGGTGGCTGCATCCAACCTCAAAAAATAACATTGGCCTGCTGAGCAGCACAGACATGTCATGCTCACCCGGTTTAACAATGAGCACCAGTTCATCGCTGTACATTTTTATATAATTCAGCTTCGCATGATGAACCGGACCATACACCAAAGCGCCATGTAATTCATGTTCAATAACCTTCTGATTCAGCTCATGCGTACCACCTGTGACAAGGGAATAATGTACCTTCGGATAACATGCGCAGTACTCCGCCAGAAGTGGTGTCAGGAAACGAGAAGCTGCGGTCTCGATCGAACCCAAACGAAGATTTCCCGCCGGTGGACTTCCATCTTGTGCTGCCTGCTCTGCTTCATTTAATAATTCCAATATTCGATCTGCATATCCCAGCAGGTTCTCCCCTGCTGGAGTGAGCAGCATCCCCCGATTGGAGCGATGAAACAGCGATACCTGCAGCTGTGCTTCCAACTGCCTGATCCGTGTGGTCACATTAGACTGTACATAATTCAGTGCAATTGCCGCTTTACTGATACTGCCTTCACGGGCAACCGCCTGGAATATTTTCAAATCACCTGCATCCATTCATTCTTCACCTGCTTATCGTTATATGAGCGTATTAATACATATCCAAATCTCATGTAAGCACCAAAATGCTCTATTATTCTTATCTATCATTAATAATGATACTCACCTTCGTTTTTGTTTATTTTACGTGTTTCTATCTCGACTGTACAATGACTCCATAACGAGCAGCCTGAGTGCTTCTCAAGGAATACTCCGATGACAGAGTAACCTATATTATACAGGGAGGTAACATCCATGAACGTATCCAAAACGATGAGTGCAATTATACATTCAGGTCACAGCGGCCTTGAAGGTCTTCAATATTCAACCTGTGCAGTCCCTGAAGCAGAACCCGGACATGTCCTTGTAAAGCTCCACTCTGCCGGACTTAACCATCGCGATCTCTTCATAATGTCAGATCGCACGCCCCAAGACACTCCGCTCATTCCCGGATCGGACGGCGCTGGCATTGTCGTAGAAGTTGGCGAAGGGGTACAGCATCTCTTCGTAGGTGACCAGGTAATTATTCACCCTACTCTCGGTTGGGAACATACCGCAGACGTGCCTGTCGTTCCAGGAATTGTTGGTGGCCCGTCGGATGGAACACTGGCACAATATACTGCACTGCCTGCAGGCAATGTCCTGCCCAAGCCCGCTCATCTCTCCTGGAGCGAAGCTGGTGTGCTGTCTCTTTCTGCGCTGACGGCTTATCGGGCATTATTTACTCGAGGTGGACTGAAATCAGGTGAGCATATTCTCATTCCTGGCATTGGAGGCGGCGTCGCTACGTATGCCCTGCTTATGGCTGCAGCTGCAGGAGCGAAGGTAACCGTAACATCCAGAAGCGAGGCGAAACGAGCCGAGGCACTGCGGCTGGGAGCCGATCAAGCTTTGGACAGTCATGCCGACTGGAGCAATATCAAGTCTGACCTCGCTCCAGTGGATATCGTTCTGGACAGCATCGGACAAGCAATGTTCTCCAAATATGAAAGTGTCATTAGACCTGGCGGGCGAATTGTCATGTTTGGAGCAAGCTCCGGCGACGACCTGCATCTGCCGATTCGCTCGATCTTTTTTCCACAGATCAGCCTGATTGGAACTTCTATGGGCAGCCGTGAAGAGTTTGTTCAGATGCTGGAATGGGTAGAGAAATATCAGATCCATCCTGTTGTGGACAGCATCTATTCCCTGCAAAATACTTCACAGGCATTTGAACGCATGGAAAAAGGCGAGCAGTTTGGCAATATTGCCATTCAGATAAACTAAGCTCGCCATAATGACATATGTTCTTTAAATTCTCAGCATATCAAATTAATATCCTTAAATACTTAAAGTAAAGAATAAAAAGTGACCTTGTGACCATGATCTTTCCCCTTATCAATGATAGACTTATGCTTGGACATCGTCATCGGATAAGGGGAATTTGTCTTTGACACGTTTTATTAAACGGCATCTGAAACGCGCTATTATTATACTGATCGTAATCATGCTGTTGGCATTCATTCAATTAATTATTCAGGAGGTATGATCATGCCAAATCATGAACATCTCATCGTGTTAGTTCGCAAAATTATGAATGCGGAAGGAACGGAAGAAGAGTTGGATGACATGTTAACAGAGGTGCAGCAGGCGCTGCCATATGCAGAGGTCAGTAATCTGATATTTTGGGATGAACGTGAATTAACCCCGGAGCAGGTTGTGGAGGAGGCTCTTCAAGCTCGCCCGATTCAACTCCCGCCCCAATCTTAAACTCATTCAGGAGGTGAAGGATATTATGTCTGCTGAAGAAATGCACAACCGTCTTATAGCTCTTGATTTGAACACAGCCGCTTCAGAAGATAAGCAGGAAGCACTCCGCCAGATCATCGAATTACATGATCCAGAACTCACTGCACAAGTCCTTGCTCTTGGTATGAATACACAGGAGGAAGATTTAGTACGTATTGAAGCTTGGCGAGCCCTCGGTATGGCGGAAACTTCTCCACTTTTGAATAATATCCGTGAAGCGGCAGGACAGCTGGTACGTAACTCGGAAGAGGACGAGGATGTGCAGATTTATGCTTTACAGGCGTTAGCCCTGCTCCCTGTAACCGATGCTGAAATTCAGCTCGCTCAGGAGGTTATTGAATCGGATGCCTACATCCTGGTTCAAAGTGCTGCTTTCGCTATTGTAAGAGCAAACAAACATATCCCGCAAGCTGTACTTGCGCTGGAATCACTTCAAACCCATCCCGAGTTCGGCGCTTCGGCAGCAAGGGAGCTTCAATCTAGATCAGGACGTGATGATCAATGAATTCAAGTAATGAACAGCAATCACAAGAGCAAGATGATGAACATTTAACAGAGGAAACCACTCAGGCGGTGTACCTTACTCAAGGCGAGATTCATGCCATTCAGAAGGCACTTCTTTTTCTCAAATTTGAATGTGAAGAGACCGAGTCTCTGCTGTACGCAGGCAGTCCTTTATTAAACAGTGTGCTGAGCAAAATGAGAGAAATCGATGTCCACGGCGAATTCGCCAAAACATTTCACTCGCGCCCTAACCCCCGTGCGGAAGCCGTTATGCGTGAGAAGCTGGAGCGCTCCTATGCCGAAGAGCATGTTCCGCATGAACGGACAGAAGCGCAGCTGGATGAAATTTGGCAGAGCTGCATGTTTCCTTTTCCCGTAAACCCATACAAACAAAAGTCTGATCCCGAATAGGTAAAGTCCTTCCCTCGCGGAAGGACACTTCACAACATTACTCTTTTTCCATGTAAAAAATCCCCCGTTGAATTTTCTAAAGATCATTCGTTACAGCACATATCCGCCCCGGATATTCCTTAATAACTCCTAATGCAAAGTTTAAATTCTTTCATTTCGTTAAGCTATTTAAACAAATTACAGGTATAATGTAGAAAACTTGGATGATTCATGACACACAGGAGGCGAATTATGGAAACGGAAGGTTTGCGGGGTGTGGAGCAGCTTGCTCTAAAGAAACATAAAATTTATAAACAAAGCCTGATTCGGTATCTGGCACGCTCCATGCTGGCCAGCATGTTCATTGGCTTCGGCGTAATTGTGGCATTTAAGACGGGCAATTTCTTCTATATGGAAGATTCCCCGTTTACATACCCTATGGCAGCCATTACGTTCGGTGCGGCAATTATTTTGATTGCCTATGGCGGTGGTGACTTATTTACAGGCAACACATTCTATTACACCTATGCGGCACTGCGCAAGAAACTGCGCTGGTTTGAAGTCGTCAAGCTGTGGGTTGCGAGCTACAGCGGGAATCTGATGGGTGCGGCGGTATTTGCCCTGCTGATCTACCTGACGGGACTGTTCGACTCAGCACAGGTGAATGGTTTTCTGCTGAGTGTGGTCGAGCACAAAATGGAAGCTCCTGCGATGCAGCTCTTTTTCCGCGGTATCCTCTGTAACTGGCTCGTGTGCCTAGCGTTCTTTGTGCCGATGTTCATGAAGGAGAACGGCGCCAAAATGTTTGCGATGATGCTCTTTGTATTCTGCTTTTTCATCTCGGGATATGAGCACAGCATCGCGAACATGTGTACATTCGCGATTGCGCTAGTGTTAAATCACCCGGGCACAATCTCTTTTGGCGGCGTAATTCACAACCTGGTACCGGTGACACTTGGCAATCTGGTGGGCGGCGTGCTGCTGATGGGCTTTATGTATTATGCAGTGAACAAACCCTTTCTGGACGAAGAGACACATTAAGATTTTCGAAAAAAACTCCCCTCTCTGCCCGGTCGAATGACTGCCGTTCATCGGTAAGAGAAACCCAAAACCCCAGGTGGAATCTCTTGATTAGAGATTCCACCTGGGGTTTTCCTTTTACCTGTCTTCATGCTGTAGATAATAGTCGTTTTTCAAGCAATCCTGTCATCAGCGTTTCCGTGTGATCATCATGGTTCTCTAGTTACAGCCAGATGATTCAACCTTATTCAAGCCTTAGCCTTCTTCATTTCCAGATGCAGCAGCGGGAAAGGATTGCCTGAGCTGTCCAGTTCAGAACGTCCCGTCTGAACAAAACCCAATTTTGAATAAAACCGGGCTGCATCTTCATTCTGTTCATTTACATCTACCCGAAGCTCCGTGCCCTTCATTTTCATCGTTTGAAAGACTAGAAATTTACCAACGCCCTGCCCCTGAAAATACTCATCTACAAACAGCATCTCAATAAAAGTATTGTCCAAGCCGATGAAACCGATGGGCTCCTGCTCGGTATCCAGCGCCTCCCAGACCTCCACCTGCTGCTGCTCCAAAGCTTCACTGACCATTTTTTTATAAAACAGGATATGATGCTCCTCCAGAAATGTATGTGTCGCCCGAACAGCGCGCTCCCAGATGGCTACCAGCTTGGCGTGATCCTGCTCCCGGTAAGGTACCATTAACATGTCTATTCCCTCTCCTTTGTCCAAAAGCATTATGCAGGTGCATCATTCCGAACTGCTCTAGTTCTCCAAAATGATGTATACCCGTTAATCCTGCGTATATTTTACCATGTCCTCCTTGCCCGGGCATCTCCAAACCAGCTGCAGCGTCACAGCTGCTCCTACGATCATGCAGCCTGTCTGCTGCAAGAAAAGAGCACAGCCCCCGCAGACCGCCCTATACGAGGCGATCTGTAGGCTGTGCACTTCATGTTATGTGTGCTGCAGCTGTGCGAGAATCTGCGGATCTTTAATCTTCTTATCTTCAGCCAGCAGTACAATCTTGGACAAAATCTCGGCCGTTCTTGGGTCTTCATCCAGAAACGGCAGGAAGATCCGACCACGATGCTGGCTTTGTACAGGCACAATGTACAATGCACCGGATGCCTGTTTGAAGACATTGCCGCTGCCCAAATGAACTGCATATTCACCCAGTTCACCGTCGATTCGTGCATAATTCCCGTCCAGACGAACATTGTTTATCTTGAGCAGGCGCAGAGATTCATTCACAATGACATGACGCATCTCAATCGTTGTCAGGCTGGCCTCCGGATCAACTCCGCCAACATGGGCGATGCTGACAACCAGATCAATATCACGCATGACTTCAGAGAAGAATACGGATGGTACATCCTTCAGCTCCACAGGCTTATAGGTGCGGCGATCATAAAATTGAACTGTCTCCAGCGTAGGTGCTTCTGTATCGGCAGGAGAGAACCAATCAGCCATCGCATAGAGGTTAGCGATCAGATTGTACTCATAACTTACCTTTTGCAGACCCTCCTCATAACTTACGGTCCACTGACGTCCTTTCAACAGGCTTACCGTTTTATTCGGCTGAATCTGATATCCCGCATATCGGCGAGATACTGTGCCTTGAGCAAGCTCATCTTCATTAGGCAGGTACAGTTCGCGGAAAACCTGCTTAAACGGCTGACGCTCCTGACGATTGAACAGATCGCGCTGGAACTCGCTCCACCTGCCGCTCTGATACAGATGCAGCGGATGTGCAATCAACAGCGGATCCTCTTCCTTCAAGGCATGAATCATTTCTTCGGCCCCTGGAGCAAGCAGCCCACCAGAGGCGGCATCGAATCGTCCCAGCTGTTCACCCGACTTGAAAATCAACGTCCTGAGCAGCGGCCGAATAACGGGATTGTTCATCAGACTTGCAATCTCCTGACGCGTAAAGGCCGTGCCTGCGACCATGGAGCGTTCCAATTCCAGCCTAGCCCGCCGATACTGATCCACAAGATCGGATTTCAACTCTTTCAATGCTGCAATATAACCATCTTTTTTGAAGCGAGCCGGTACAGATTTCAGCACTTTGCCTTTGCTGACAACAATCAGATCGGACTGCCCTTCCTCATTAATGACGAGTTGAGCCGTCGTATCGTCATCCAGTGCATGCGGTTCGAAATAAGCTTTCATCTCATCCAGCTTACGTGCCTCCATATCCCACATGAGACGTGTCACATCAGCATAACCTGCGTTCCGTGCAAGGTTACCCAGTGCAATCTGGGACGCCAGTCCTTCGCTGGCACGGCGCTGCGCCCCATACTGCTTGCTCTGCAGCTGGAACTTCTGGATAAAATCATAACGCTCCCTTAGATCCTGATCCCGTTCCCCCGCCAGCGGAATCAGACTGTAGGTCAACAAGTGATCCTTGTTGCGCTTATCGGCAACCGAATCATGCATGTCTTTCAGACTGAGCTTGCCAAGTGCAGCATCTGCGAATAATTGAGATCTTCGATGATTGGACCCACCGGAGATATATTTGGCACAATCGTACAGCAGGTTGAAGCGTTCTTCCCCAACCGCAGCATAAGCCTCTTCAAACCAGGCGATATCGAAGGCCCCGTCATTAAAATCCTGCGGCGTAATGGGTGAATAGTGGGCGACAATGGTTTCCTTCTCTGCACTGAACTGTTCATTGATGTGAGCATGGAAGTACCATGCAGCACTGCGGAGCCCTTCCCAGTTCAGATACTTCGCCACAAGTTCCATCCATTGCGGTGCATACATCGCGGCCTCCAGCAGCTTTTTCTCCTTAACCGGATATTTCTGCAGCAGCACCGCCAGCAGCTGTTCATCCTCCCCGGCACGTGGATGACAATGCTTAATGAGATAGCTGAACGTTTCTTTACGGGTCGTGCTTCCTTCACTATAGCTGTAGATATAACCACGAACAAAAGTATCCTGATCCATGGCAGAGACCAGATGTACCCAATGCTCCATGCCCTCGATTCGTTCCAACTTCATGGCCAGGGGACTAACTTCAGTGGACAGCTCTCCCCGAGTGAGCTCGATCTCCAGAATTCGGTTTACGACCGTATCTCGCAGGTGAATCAGCTTGGGATCATCTTTAATCCGCTCCGTACGAGCTGATGTCATATCACGGATAAATAGATAACGCTGCTGTCCAGCCATCAATTGACGGCAGATCTCCTGCTCATCAATCAGTTCTAACTGATATGCTCGCAGGAAATCATCGAGTGACAGGGGAGACATCGGATAATACGGCTCGGCCAGATGAGAGAATTGATATGCTGTCTGGAAATATCGCTTGAAGCTCGCATCGTCATATACGGTATTCCTAACGATATATTTCCACGGATCTGTCAGAATCTGAAGCATACCCAATTCCTTCTCCATTTGCTCTGCAGGCATACTTGAAATTATCGAAGCCCAAGCCTTTTCTGCACGCTCGAAGATTTCAGCTGCATCACAATCCAGGAACGCAGCCGAGATCAGTCCATGAACCTGATCCTTATATGGAAGTGTACCGATCATCTCATGCAGCTTCAGTACATCGTTTAATGCATAGGTCTCTTCGGCAAATATTTTGCGCCAACCCTCCAGTAAAGGGATTTTTCTTAATTCATCATAATCATACTGCTCTCGATAAAGAGAGTAATGTTCATCCAGTTTGCTGTTCAGCCTGCCTAATTGGAGTTCGACATAGAGCTGCAGCAGTTCGATGCTGCTAAGTCCGCTCTGCTTAAAAAATTCTTTCCACGCTTCAGCGAGTGGAAACTGATCCAGCTGTTTTATTTTTGCCCGCTCTGCATAAGGAACCTTGGAGCGAAGGTTGGTTCCAACGAGTAAAGTATCTTTATACCCTGCATAATACTCCACCACATATTCATGCTCCCTGTGCTCATGAACCAATTCATTTAACTCTTTGAGGAATATACTGATCCTGTCCAGAGTTACATCAAAAATATCCTTCGGTTTGCAGCCGGAAAGATTACGTTCTTCATCCAACAGCGGCTGTCGATCGTTTGGATCAAATAAACCATATCCATTGGAGGCCGTGTAACGACTTCCTTCATCCAGCAGTTTGTCGAGCAGCTTCTGTTCCTTGGCTGTAGGCTTCTCCAGTTCTTCTGCAAACGGCTTGAGCTGTTCCAACTGTTCTGCCCGTTCTGCATCCGTTTTGATCTCCGTTAACAGTTCAAGTGCACCCAGACGCTGCAGCTCGATCTTGGACTTCAGCAAACGCTGAACCGAATCCTTCAACTTTTCAACCGGCTGCAGCAGCAGAACTTGAATCACCTTTTGCCGGAGCGATCCTGTTTTCAGTTTTAACAGTACTTCCATCTGCTGCATCTCATCTGCGGTTAACATTAACTTCTTCACTTTTTTCAGTGCACTTTCACGATTGCTCATGCTTTTATCAGATAAACTCTCAAAAATAAACTGGCGCTGTATCTCATGATCCGGCTCCTGTACAAATTGAGACAAGAGCTCGCCGCGCATCTCTGAACTTAATCGATCTTTGAGAGCGATAATTTCACCAATCCATTCGGCATCCATATCATAAGCGGCCAAATACAACATTTTTTTGATGACATCATCAAGATCGATTCGATAATGGACAAAATCCAGCACTCCAGAAGGCCCACTTGAACCGCCCTTTGGAATGAAATGCAGCATCTGTTTGAATTGATCAAAATCATGGCGGCGTGCCTGTTTATCTTCAAGCACATCCCAGCGAGGAACATAGACACTGCGCTGATGCTCTCCCTCTTCAAAACTCCAATTATGCACATACTCTGCCGTATAATTTTTCACAACCCAGTGCATCAGTTCCGGGTGCTGCACATCCAAATGATTGCGCGCCACAGCAAGACGAAGCCCCAGATACTGACTATTCGCGAGAACGTACTGGGCCGCGATCTTTTGATACAATTCTCCCTCATCCATGATCTGTGCAGCCTTATGCTGCAAATCACGTTCTTCAATGACTGCCGCTGCCCATAGGCTGATATACAATTTATTGGCATTTTTTTCCTGAAGCCATGCCTCACGAATCTCTTCATTTACAAGAGCCTCATAGGCTTGTTCGAGTAATTGTGCTGCCACGCGCTGGTTGGCCGCCTCAATGCCGATCCCTGTCCATACCCCCAGCGCTCTTACGACAGAACTGAACCGAATCAGATTGTTGTCCAGAATTATTTTTAGTATGTAAATATACGCTTCAAGTGTGCCTTCGTCCATCCGTTCCACAATGCTCTGGCGAAGTCCTTCCTGCAGCCGTGCTGCAACAAGCAGCTCCCCCACCATCTGATAGGCGTCTGCCTGTTCGCTCATAAAGATTCCTTTAATCATCTCACCAGTTAGTAAGGCAGCCTGGTTATCGCCATAGATAATGTCGTGCAGTGCCTGTTTGACTTCAGCGTTCGAATGATCCAGTTCATAGGCAATACAGTCTGGTATTACCGTACGAAATTCATGCTGATGAAGCATGTTTGGCTCGCGAAGGGTCAAATACTCCGTCAGATTAAACCCTCTAGCCTCCATGCGAAACAAACCGAGCAGCTTGCGCAGCACGTGAATGACATGTTGTCTGGGATCGGATGTCCGGAATGGTCTGCGTTCATAGCTTGTACTATATGGATAGAGCGTCGCCCCCTCAGCAATATAGCGGAATTTAGCAGCAAAACTCTCAGAGGTCAGATGTTCGAGCACCTCAAGGATTGGCTGGAATAACGACTGCTGCGTCTCCATTGCAAGGTTGGTAAGCTGTTTTTCTGTATTTAAATAGTCTCCTTCATCCCCACGCAAGTATGTTGACTCTGCCAGCGTTACCATGTATTTCGCTATTTCCAGCTTCGTGCCTGTAAGCGTATCTGCTTTTTCCCGCAATCCCTCAACGTACACTTCTGCCTGCTCTTCCTGATTCATCCCATTCTCCTCCTTGTTATTCTGCTTCTGCCTACCACAGACGCCCGGCCAGCATCGTAAAGCGGATAAATGTCACATTGGCATCATTCTCTATGCTCAGCGGCTCATCCAGTTGATCCAGCTCTTTATCATTCAGAAATACTCTGTACAGCCCGTCTTCATATGCAAGGATCGCAGCTCCCTTCGCCTCGCTAAGATCGGGAATGCCCTCCCCATGTACCGCGCCAAAGCCCACTTTACCCGCAGCACCCTGCGCATCGATGTCTTCCGGCATAAGATAGACAAGCATCTCTGCTGCATCCTTTCTCTTCCGATAAGCCTCGACCTGCAGTTCAACCATATTCTCAATGAGCAGCCGAAGTGTGCGGGTTGTTTCCGGAAGTTCCAATATTTGTTTGGCGAGAGCCGGCCTGCGTTTGCCCAGACTTTTCACCGTAATCCATACTTTCAATACACTGCGCCTCCTCTCATCCCTTTGTCAGATAACCAATTTATCCCAAATACCTGCAATCTTCTACAAACATGAGTTAATACCCGAATAATCATCCTATTAAAACAAACAAAATACGTACATATGTACCCCTAATGAACATCATAACCAAAATACCAGTCTCTTTCATGGGCCCATTTTCATATTTACCTCGAACCTGCGAACTAATGAGAAACTTGCACATAAAACGCAAAAAAACCGCTCCATCCCGCATAAATCAGGAGATGGGCGGTCTCATATCCTCTAACAGTTCAATGCATGCCGTTTATTACGCGAATTAAAAAAGCTTGTTATACCAGCCGCATAGGTTTAATGGCTGCCGCAGTCGTCTTAAAACCGGGCATCCGGCAGTGGGGGTCCAGTTCCGGTCTCGTTGCCCGGTTCACATTCTGCATACCACCCCAGTGCATCGGTACAAACAGCGTATCCTCCCTTATCGATTCTCTGACTCGCGAGCGTACAGCGAAACTGCCGTAGGCCGACTGAATCTCTACCCACTCACCGTCACGAATACGATGACGCGCTGCCGTCGACGGGTGAAGCTCAACAAAGTTCTCCAGTTCGCGAGCCGCCAGTGCCGGACTTCGCCTTGTCTGCACACCGGTCAGGTAATGAGGAAGAATTCGGCCATTCGTCAAGATTAGGGGAAAAGCTTCCGAGTTGTTATCCCATCCTTCACTTGAACCCAAGGTAAACACGGCTTTTCCGTCAGCATGGGCGAATCGATCATAAAATAACAGCCCTTCTCCCTGGTCATCTATGGAAGGACAAGGCCAGAATACCCCCTGCTCGTTACGCAGACGTTCATAGGTGATTCCATAATAGTCCGCTGTTCCGCCGCGACTTGCAATTCGCAATTCATCGAATATATCCTCAGCTTTCGTGTATTGGAACAGCGAACCTTTGCCCAGCTGCGCAGCAATCCGGCATAAAATGTCCCAATCATCCAGCGTTTCACCCGGTGCAGCCCTTCCCTTTTCCCGCAGCAGTACTCGCCCCTCCAGATTCGTGAGTGTACCTTCATTCTCCATATAGGCTGTTACGGGCAGCACAAGATCAGCCATTCTCGCTGTCTCGGATAGAAACATATCGGCAACAACCAGGAAATCAAGCCTGCGCAGCCCTTCCTCCACCAAGCGTACATTAGGATTCGAAACCACCGGATTGGAGCCCACAACGAGCAGAGCACGGATGTCCTGATCATGGATTTTTTCCATCATCTCATAAGCTGATACACCTTTGCCTGGCAAAAGAGCAGGATCTACATCCCAAACAGACGCAATATATGCACGATCCTGCTCATTCTCAATAGAACGGTAACCCGGCAGCTGATCTGACTTCTGCCCATGCTCCCTTCCCCCCTGTCCGTTACCCTGCCCGGTAACAGCCCCATATCCACAACCGGCTCTGCCAATCTTGCCAGTTGCCAGTACCAGATTCAGGAAATGACGAACAGCCATATGTCCGTCCGTTTGCTGCTCTACCCCGCGTGCCGTCATAATCATGCCGGTCTGTGCTTCACCGTAGGCCATCGCCGCCTGACGGATCTTCTCCAGTTCAACTCCGCATGCTGCTGCGGCCTGTTCCAGCTTCAGCTCTTTCATCTCCTGTACCAGCTGCTCATATCCGGTTGTTCGCTCTTGAACAAATCGGGAATCTGTCAATCCGGCATCCATGATGACCTTCAGCATTGTATCAGCCAGCAGTGAATCCATACCAGGCTTTACCTGAAGGTGCAGATCAGCAATGGCTGCGGTCGCCGTCCTTCGCGGATCAATCACAATAATAAACGTCCCATTATCCTTGGCCTCATTAAAGTAAGGCAAAAGTGTTGGCTGACATTCGGCTATATTTGTTCCTGCCAGAATAATGCAGCCGGCTTTGGGAATATCGGACAGTGGAAAGGTTAAACCGCGGTCCATTCCAAACACTTTGCTCCCGGCGGAAGCTGCTGCTGACATGCAGAAGCGGCCGTTATAGTCGATGTATTTACTTCCTAGAGCCACTCGTGTGAATTTGCCAAGCAAATATGCGGTTTCATTGGTCAACGAGCCGCCGCCATATACTCCGACAGTATGGGGACCGTAGGTATGCTGAAGCTGCCGCAGACGATCAGCAATCGTCTGAATCGCCTCCTCCCATGTACAGGGCTCCAGTTCTCCCTGGCGGCGGATGAGCGGATACATCAGACGCTCGGAACTGAATACCTGCTGGTGAGCGTTCATGCCCTTCACACACAGGCGGCCCTGTGAAGCCTTATTGGGTACGCCCTGAACCCTGTACTCTGCTGGTCTCTGACCTGCAGCAGGAGCGGCAAGCTCTTCGACTGACATCCTGCACTGCACGCTGCAGTAAGGACATTGGGTTTCTTTTACATATAACCTTGATGCAGCTTGTTCCGTATTCACTGCTTCCATCATGATCCACTCCTGCCTTCCCGGGTTATATATTTAAGTCTTTATGCTTCTACCTGAACACTGGGTACTTCGATGGATATCCGTTCCGCCTGTGCAGCATCAACGCCGCGTTCCTGTTCACGAATGAATCCGAGTTCGTGCTGCAGGCGTGTATCCAAAAGCGTTTCCCGAATCAGCATGATGCCAAGTCGTTCCGTCCACATCCATAACGGTTCATCAAACCAAGCCGTCTGCCGATACCACTGCAGACAGGCTGACGAGAGATCAGCGGCCTGCTGCGCTGAATCAGCTGTGCCCAGCAGCAGACCTTCTTTCACCGGATGTCCTGCATGGCCTCCAGCATAAATCTCCCATCCAGCCGGGGAAGCCAGCAGACCTATGTCTGCCACCAGCGCACTCACCGGAGAACGAATACCCGAGGCAATACCTATGTTGACTTGGGACGGCATCACTGCATTTTTCCACATGATGCGAAGCTGAGTCTCTAGATCACCTGCAGCAGTGCTGGAAGCCAATGATGAAATGTGGTGATCCGAATAGAGGTGTATCCCCTGATGATGTTCCAGTCCTGTTTTCAATTCTTTTTCAACGGAGTACGGTATGAGTCTTGAGATATGAGCATAATAGCGAACTGCAGGAAGGCATACGGAGCAGCCAAGTTCGGACTGCCATTTCAGCTGCTTCAGAAGCGAAGTGAATTGTTTTTCGCCAACGGGGGCGACCCCAGACTCTAAATTCGGGCTTCTGGTTTTGTCCGGATCTGCTGTCACCATAACATCCAATCGACGTTTAAGCTCTTCATGACCCATGTCGGTGCAGCGGCATACAGGCATTACGGTAGACTTTTTTTCCGCAGCATCTGCATCTGCACTTATATCTGCACCTCCATCACGCTTCACGCGTTGAGCGTGTTTCAGCAGGGCAGCCACCATGGGTTTGCATCCACCGCATGAACCTGAAGCTTTGGTTTGCTGTTTCACTTGTTCGACAGTCTCCAGCCCCCGCTCCTGAATGGCCTTCAGAATCGCTGCTTTGGTTACATTGCTGCAGGCACATACCGTATCCTGACTTGGAAGCGCAGCTGCGGCTGTCTCTGCTGGGTCTGGGACATCTTCCCGGGGAGCAAGCTCGGCTATATCTGCTCCGCGCCGCACAAGACCAAGCAGAGCCGTGCCTTCAACCGTGTTTCCAAACAGTATGGCACCTCTAATCCTGCCAGCCTGCATCAGCACTTTTTTGTACGTGCCTTGAATGCCATCCAAATGCTGAACTGCCGTCTGCAGCAGGTCGCCGCTGATCTCCCCTGCCGAGAAGACATCCACACCCGACACTTTCAGCTGTGAATACGGGACAGAACCTGCATACCCGGGAATCTCCTGTCCGCATAACGTACGCGCCAGCACCTTCCCCTGCTCATACAGCGGTGCTACCAGACCATAACTGATGCCCCGATGCTCTGCACATTCTCCAACGGCATATATATCCGGCACACTGGTACGCATATAATCGTCGACTACAACAGCACGTTGTGTGGCGATGCCGCTTCTCCTGGCTAAATCCACATTCGGCCGAATCCCGACAGCGACAATAACCACCTGTGCCTCAAGCTTCGAACCATCTGTGAACAGAAGTCCCTGCGCTTGTGAACGTCCGGTGATTTTCTGCGTGTTTTTATTTAAAAGAAAGGACATGCCCTGAGCTTCAAGCTCAGCCTGAAGCATCGATGCAGCCTCGTAATCCAGCTGCCGGTTCATAATATAAGGCGCATTATGAACCACCACCGCTTCCATACCCAGATGCAGCAGTCCCCGTGCAGCTTCCAGCCCAAGCAGTCCGCCGCCGATGACAGCTGCTTTACGATATTCTTTGGAGTACTTGGCCATACGAGTGCAGTCATCGATCGTCCGGAAGGACATGACACGTTCCTTATCCATCCCAGGGATCGGCGGAATAAACGGGGAAGAACCTGTTGCGAGAATCAATATGTCGTACGTTTCCCGTTTGCCAGATTCCGTTTCAATGAATTTGTCACGAGGCTCGATCCGATGCACGGTTTCCCCCGTACAAAGCCTTATTTTACGTTCCGCATACCAGGTCCAGTCATTCATAATGATATCCTGTATGGAATGCTCACCTTGGAGAACTTTGGATAACATAATGCGATTGTAGTTAGGCCGGGGTTCTGTTCCGTAGATCACAATCTCATACGCATTCGGCTCCAGGTTAATAATCTCTTCCACACATTTCACTCCTGCCATGCCGTTGCCGACTACGACCAATTTCTTTCTGCTCATGGGCACTCCCCCTATCGCTTTTACATCTGCAAATAAAACAGAACTGCCTATCTCTGATCGACCCGGAACCATTCCTTCTCCCGATTTAAAACACAATAACCCCTTTTTCGATTTAAAGCACAATAACCCCTTTTTCCGATTTAAAGCACAATAACCCCTTTTCCATTAAGGGAAAAGGGGCACCATTGCCTCCGAGCTCTACACGCCATTGTGCAGATTTTTATTAAATTAAGATTAATTGAATCCAAAGTACATGTCAACTAATTTGACACCAAAAGCAATATTCATGCGAAAAAATAATTATTTTAAAATTTAATGTTATTTTTATTGACATTATCTTTTTCCCTTTTTATAATTTGAATCAAAATCACAGCGATGTGATCATCTCAGGAGCGGGACACAAAGACGTGTACCGCCTGTCGGCAGCGGGGCCGCAAATCGTTCTGGATCAGGACGACTTGCGGCCTTTTTCTGCCTGAATGAACACGTAGAGACATAATAAAGAACCTACTTGGATGAGGAGCGATGAGGAATGGTAGAGAGCAAAAGTTTTTGGAAAAGCGGGCATAAGCCCACGCTGTTCGGAGCATTTATGTATTTTGACATCAGTTTTATGATCTGGGGGATGCTCGGTCCGCTTGCTGTAATTATTGCCATGGATTATCCGATGACCCCATTGGAAAAAGCAAATTTGGTCGCCCTGCCCATTCTCGGGGGTTCCATTCTGCGGCTTGTGCTTGGTTTCATGTCCGACTATATCGGTCCCAAATTAACCGCACAGATTGGCATGTTATTGACACTTGTTCCATTGCTGCTGGGCTGGTTATGGGTTGATTCCCTCAGTCAGCTCTATGTCGTGGCTCTTCTGCTTGGCGTAGCGGGTGCTTCATTTGCAGCGGCACTACCGCTTGCAGGCCAGTGGTATCCAAAAGAACACCAAGGTCTTGCCATGGGTATAGCCGGGGCAGGTAACAGCGGAACGGTACTCGCCACCTTATTCGCTAACCGTCTTGCCACTCACTTTGGCAGTTGGGAGATCGTTTTTGGACTCGCAATCATTCCGATTGTAATCGTCTTTATCCTATTTTCCCTCTTTGCCAAGAATAGTCCGAATCGTCCAGAGCCCAAAAAGCTGTCTCAATACAGTTCGCTGCTTAAACAAAAAGATGCATGGGTCTTCTGTGCATTCTATTGTGTCACTTTCGGAGGTTTCGTTGGCCTCTGTAACTATCTGACCATTTTCTTTAATACCCAATACGGCCTTTCTGCAGTGCATGCCGCCGACATTACGACGTTCTGTGTGATTGCAGGCAGTTTCTTCCGGCCTGTTGGCGGTTTTCTGGCTGATAAAATGGGTGGAACCCGAATGCTGACTTTTCTATACTCAGGCGCCTGCATCATGCTTCTCGGCGTATCCTTCCTGCCCCCTCTTCCTGTAGTGATCGTCATGCTGTTCCTGGGTATGATGTGCCTTGGGGCTGGAAACGGATCTGTATTTCAATTAGTTCCGCAGCGTTTCGGAAGCGAGATCGGTCTGATGACAGGCATCGTCGGTGCTGCCGGCGGATTGGGCGGCTACGCCCTGCCGCTCATTCTGGGCCAGCTGTACAGCACATATCAATCTTACACGCCAGGCTTTATTATTCTTAGTCTCATTGCTGCCGCATCCTTGTGCCTTGTACTCTTTATGCAATCCCGCTGGCGTGTAAGCTGGCTGAACAGAGGGAGCACAGGCATAGCCGATTCAACCTCGCTGACGTCCTGATTCTCTACCTGCACAAACAAACAGCAGCACAGCCAGATAGGCAGTGCTGCTGTTTGTTCTAATACAACCTACTATTCAACCCTTTCTGCTCATGCCGAGTACTTCTGAAGAATAATAACTGCATTATGCCCGCCAAATCCAAAGGAATTGGATATGCCAATCTGTAAATCCGCTTCTCTCGCTGTATTCGGGACGTAATCCAGATCACATTCAGGGTCCTGCTGCTCCTGATTAATCGTAGGCGGGATAATACCATGCCTCAGCGTTTGGACTAGAGATATTGCCTCAGCTCCTCCTGCGGCACCGAGCATATGTCCGGTCATCGATTTGTTCGCTGTAATTGGAATACGATAGGCACTCTCTCCAAAAAGCTGTTTGATCGCTCTGGTCTCAGAGAGATCACCTGCCTCTGTACTGGTCGCATGGGCGTTAATGACATCAATATCTCCGGGCTGCAGCTGTGCGTCTCGCAGTGCTGCCTTCATGGCCAGATAAGCTCCCCTTCCTTCCGGGTGAGTCGCCACCATATGATACGCATCCGAAGAAGCTCCGTATCCGGTAACTTCAGCGAGAATATTCGCGCCTCTTGCCAGTGCATGAGACAGGGATTCCACAACCAGAATACCAGCTCCCTCTGCCATGACAAACCCGTCTCTGCCTGCGTCAAACGGCCGGCTTGCGGCTGTAAAAGCTTCATTTCTAGTCGATAATGCCGTAGCATTGCTGAAGCTGGCGAGGGATATCTCTGTCACCGCTGCTTCCGTTCCTCCAGCAAAAATGACATCTGCTCCTCCGTGACGAATCAGCCGGTAGGCTTCGCCAATGGCTGTGTTGCCAATGGAACAAGCCGTAACCGGGGAGAGCGTAGGCCCCCAGCATCCAAACCTCATACTGACTGCGGCTGCCGCCATATTGGATATCATCATGGGTACAAGCGTCGGGCTAACTCGCGATGCTCCCCGTTCCGATAAAATGCTGCCCTGATCCATCAAAGTTTGAATCCCGCCGATGCCCGAGCCGATATATACACCGATCCGCTCCCGGTCTAGTGACTCCAGCACAAGACCTGAATCTGCTAACGCCTGATCTGCAGCCGCAGCAGCAAACTGCACAAAGCGATCCATACGCCTTGCCTCCTTACGACCAAATCGAGCTTCACCATCAAAATCAAGAACCATACCAGCGATTCTCGTTTTATACAGCGCACTGTCCAGATGTTGAATCGGGGTGATTCCCGATTTCCCTTCCTTCAATGCGTTCCAGAATGTATCCACATCATTGCCGAGCGGAGAAATCACACCCATTCCTGTAATCACGACACGTTCCATACTCATATTATTTTCCTCCTTGAACGATCTTCACTTGTGAAATAAAGCTTATGTATTCATAGTGCCATTTCTATATATCCTATTACAAGTTGTCATTTATCATAGTATAATGACTACCATGATAAACAGATTGAAGGTGATCCTATGAGTGAAACGAATCGATTGCAAGCCCTGTCTGCTTTTTTAAAAACACAGCGCTCCAAGCTCTCTCCGGAATCGGTTGGCTTGCCTGCCAGCGGCAGGCGAAGAACTCCCGGACTGAGAAGAGAGGAAGTAGCACAGCTCGCGGGTGTGAGCACAACCTGGTATACCTGGTTGGAACAAGGGCGGAGCATCCAGGTTTCACATTCCGTACTGGACAGCATTGCTTCTGCACTCAGACTCACTGCGGATGAACGCAAATATTTATTTTCGCTGGCTGTGGAGCATTATTCAGATCTGCCTGTACCGGAACCGGAAACACTGCAGCTTCATCCGTCATTGCAAAAAATTTTGCAAGAACTGCGGTATTGTCCCACCATCATTTCAGATCGACGCTGTTTTATCGTAGGCTGGAACGAAGCTGCCGCACAAGTTTTTATGAACTTTGAACAGATTCCTTTCGAGCAGCGCAACATGATCAGTCTGCTGTTTGACCGAAAAGAGCTGCGCAGACTTGCAGTGAACTGGGAGGACTTTGTCAGCGGATTTTTATCTATTTTTCGCGGCTATTATGGTCGTTATGTCGACGATGAATGGTATAATCTATTTTTGGATGATATGATGAGCCGCCACTCCGATTTTCAGTCCTTGTGGAAACAAAGCAGCGTAAGCAGTGCTCCTGATGTTTGGATCGAGTTCAGACATTCCAAAGCAGGTAAAATGTTATTTGACCTGACTTCATTACAAGTTCAAGGCAATTCCGATCTGCGATGCAGCATCTATACACCAGCACCTGAAACGGCAACGGAGCGAAAATTAATGCAGCTGCTTGAACGCAAAAATGAATCCTGAACAGCTTGCTCATGACCACGGGAAAAGGTAGGGATTAGCCCGTAAATTTTATAACGTGGATTCAGAAAGGAACACCATGACCAAAGTGCTTATTATAGAGGATGATAATATGCTGGGGGACACCCTATCCTTGTATTTACAAGGTGAAGGATACGATGTATTTCGTGTGGATACTATCGGCGCGGCACTTTTGCAGCTGGACACCAGGCCAAATATCATTTTAATTGACCTGATGTTACCTGATTCGGGAGAGAAGAATCCATGTGCCTTCATGCGTGAACATACCTCCATACCGATGATTGTCATCTCTTCGTTAACCGAAGTGTCTGAGCGTATCCGTTCATTAACCGATGGTGCGGACGACTTTGTATGCAAACCTTTCAGTATGCAGGAGCTGAAGGCACGAATCGAGGCTGTTTTACGCCGATATGCGATATTGAACAGCTCTTCATTGAATGATAAGGAAACAGGGCTGACCCTTGATCTCGCACGCCGAACAATCCTGTTGAATAATCGCAAAGTCGAAATGACCTTTTCCGAATTCGAAATTATGAAGCTGTTTGTACATAATCCGGACAAGGTATTCAGCCGTTACGCGCTCATCGAATCCATCCGTGGAATTGATGCTTACATTAATGATCGAACAATTGATGTACATATCACGAAACTGCGCAGGAAAATTGAAGACAACCCCAAAAACCCCCAATTTATTCAAACGATCTGGGGGGTCGGATATAAATTCACACCTTAAACATGACCAAGGCTGCTGTATATACACCATGTTTACCATGGCAGTGACTCTGTAATGTGATTAATTTCCTGCTGTACCTGCTGCAGGATCGAGGACAGTTCCTCTTCGGAGCTTGAATTGGATAATAAAAGTGATTCCAGGTGCCGCACCGACTGCAGCAGATTTACAGCATGCAGATGGGCTGCAGCTCCTTTGAGAGAATGCGTACTGCGTAAAGCATCATGCTTCTGTTCCTGTCTTAAATATGCCTGTATTTTCCGTTCATATTCGCTGTATTCCAGAGAAAACTTGGTCAGCGCAAATTGTAAAACATGCAGTTTGTCACCCATCTGCTGCAGCGCCTTATCTGTATCAACCCCCTTGATCTCATGCATGCCCTTCAGATCAATCCAGGCTGCCAGTGTGTCTTTAATCTGCCTCTCATCAATCGGTTTAGTGAGAACAGCATTCATACCTGCCTCTAAATAGTCTTTATGGTCCCTTTTTGAGCTGTTTGCTGTAAGTGCAATGATGGGCATGGAATGATACTCTCTCATCTGACGAATATGTTTAACAGCCTCCAGTCCGTTCATTTCCGGCATGTATAGATCCATCAAAATCAGCTTCCACCGCTGCACATGCAGTTTCTGCAGCAGCTCTTTTCCATTATTCACGATCGTTACTTCAAACCCCAGCGGCTGCAGCATGGCCCGAATAGCAATCTGGTTAATCTCATGATCTTCTGCCACTAGAATCGATCCCTGATTCTTCCGTTCTAAGAATTCATCCTTATATTGAGTTTGGTTCAGTTCCTGCACTTCTTCTTCCTGCAGTGTCAACAGCGCCTCAAATAGACCGATACGGGTGATCGGTTTGAATATTACAGCCTTCGGTCCGCTGTAGTGCAGTCTACTTGCAGGAGCACTGCTGCTGGATGCACGGGAATATGCTAATACCTGAATCCGGGTATCCTGCATCCTGGTAGTGAAACGACACCAGTTCAGCACCGAGTCTATCTCTTCTGTATCCATATCCAGCATGATCAGGAGAGAAGACGATCCATCCCCATCCGGATCTATCCTGCAGCTGTCTACCACCCCTTGGAAAGAGGTATAGGTTTCAGACCTGAGACCGAATGAGCGGAGCATCTGCTGCAAATTTTCGGCCGCCCTTCTGTCATTCTCCACAATGATTACATCATTCACAGCGTATAACAAAGGGTACGTTGGAAGAAAGGAAATATCCTCTATTTCTGTCAGTTCATATTTCAGATCAAAGGTGAACATGCTGTATTCACCAAGTACACTCTCGACTTGCAGACTGCCTCCTAACGAGGTGATCAAAAGATAACAAATGACCAATCCTAATCCTGATCCCCCGTACGTGCGATAGGTCGATGGTTCAGCTTGACCGAAAGGGACAAATAAACGTTCCATCTGTTCGGGTGAGATACCAATACCGGTATCTTCTACCTCAAAGCGGATTACGACACGCTTTTCCTCAAATGCAAGTACTTCTGCATGAAATATGACATACCCTTGGTCCGTAAATTTTATTGCATTGTTAAGCAGATTAATAAGTACCTGTTCCAGTCGGAACGGATCACCAACTACCGTTAAAGGCAGATCGGAATCTGTCTGAAAAATAATCTCGATGTCTTTGTTCCCGATCGTTGTACTGATCTGATCAGCCACCCGTTTAAATACATCCTCCAGAGAAAAGGGGACATTCTCCATATTAAACATGCCTGCTTCAATTTTCGAAAAATCCAGGATATCTTTCACTAAGGTCAGTAAGGACTCGGAGGACGCCGTGATTTTGCTTACATAATCCTGCTGCTGCGTAGTAAGATTCGTCCGCTGCAGCAGGGAGCTGAAACTGGTGATACTGTTTAGTGGTGTACGCATTTCATGACTCATCAAGGCCAGGAACTCGCTCTTCGCCTGACTTGCTTTATCCGCTTTCACCCGTCTGTACTGATCCGTAGTATCCTGAAAAACAGCTTTAATCTGCTCACTGGACCCGGATGTCTTGATCGGGTATAGATGAACGCGAACGTGCAGTTCGTCACTCTCTCCGATCCGTAAGATGGACTCCGTTTCCTGCGTGGTTTTGGATAACAGTGCTTGATCAAAGGCCTGGAACCAGCACTCCGATTTGTCCATCACGAGCAGGTCTACAAGCTCACGCCCAATAACCTGCTGCCTGTCCGCCTGGAGAACATCCAGAAACTTCTGGTTAATCGAGACGATACGCCCGGCGCTGTCCAGTCCTGCTACCCAGTTGGCGGACAATCGCTCCAGCATTCGGTAACGCTCCTCACTTTCCTGAATCCTTCGTCTTACAGCTCGGTGTTCTGTAATATCAAGTCCATACCCGATCACATACTTCACCACGCCGTCCTCCAGAAAAGGAGCCAGCTTGACCAATGCATAATTCCCTTTATGCTCTATCTCAAAAAAAAAGAATTCGCCTCTCCATGCCCGGTTAAATTGTGTCTTCAAAAACTGAATTTTGTCTGGAGGCAGCGCGTTAATGGTTCCCAGTTGGAAGCTCTGTTCCAGACTTCGCATGTCCATACCCAGATGAGACAGCATCTCTCCTTCAAGCAGCAGAAACTCGAATTTGCCGTTATGCTTTCGGAGTTTAAACGTAAATCCGGGCTGCCTGCGCAGCATTTCCAGCACCTCCTGCTTTCTTTGAAACGCCAGCTGTTTGTAATGATGGTTCTGGTTGAGGAAGTACATAAATAATACAAGCAGTACCATGCACATGCTTTGAAGCAGCAGGGTAATACCATGGCTGAAAAGTGACGATGATGGATGGGTTATCGACATCGTGAACTGATAAACTACGAGCAGCAGCAGTGAACCAGACAGCCACTGGTAAACAAAATGGTGAATATACTTGAAATTCAGGAATGCAGCCAAAACAAACATCAATTCACACAAGGCATATTCCAAGTTTTCAATCGAGGGCCAGAATCCCAGGTTGATCCGAAAAGCCCACAGTCCTGCATAGGTAATGAATGCTGTTCCTCCTCCCCCATAGTAGGCGGCAAGGAGGTAAACAACGGATCTGAAGTTCAGCAGCGTGCCATCATCCAATACAATCGAGAAATAGTATAATGCTGTTCCCAGCATGCTCATAGCAATTCCGATAATGATCCGAGTGGTGAAAGAAGGTTTCTTTCGATTGCTTGATTGATTTAGATAGTGATGGACCAGAAAGACAATGATTAATATTAATGTAAAATTTAAAACAAGATCGCGCAGCAAATTTCACCATCCAGGTTACGACTTCAAGGTTCATTAACTTACGAAAAATAGAACAGGTTAGCATTACCTCTCTGTAATAATCAATCATATTACGCGAAACTCCCTTATTCAATTGTGGATATGGATATGCAATTCTCCCGTCTTCCTTCATCTCTTCTAACATTTACCGAGCGCTATATATCCCAGAAATTTACACATAAAACCAGAGTAAAGGTCGACAAGACTATGTCAGTTCCTATATAAAAAATATGCCGCAAAGAAAAAGACCCGAGCACCACTGCTCGGGTCTGCAATAATCTATCAACTTAAAATGCGGGGATGGCAATATCGGCATAGTTTTTCTCAAAAAAAGCTTTCACTTCAGGACCTGCCATGCGTTTAGCCAGCTTTTGGATTGCTTCAGAATCTTTATTATCCTCACGAGCTACCATCGTGATCGCAAAATGGGAATCATCCTTTTCAGTCAGCAAAGCATCCTTCTTCGGTGTGAGACCCAGTGGGCTGGCATAGGCCGGAGTCATGGCAACCAGGTCTGCATCATCCATCATGCGGGCAAGCATCAGCAGATCCACTTCTTTGAACTTAAAGTTCTTTTGGTTTTCGGTAATGTCTGCTTGCGTAGCATTAAAGCCTACGCCCTCTTTAAGTTTGATCAGACCGTTTTGTTCCAGCATGACCAGGGAACGTCCGATGTTCGACGGATCATTGGCAATGGCAATGACCGCACCTTCGGGCAGCTCATCCATGGACTTGTACTTCTTGGAGTAACCACCATAGATTGCATTGTAGATGGGCTGTACAGGGACCAGATTGGCATTGTTCGCCTCATTATACTGCTTCATATACGGGACGTGCTGGAAGAAGTTAGCATCCACTTCCTTGTTCGCCAGTGCTGTGTTTGGCTGCACGTTATCGGACAGCACCACAACCTCCAGATTGATGCCATCCTCTTTAAGAAGTGGTTTAACGATATCCAGCACATCCGTCATTGGCGGAATTAGTGTGGCTACTTTCAAAGTGACTTCCTGTCCGGCTTGTGTTTCCTGTTTGGTACCTTCAGCAGCTGGTGTTTCTTCTTTTTTCCCACAGGCAGATACAACCAGCATAACTGCAAGCAGCATGAGCATTAATTTTGCTTTCATTAAATGTTTACCCCTTATCTGTAATAATCTGTTGTTGTTTTTAGCAGTTCATAACCGCCTGCCGTGCATCAGGATCTGCGATCCAGCCAGCGAGACAGCCGACTGCCCGTAAATTGAATCAGCTGTACGAAAATAATCATGATGATAATCGTAAATATCATAATCTCCGTTTCGAAGCGCTGATAACCGTAACGAATGGCAAAATCACCAACACCGCCGCCACCAACAATACCCATTACGGTGGAATAGGAAATAAAGCTGATCGCTGCCGTAGTTAGTCCCAGTACAAGACCTGAACGGGCCTCCACATACAGGAACTTAACGACCAACTGCAGCGTGGAAGCTCCCATAGACGAAGCCGCTTCAATTACGCCTTTTGGCACGTCCAGCAGAGCCTGTTCAACCAGCCTGGCATAATAGGCAATAGCAATGACTGATAGAGGCACCGTCGCTGCTAACGTACCGATCGATGTTCCCACAATCATACGAGTGAAGGGGATCATGAATACAACCAGCAGCAGGAACGGAAAGGAACGAATGATATTGACAAGGCTGCCCAGTACCGTAAACAAAGCCCTATTCTGATATCGCTGCCCCCGGCGGAACAGGTAGAGCAGTGTACCAAGCGGCAGACCGACCAAAACAGCTGCTGCGATGGAGATGCCCACCATTACAAATGTCTCTCCGATGGCCTGCCAGATTTCGTGCTGATATTTCAGCACTGATTCAGGTAACATCATCGGCTGCCCTCCTGTTCCACGATACGATGTGCAGCCGAGCCCATTTCTTCCAATGAATCACCTGCAAGCAGTGAAGTCAGCAGATCGGGCTGCGGTGCAGGAATACTTCTGACCTCTGCTTTGGAAAGTGTGCGCACAATCTGACCATCCTTCATCATTGAAATACGATGACATAATCGCCGAGCCGCTTCCATCTCATGGGTAACAACTACAATCGTCACTCCCATCGTCTCGTTTACATGGCGCAGCACATCCAATATTCCACCTGTTGTCTGCGGATCAAGCGAAGATGTAGGCTCGTCACATAGCAGTACGGCTGGATGACTGGCAAGCGCTCTGGCGATAGCGACACGCTGCTTCTGTCCTCCGCTCAGCTGAGCCGGATACTGGTCCGCCTTATCTTCCAGCCCCACGAATCGAAGTACTTCCAACCCTCGCTCTCTCCGCTGTGAACGTGACTTCCCCACCAGTTCCAGCGGCATACTCACATTGCCCAGAACCGTCCGGTTGCTGACCAGGTTGAAGTGCTGGAAGATCATGCCGATAGATCGGCGTGCCTCACGCAGTTTCCGCTCATTCATCCCGGACAGATGCTGGCCATTAACAATAACTTCTCCAGCATCAGGATGCTCCAAACCGTTAAGCATGCGCAGCAGGGTAGACTTTCCCGCTCCACTGGAGCCAATGATACCGTGAATCTCACCTTGTTCCACTTCGAGTGAGACAGACCGCAAGGCCTCAAATCCCTGATCAGCACGGGAACCGCGCTCGTTGAACCGCTTGCTTACACCATATAATGAAATCATGGAGATTCCCTCCCGTGTTGGATCATGTATGGTTCTGTCCAGAACACATGAAGAAAGCCCGCACAGCCGAGAACCGGAGCGCGAGCAATCCTGTTTATTTATAATAAAACAACATGAGGGCCCAGACAAGCTTTTACGGAGATATATCTCCTTCCATCAGATTGGCTGGAAGAACACGGAAACGTCCATTGGCTGATCCGACGTATACTTCACTGCCAGCCCGGTTGATCATGCCATTTTTCGCCTCCCGATCCCGATGTTCCGGCGTGCCCATGACAACATCCTGTACACGTCCCAGCAGCGTACCATCCTTTTTATTCATCACAAGTAAATTTTCATGCATCGGCAGCAGCAGTCGTTCTCCAATCACAAGATAACTGCCCTGATTCAAAGCATATCGGTTCCTTCCAATGGATTCCTTGGCAATCCAGCGTGTCTCCCCCGTGCGATAATCAATGGCTGCAGGATATCCATTCATGATTACATACAGGCGATCTCCCTCAATCAATCCCCGTTCAATCTTTGCATCCAGCTTCCAGCGAACTTTTCCTGATTCCGGATCGTATAAGGCAGTTGTATAATCTTCGTAATCGCCGTAAAGATCCCCTTTTTTATGCTCACGAATCAGCATCATGCCATCCTGCAGCAGCTCAGGCTGCTGACCTCCACGGGCCGGAAATCGAGAGAGTTTCCTGCCAGAAGACAGATCCAGCAGCACCCATTGGTCGTTCAGCAGCATCCAGCGCTGCAGCGGGACCGAAGCGAACGGATCAGAACGATAGATTCCATCGAAATAAGGATTATTTTCGATATAATCAAACACTGATTTTTCCGAATCAACCTGCCACATCGTTCTTCCTGTCAGCGGATCTGCTGCAGTGAGCTTGTTCTGCTCCCAATACATAACATAAGGCTCATCCGCACTTTGGTTCATCAATTGATATCCTGTCGTTAATTTCCTGCTCCATAACGGTTTACCGTTTGAACTATTCAACACATGGATTCGTCCGTTACTGGAATTTTTAGCAGCGAAGGTATCCACAATAACTACATTTTGGGCCGCTTTAATGCCTTTTAATTCAACAATGTCACCAGCGGAATCCGTAGGTTTGGTACGCTGCTTATTCGAACTGTTCGGTGGGTTCTCCTTTGCAGGCTTGTATTCCCATATCACCTTCCCATTCTTCAGGTTCATATGCCGCACACGATCCACATACTGCTTACGTTCCGTATCATAACTGGTGTACAACGTAACCGCATCACGTTTGTAATTTAGAAAGGCTTGGGCAGGGCCATATCCGGCATGTACCCTCCACAGCATTTTTCCAGTCTGCCGATCGAGAGCGTAATAGGCATCCTCATAGTGCATGCCGCTGAATCCACCATCATCCCCTTTCATGAGAAGGACATCATCTGTGCCCGCTTGCAGAAAGGTGTAGTTCAGATTCCCTTGATTCACCCATTTCGGTTTCCAGGACAGCGTTGGCGGCATGGACTTACCGGTTACTTGAGCAGTGTAAGAAAATACATTAAATCGACTGCTGCTCCAATAGGGGATTTCGTTGTTACTTTGGTCAGATGGCACATTCCAGCGAACTTCAGTCAACTTGTTATTTTTATTAAACGTTAACAATACATGCGCTTCCTGACGCTCATACCTCCAGGTCTGGCCGATTCGCATCGGATAACCGGTATCATTCAAATTTCGGGATTGTTCCTTCCAATCCGGCTCACCTAACCACTTTACTGCCTGCTTCGTGGTTGTCGTCTGATTTAGTCTGGCATCTGTCAGGTGCCGAATGAAAGATATAGACAAAGGTTGTTCTTTGGTGAACCAGCCATCGCTTATAAGCTTTTGGTCCGTGATATCTTTTTTCTTGATCCACAGCAGCACATGCTGGAAGCTTGTTTCTTCCTTATTCCAGATGCGCGGGGCTATGGATACTCCATACCATTCTTTCCATTCCGCCACAAGGAGGGCCTGATTCGTCAGCACTTGGTTGGCTTGCCAGGTTACAGCACTGTCGGGGGTCAAGTGCAGCTTGCTTCCAGTTCGAACTTCGAAAGTACGAAGATCGGTCTCCGTCATGCTTCCGCTCTGTTTGAGCGCATACCAGCCAGGGAGCCAGTAACGGTCTTTTCCCCTCGTCTTGAGCTGTATCCAATCTCCCTGAACATCTGTTAATGTATATGTTTCACTTGGTATCGTACGATATGTAATCTTCATCTGATCCGCAGCAGTGCGGCTATCCTTTCGTCCGCTGAACAGCGGCAGTCCATCTGCCAGATTCACCTTCTCCCCTTTCTTGTACGGTATCTTGATGGAAGTATTCTTCGCTGTAAGCGGCGTTAGAGAAGACAACAGCATTGAGTGATTATACATTGTGTTGGAGATTTGCAGTTGAGCAGCTTTCACGTCCGGCGTCGGTAATGCCGACTTCTGAGCCTGTCCGCCCCATGCATTCGTTTGAGGTTCCGGCATCATGCATCCTGTGAGGAGTACGAGTACAATTCCGGTTAAGGCAGCGCTTCCGGTATACCCCACGGTTTTCCGATCAGTCACCTTCTTCACACGTATCCATCCCCCAATAGAAGTTATTTCCATATAAGACGCTCTGCGCTGCAAAAAGTTACCTATTTTCCACATGAGTTTTGGAAAATCACACCTTTTTGCTCTATTGTATGCCGGGTGAGACAGCATCAGTATCTCCGCTACTGCATCAGCATCTTACACTCTGCTTCGAAGTTTAATATACAAGATTTGGGTTAATATCTTATGGATGTTCCATTAATATGCAACTTTTGGGATAATCCGCCCGTCTAATGAACTGAAAGGAGAATGATACTATGAAAAAAACACCCGAATCCACCAGCACACGTTGGAAGCAAAAGAAATGGAAAGTGATGCTTGCCGCCTCGATTTTGACTGCAGGAGCGGCACCTGCCCTGTACACCCCATCGGTGGCTGAAGCAGCAGCTGTAACCAAACCAGCAGCTTACATTAACAATATGCCTGCTGAATATGATGTGGTCATCCGCCAGGGTGTCACGTACATTGCACTAACTGAACTGCAATTTCTCGGAGATTACACCTTCGGTTACGATAATAAGACCAAACAAATCAGCATTAAGGCAGGCAGTGACAAATACGTGCTTACACCCAACAGCAAAACGATGACAAAGAATGGACAAAAGGCCTCCCTGTCTTCGGCTCCAATTCTGGTCAAAGGAAAAGCAATGCTGCCTCTACGAGCCATCGGAGAAACGTTTGGCGCACAAGTACGCTGGAATCAGGCTGCCAAGGAAGCCTATATCTACAATACAAATGCTTCCGTCGTTAAAGACTACAATGGTTCCGATCTGACGGCTGCACGTGAAGCAGCTCTGCAGCTGCCTCGATTCTCGGATCTCGGTCAACCGCGCCTGCAGGTGAAAGAGCCGCTTGGCCCGGTTGATGCATCAACCGTTTATATTTTTGAACAAGGCAAAAAAGACCGCTTCTTCACAATCCAGGACAGCGATCTGGTCAGCTACTATACCATTACAAACGGAAGTGCTGTGCTGAAATGGCAGGCAAATCTGGGCAAAGAGGCCGGAACGGTTGGTGATCTGTTCTTTATCAAAACCAAGTCCACCGCCGAAGTAGGAACGCGGCCTTCTGCTGCAGGTAAAACACTCGTATCCTTCAAGTATTCCCTCATGCTGGAGGAAACAGCCTATGACCTGATGAACAAGTCGGGCTCTGTTAAAAGCGGCTCTGCTGCTCCGGCGAAAGGAAAAATCATTGTTGAGGTGCCTGAGGAGAAATAAGCCAATAAAGAAAAACGGGATGAAGCAGTGTAAACTGCCTCATCCCGTTTTTCTATGCATGAATTATGATTTTGGTATATCCATTCATTCATTCAATGAACGAACGGATGGCATCCCCATCAATCACACTGCTATTTGGCTCCAGCCCGGACCAGAATCTGTTCTATTTCCTTAAAGCCTTTATTCTTCGCATGACTGAGCGGAGATACGCCATCGCCATCAGCCAAGTTGACATCAGCTCCATGGCTGATTAACAGTTCAATCGTCTTCTGCTGCCGTTCATTACCGTCGTTTAGAATGATTGCTTCCAGCAGTGCTGTCCATCCTAATTTATTGACATGGTTCACATCTACCGAGGTATTCGTCAGCAGCTCTTGAACTACGTCAACATATCCGTGCTCCGAAGCCGGTATCAGTGCCGTGCCCCCGTAACGGTTCGTAATGGAAGGATCTGCTCCGGCTTGAATGGTCATTTTTAGAATATCCAGATATCCTTCAGCACCTGCATACAAAAACGGACTGTTTAACATGTTATCCTGCAGATTAACATCCGCACCCGCTTCAATCAGCTTTTGGGCAGATGCTGCATCATGATTGTATGTCGCAATCATCAGAGCTGTTCTTCCGCTCTGATCCTGAGCCTGAACATCGGCTCCTTCCTGAAGGAGCTTTACCAGACCTTCGGTATCTTTTGCCTCCGCTGCGCTGAACAGCTGCTGATTCAATGAAGCCATCTTGTTCTCCTCCCTAGAGTTACCTTTTTCGTCAAGCGTGCAGCCTTGAACGAACAGCACACTGCTGATCAGAATAATCAGCATCAAGGATTTGTTCATGTGTCCTCCTTACTGATTTATCACAGTTACCGATGAAGCGACACTCCAATCACCAACTGGATTCAGCGTATAGATTGTACCCGGAATCATCTTACCTTCCTGCGTAATCTCGAATATTCCAGCTGCGCCTTTTCTACTTGAATATTTATATACAGCTGTCAGGACATGTCCGTCAGGTGCTGTCAGAGTTACACTTCGTCCTGAGAATAATTCATCTCCCGGGTCCTGGGCAAGCGTAACTTCAATTGCGGTATCATCTGCAGCCTTGGCACTTTCAATATTTAACGCTTCGATTGTCTTCGCAGTGAACGAAGCATTCTGGATATTGGCCCAATCGGAAGTCACGGTATAGGATACCCCTGGTTTCAGAACCTGCCCTTCAGGCAGTCGGAATTTAGGCTCTTGTCTGCCATCTGTGGATTGGGTAAATGGAACATATTTCGCAATGATCGGCTCTCCATTCTCAGGTGTAATCGTAACCTGTCTCGCCTGCATGGAAGAGATGACCTGATATGTTGTGCCGTCCGCCTGCTCCCGATCGTTCAGTACAAAAGCATTCGCCCCCCGGCCAGCACTGTATGCAGCAATGACATAACCGTAATCTACAACTCCATTCCCCTTCAAAGCTTCAATCTCAAAGGTATCATTCGTCACTTGACGCACCTCAGTCATGTTTACTTTGACGTCACTGCCTGTAAAGGAACCTGCATCTTGACCTTTATATGTAAGGCTGTATGCTTCCCCAGCCTGCTGCACAGATGTTGGCACAATATATGTGGATGCAGATCCCGTTTTCAGTCGAGGCATATTGGTCAAGGTCAGTCCTCCGCTGAATACAAAATCCGTTTTGGATTTAGCAAAAACTTCATCTGCTGCCGTAAGCGGCTTGTCGAACGTAACGATCAGCGTCATGTTATTCAGCGCTCTCACACTCTCAACTCCTGCCTGCTCTGAAGGAATAGCTTGATAAGCCTTTTGCAGCAGCACCGCTGTTTCTCCTCGTGTCACAGAGCCAGTGTCCTCGAAAAATGAACTCATCCAATGATGTACGGACTTTACATCCCTTTTCAGAGCTTTAGATACGACCTCTTCCAGCTCCGCATCGGTCACCAGACGCTGAGGTTGGAATTGACCATCAACGGCCTGCATTACACCCAGCTCTACAAGTTTGGCGGCATAAGGCGCGTACCAAGCATCAGGGTTGACATCTGTTATCAATGCACCTTCACCTGTCTGATTTCCCAAATCAAATGTTCTGTACACCAACGAAGCTAATTCTGCACGAGTGATGGTCCGATGTTCACCCATGGATTGATCGCTGTATCCGTTCATGATGCCCAGACGGTTCAGTTCCTTAACGGCAGCCTGCACCTGCTGATCGGTAAGCTGTGCTGCGGCAGCGGAAATAGAAGTGGTGAAGCCGGATGCCTGAGCTTGATGTGTTGTAAATGGGAATGCTGCTGTGCCCAATGCGGTTATCGTTAATAATGCTGCGAGTTTACGAGCTGTAAATTTCATGAAAAGTTCTTCCCCTCTATAGATAGTTGCTGCTTGCTTCTATCTACAGCGTAGAGGATAAAAAGAAACTGCAGAGGACAAATATATTAACAAATTATAAACTGCGGCTAATCTTTCTCTAAACTTATATCGTAAAACGGTAGCCCGCACCCCAGACCGTTTCAATATACTCCGGATGTTTAGGATCGCTTTCCAGTTTCCCCCGCAGTTTACGGATATGTACGGTAACGGTTGCGATATCCCCATTGGATTCCATGCCCCAGATTCGTTCAAACAGATCCGATTTGCTGAACACACGGTTCGGATGACTCGCCAAGAATACAAGCAGGTCAAACTCTTTAGTGGTGATCTGCACCTCTTCTCCATTCAGGAAAACGCGGCGTGATCCTTTATCCACGTGCAGCCCGCGAATGTGGATTTCATCTTTTTCAGCGGGTTTGCTCTTGCCAAGCAGTCGATCGTAACGTGTCAAATGAGCCTTGGCTCTTGCAACCAGCTCGCTTGGGCTGAACGGTTTGGTAATAAAATCATCGACCCCCAGATTAAATGTTCGAATTTTGTCGATCTCCTCTTTCTTTGCGGAAACAACGAGAATCGGCACCTCCTTCTCCTCGCGAATGAGCCTGCATAGTTCAAATCCATCCATACCCGGGAGCATGAGATCCACAATGATAAGGCGATAATCCTCATGCAGAGCACGGCGCAGGCCTTCATCACCGTTATGGCATAATTCCACCGAAAATCCGTGGAGTTCGAAATAGTCCCGCTCCAGTTCGGCAATCGTTATTTCATCCTCAATGATCAGAATATCGGTCATAACTGTTCCCCCCTCTCGCCCGGCAGCCGTTTTAATTGGATGTGGATGCTTGTGCCTTCACCAAGCTTGCTGTCTGCCCAGATCAGGCCGCCATGTCCATCTATAATCTGACGCACGATGGCCAGTCCAAGCCCGCTTCCGCCTGTAGACGAACTGCGCGATTGTTCGGCACGGTAGAATCGCTCAAAGATGTGCGGCAGCGCCTCTGCTGATATTCCTTCTCCATTATCCTTGAAAATAATCGTATTCCAGTCCCCATCTGCTTCCAAAATAATAGTGAATTGCTTATCGTCATTGTGCATATATTTCAGTGCATTATCTACAATGTTCACCACGGTGCGTTTTAATTTATCCAGATCGACCGCAGACACAACCGGACCCGAGGCCCGGTTATGCCAATGCAGCTGCACTCCTTTATCCTCCAGATCATATCGCAGCTCCTCGATGCTGTCTTCCAGAAATTCCACCAGATCCACCGGATTAAATACAAACGGTTCTTGGTTCAAATCCAGCTTGGAGTATAGAAACAGTTCATCCACCAGCTTATCCATACTGACCGCCTTGGCATGAATGATATTGACGTAAGTCTCCATTTTCTCTGGTGTATTTGCTACCCCGTCGCGAATCCCCTCAATGTATCCTTTGATGTTGGTGATCGGGGTGCGCAGATCATGCGAAATGTTGGAAATCAGCTCTCTGCGGCTGGCCTCATCCTGCTGTCTCAGCTCATTGGAACGCTGTAACTGTTTCCGCATGCTCTCAAAAGCTTCGCTAAGCTGCCCAACCTCGTCATTAGAGGCAGGCTGCAGCTCGAAGGACAAATTGCCGTTCTTAATCTGATCGGCCGAGCTTCGCAGCTGATGCAGCGGTTGAATGAAGCTGCGTGTAATCCAGCGGAACAGAAGCAGGTTAGCGATAACAAGCACACCAATTAACAGAAGAGACATGACGGGCAGCAGTTTGCGAGTCAGCTCGGCAAATGGACTTCTCTCCCGAATGACAAAAATACTACCGCGTTTCCCATCTGAATATTGGAAATCAAACTTGGCATAGGCGTAGAAGCGCTCACTGATATTGAATGTGCTTCGGATCTGATTGTTGTTCAGGTCATAGGCAGGCAGTGCCTGCCTCAGCCCCGGTTGATGGAAAGTCCGCGATTCAAAGATCGGACTGTTCTCACGCCTGACGTAGAGCCCCGATTTCTCGGCTCGAAGCTTCATATCGAATTCCCGGAGCAGTACCTTGTTCTGCAGCTCGTCCGGCTTATTTTTAGCCATAAACTTCATCTCTTGAAAGATTGCCTCTCCCTGCTCCGTGAGTGGATTGATCTGATAATGGACTTTATAAATATCGCGAAAACTTTGCAGATCTCCTGTAGCCGCAATGGTATAGAGACTGGCAGTAAGCAGAATGAACATGAGACTGATCACAAGCATGCCTGTGAAAGAAAGCAGCATTTTGATTCGAATTGACATAGTATCCCCTCTTAACATGCGATTGGTAGAGTTAGTGCACATGTTATCACAAGATGGTTCCCATTGCCCATATGCAAATCAAGATGGCTGATCGACTGTCTGCTGTGAGGATAACATGAAGATATAAAAAACAGGATGAAGCAGTATTTCTCTGCTCACCCTGTTTGATTTGCTGCATGCTCAGCAATAAAAACATGTGTAGTGAAAAGCATAAACGGTTAGTTTATTGGGTAGATAGGTCCAGTATGGGATATTTCACTGCATCTGTATCGCATCAGCGCAGCTCCTTGGTTACAGCATCTGGTTTGTTTGATCTCTTCGCATGGTGCAGTTTAATACTGCGTATTACCGGACTGGCTCGTTTTACCTGAAGCAAAACCCTTGAATAGTGTCGGTACTTTGGAATAGCGGGTATTGGTGATTTTTCCTTGAGATACAGGGCTGTCCGTACGCATAATAGCATCTTTCACATTGGAAATATTGGAGTTATCCAGCGTCATGTTGACTGCAAAGGTTGTGCCTCCATTTTGCCGAACCAGCTTGCCGATATCATCGGCACGGAAGTTTTTGATGTTAATGGTGCCTGCTGCATTGATCTGAAACACTTTATCGTATGCCTTGTATGCGGCACCACCTGTAATGTTCACTGTTCCTGATGATTTTAGTGTTAACGCATCCTCGCCTACATCCTGCCATACCACATTTGAGATGTTACAGCTGCCATAACAATGCACACCATCTGCTGCTGGCGCACCGAGGATGACATTTTTCAGGGTAGCGCCTGCTTCGAGCCGGAAGACCGGCTTTTGATTTTCTGCCTGAGAACCATCACCCAGTGTAGACGGGTTGGCTACA
Organism: Paenibacillus sp. AN1007; assembly: GCF_040702995.1. Lineage (NCBI taxonomy): Bacteria > Bacillati > Bacillota > Bacilli > Caryophanales > Paenibacillaceae > Paenibacillus > Paenibacillus sp. AN1007. The sequence goes on from NZ_CP159992.1 coordinate 4,819,291, forward strand.
AAGGTTTTTCCCTGTCCATCATACGTTGTGCCCTTAGGTACAACAATCGTTGAATTTACAACCGTTGGCGCAGCCGCCGCAGGCATAACACCAAATATGGAAGCAACCAGACCAGCGGACAACAACAGCGTTAACATCTTTTTCATCATCAACATCCTCCCTATAATTTAAATGGATTTGTCTGCAAGCCGCAGGCTTGTCTCACGGAACCGCAGCAGTAAGCACTGCCCGGAACCTGTCTTAATCCTACATAAAAAGGAAGATTACAGGAATAATCCCTGGATCACATTTACATTCCCCGGCATAAAAACGGATCGAACTGTATTTATCATCATATTCCATTCCGATGATATGTACCGATATTAACTTGGTATATGCTGTTTTTTACCGTCCTAATTACCATCAAGTTCATCAAAAAAGACTCTATCGTCTGCTTGCAGACAGTAGAGTCTTGGAGTATCTTATTCCTTTTTCGGCAGATCAGTCCTGATCTCGTGTAATCCATCCTGCTATTCTAACTCTTGTCTCAGGCTCCGGCTCCGAACCGCTGACGGTACCCACACTTGCGGCATAATTCCTCTACAGCCTCACGTTTAGAGAAACCGTACACCAGATTGTTCGCACGCTCTCCATCCACAATTTCCGAGAAAGACTTCTCATGGATGTTACCCAGGTTAATAACACCCTCTCCATCCAGACAGCAGGGAACGACGGTTCCGTCCACCAGCACAGCGGCCTGACTGCGCAGTGCATGGCAGAAGCCCCTACCATCATCTTCAGGTGCATCCAGACTTGGCCACTGGAATTCATGATCCTGATTCAGGTACACATTCGGCGCGATTTTTATGCCGCTGCCTGGAACGACTTTTTCCTCAATCCGGAAGTCCAGATTGAATTCACGCTCCAGCACCTCCAGCGTCTCTCGGTTTCGATTCCTCTGTGCATTCGTAAAGTTGTCCTGTGTCAGATTCCATAATCGAAACGAGACAATGACATTATGTTTCACGGCTTCACGTACAAAAGTCAAAATGTTACGCAGATATCCGTCACGGTCGGTAGAGCCTTCATGACCGTCGAAGCTGTGCAGCGAGAAATTCATCTGTCTCAGTGCAGGTTTACCTATCAATTTATGCTGTGTTTTCGGCAGCAGTGTACCGTTCGTTGTAATGTTTACTTTGAATCCTTTGGCATGGGCGGAGTCCAGCAGCACGTCAATTTTGGGATGCAGCAGCGGTTCCCCTTTGACGTGCAGGTAGATGTGTTTGGTGTGCGGTTTGATCTGATCCAATATATTATTAAAGACTTCAGGGTCGATAAATCCTTTGGCACGCTTCGTTTGTGGACAAAAGCTGCATGCCAGATTACAGATGCTCGTAATTTCAATGTATACTTTCTTGAACGTTTTCAACTCAGGGTCCCCATTCTGCCGGGAGGAACACATGTCCTGCCCTCATTCGTAATACGGCCGTATGGGCCAATCTCCATTATATCGGGTTAATGAACGAAGGTAAATCCGAATAACGAATCAAGATAAACCAAATTATTCAGAAACATCTTCTTTTTCTGCGCAGCTTTCAACGTATTCACAGTCAGCCAGTCCTCTTTACATTATGGCAGGATGTGATATAGACTGGGGACATAACTCCATATTTTGCACAATACACTAGGGGAGCCTTACGGCTGAGACGAATCGTTATATTCGGACCCTTTGAACCTGATCTGGATTATACCAGCGGAGGGAAGTGAGCAGCCTTTATGAATAGTGGATTCTCCCTAGTTGTTAAGGGGAACCATCACCATAGTTACAACTGGAAGCCCTGCTCATTTCTCCGGAAATGGGTGGGGCTTTTTTTATATTCCATCGCAAAGGAACCGGACGATTATCTTCTCTATTCCCAACGTGCAAATGGATGTCACATGATTCACCATCATCAGATCATTTTAGATCAAGGAGGAAATTGCGATGTCATATCTTCAACGTGTACGTACACTCAATCCTTTGATTCATAACATTACCAACCTTGTGGTTGCTCCTTTTACTGCAAATGGTCTGCTTGCCCTTGGTGCCTCTCCGTTCATGGCTTATGCTCATGAAGAAGCCGCTGATGCTGCCCGTATGGCTGGAGCAGTCGTTCTGAACATTGGCACATTGGATGAAAGAGTTGTTCAGTCGATCCTGCTGGCCGGGAAGTCTGCCAATGCACATCATGTACCTGTTGTACTTGATCCGGTTGGTGCGGGAGCAACCGCTTATCGCACCGATACGGTGCAGAAGCTGGTTCGTGAGCTTCGTCTCACTGTGCTGCGCGGTAATGCTGCCGAGGTGGCCCATGTCATTGGGGTGCCGTGGAATATCAAAGGTGTGGATGCCGGAACTGGAGAGGGTGACCGGATTGACATTGCGGAGCGCGCTGCACAGCGGCTGGGCTGCATTATCGTCATTACAGGTCAGTACGATGTTATTACGGACGGGTATCAAACATTTCTGACCAGCAACGGACATGCTTTACTCACCCAAGTGACAGGCGCAGGCTGCCTTCTAAGCTCGGTGATTGGTGCTTTCGCTGCCGCTGCCGCACCAGGAGATGATTTACTGCACAGTGTGACCGAGGCAGCTGCCTTTTATGGTGTTTCCGCTGAACGGGCTGCAGCTCGAACAGCTCATCAGGGCCCTGGCAGCTTCCAGATGGAATTTCTAAATCAATTAGCACAGGTGACACCTGAACTGCTCTCGGAGCACGCGCAGATTCGCCAGATTCGGGGAGGTGTACGATGAACATTACGCAGGCATTAACGATTGCAGGTTCTGATAACGGTGGCGGTGCCGGAATTCAGGCTGATCTCAAAACCTTCCAGGAGCTTGGTGTATACGGAATGACGGTGATTACTGCGATCGCTGCACAGAACACTATGGGTGTGCAGGGCGTATTTCCCATCAGTTATGAAGGCATAGCCCAGCAGCTCGATTCAACGGGAGAAGACTTTCAGCCGCGTGCGGTCAAGACAGGCATGCTGTATAGTGCCGAGATTATTCGTCTTGTCGCGGCAAAATGGCAGCAGTTCGGCTGGACCAATCTGGTGATCGATCCGGTGATGGTAGCTAAAGGCGGTGCACCTCTCCTCCAGCAGGAGGCGGTGCAGGCACTTGTTGAGGAGCTGATGCCCCATGCCCTGCTCACAACACCTAACATCCCGGAAGCTGAACTGCTTACGGGTATGAACATAACCAATCTGAACGAACGCGAAGAAGCTGCAAAACAATTGGTACAGATGGGCACAACGTATGCCCTGATCAAAGGAGGACATGAGACTGGTAGCGGAACGGTAGTGGATGTTCTGTACGACGGGCAGTCCTTTCATTACCTGGAGAACCTGCGTGTAATGACACGTCATACGCACGGAACCGGCTGCACCTTCTCTGCTGCCATTACGGCCGAACTGGCCAAGGGTTCTTCTGTTCTGGCTGCCGTTACAACCGCGCGAGCCTTCATTCAGGCAGCCATTGAAGATGAGCTGGGATTCGGGGCCGGGCACGGACCGACGAATCACTTCGCGTACCAGCGCAGACAGCGAGGTGCATGCTGATGCGTAGATGGGATACGGAAGCGGTACGCCGTGCGCTGCAGTTGTATTTGGTGATGGGCAGCGTCAATACGACGCGTGACCCGGTGGAGGTGCTGCGCCAGGCGATCGCTGGCGGCATCACGCTGTTCCAGTTCCGCGAGAAGGGAACTGGCGCCCTGACAGGCGAAGCCCGAACAGCGCTTGCGCTGCGGCTTCGCGAGGTGTGCAGCCAGCACGGGATACCGTTCATCGTGAACGATGATGTGGAGCTGGCTGTGGCTGTAGAGGCCGACGGTGTACACGTCGGTCAGGACGATGCGGACGCGGCGCTGGTGCGCGCCCGCATTGGCGAAGGGCGGATGCTTGGCGTATCCGCCCACTCCGCCCTTGAAGCCCGCCTTGCCGTGCAGGCGGGCGCAGACTATCTTGGCATCGGGCCAATGTACCCGACGCGCTCCAAAGCGGATGCCCACGCTGTGCTGGGCCCCGCCGGGATGGCGGAACTGCGCGCCGCAGGCATCGCGGTTCCGGTGGTTGGTATCGGCGGCATTACGCCCGATACCGCGGCCGCCGTGATGGCGGCTGGAGCCGACGGCGTCGCCGTCATCTCCGCCATCGCGGGCGCGGCCGATGTGCACGCAGCGGCTGCACAGCTCGCCGCGATCCTGCGCAGGGAGCAGGCATAGCCGTGCTCCCTGCCCGAGAATGCAAAGGCTGCAGCCACTCGGTCTGCAGCCTTTGCATTCTTGTTTTATTCTTCTCCTCCTTTGCCTTGTTCTGCAAACTACACATCCTCCTGCATCATTTTTCATCCTTATCCTTCCGCAAACAGTTCATCCTGCAGCGCACCATATCTCCTTCTGTATCCTTTAAATCCTTTCACCTTTCTCACCTTCTTCCCACCTTGCATCACGCACATATCTATTTCATCCCCCACCCCTCCATCCCAAGCATATTTAATATATAAATCATTTCTGTTATAAAGCTTCACATTTACAAAACATTATCTTTTAATTACTATGAATATAAAAGTCTCTTCACGAAATAACCTATATAATAAAAGGGAGTGAGTTTATGGATCAGATCGATAGAAACATCCTGTTCCATATGGAAAACCAAGCCAGATTGTCCATGACCGAATTAGGAAAATTGGTGGGACTTTCACAGCCAGCCGTCACAGAACGTGTAAAACGACTGGAGGAAAGCGGTGTTATTGAAGGGTATCGCACCGTCCTTAATCCGCAAAAATTAGGAAAACAAAGTACATCCTATCTACTATTTCGAACTAGAGAATGCACTGCTTTCCTTGATTTCTGCCGTGTTTCGCCCGAAGTTGTAGAATGTTATCGCGTCAGTGGAGAACATAATTATTTATTGAAAATCATGACAGATTCTATCGCAGACTTAGAGGCATTTGGAAACCAATGTGACAAATATGGAACCTATACTACACTTATCGCAATGTCCTCGCCTATTGCATGTAAAAACCTAATGGAAGAACCCCAGTTCCTGATCTCAAAGGATTCCTAACCGTCCATCTTTTCTAATTTAGATATCTACATTTTTAAGGTGAACTAGGAAATCCGTGTTTTTTAGAGCTCAACGTAATAAGAAGAGCAATAAACAACAATAGCACCAATGAACCTGGCAGGAATCTAGCTCCGATCCAATGAAGCAGGATAGCACCAATCATACCTCCCGCACCGATCCCTAGATTCCATGCTGTTACCAACATCGATTGGGCGATATCGGCACTGCGACCTCCTGCATGTGCAATAGCTGTTTGGAGTAACGTTGCTGCTCCGCCAAAGGTCAATCCCCATGCAGTCACTCCTATAATGATAACAGCCGGCTGATTGCTCCAGATTCCTATCGCCGCTGAGGCAAAAGCAAATATTGCAATACTTAATAGAACCAGTATCCTTAAGTAACGATCAATCAGCAGCCCAATAATCCAAATGCCCATCACTGAAGTTACGCCAAATAGGAGTAAAATCAGATCAACTCTATGGGCCAGTGCTGTATTTGCCAGAAAAGGAGAAATATAAGTATACAAAATATTATGAGCCAGCACCCAGGCCAGCACCACAAGTAAAATAGGCCGGATTCCAGGAAGAAACAGGATTTTATGCAGTGAGAGTTGATTCTGCTTGACCTCGCCTTCATAATCTGGAACTTTCCAGAACACCCATAAGATAAGCGCAAGCGTCAATATAGATATTGTTCCAAAGATTAAACGCCAGCCTACATACGTCCCAAAAAAAGTGCCGATCGGAACACCAAGCGCTAATGCCAAAGGTGTACCTGCCATAGCAACGGCTATGGCTTTTCCTTTTAATGACTCGGGCACCATCCGACGTGCATATCCAGCGGTCATTCCCCACAGCACACCCGCTGCTATTCCTGCACAAAAACGCGCGATTAACGTTATAACATATACCGAAGATACAGCAGTCACCGTGTTAAACAGGAGAAAGCCTATAATACATAACAGCAAAAGAGGTCTACGTCTCCACCCGCGAGTTGCCACAGTCAGTGGAATTGCAGCTGCCAGAGAGCCCGCAGCATACAACGTAACAAGTTGTCCGGCTTTTGCCTGCGTTATGCCAAGACCAATGGCAATCTGAGGGAGTAGTCCAGCAGGCAGGCTTTCAGTAAGTATGCAGATAAATCCTGCCATAGCTAACGCCAGTAGAGCCGCCCATGGAAGGCTTTGTTTTTGGGCATATGTATCATCTTTAATGGAATACATCTCGTTTGAAATCACAATGAAAGCCCCTTTATTCTGTATTTTGGATAGCCCGAATGTTCACTTGCTATCTTTAATAAGCTTACAGAAATGAGCAGGGATTTTGCATACAGTATTAAAGGTACTTGAGCTTGTTAACGAAGAAAAACCTTATTTTTTGCAAGCTTTGCTTTGAATTCCTATGACCCTCTTTTTTGCACCCATGAATGGACAGCGTGTCCGTCCCATGAACGAAAAATAGTCATTCAACTTGGCAGCCTTCCTCCTTCCTCACATAATTAACATGTTGACTCTCACGTAACGTGACAATGTACAATTCATGTTGTAAGGAGGTTTCACTCATGGCCATGAAAGTAAAAGAAGTTTCCGAGCTTGCCTCGATCAGTGTGCGCACACTGCATCACTATGACGAGATTGGGCTGCTCGTCCCGGACGAGTTCACTGCTGCCGGATATCGAATGTATTCCGATGCCAACCTGGAACGATTACAGCAGATTTTATTTTTCAAAGAACTCGGCTTCTCCCTAAAAGAAATCAAAAACATTATAGACGATCCCGCCTTTGATGCGGAGGAAGCACTGCAGATGCACAAGCTCATTTTGCTGGAAAAACGTCAGCGTCTTGATCAAATGATAGCCACCATCGATAAAACCGTATTACACCTGAGAGGAGAAATTAAAATGACTGCCAAAGAACAATTTCGGGGCTTTGATTTTAGTCAAAATCCGTATGAACAGGAAGCTCGTCAGCGCTGGGGCGACCAAGCTGTCAATGAAGCAAACAACCATTTGCAGCATCAGCCTGCAGATAAACAAAAAGAACTGGCTGAGCAGATGAATAACATCTTCAGACGGCTGGCAGCTATTCGCCATACTGCACCTGAATCAGCCGAAGCACAGGCCGAGATTAAACAATGGTACATGGTTCTGAATCAAATCGGAAGCTACTCTCCAGAAGCCTTCGAAGTACTTGGCCAGATGTATGTAGATGATGAACGCTTTACACGAAATATGGATCAGTTTGGTGAAGGACTAGCACAATTCATGTGCAGTGCCATGTCCGTATTTGCCAACTCAAACAAGCAGCAGTAACAAAAAGGACGTAACGCCTGAGGGGCATTACGTCCTTTCTCTATTCCCACTCCCGGCCGCAATGTGAACTATCCTTGTGCCGATGTCCACTCCGAGAACTCCGTAGTTTGATCTTTTCTTACTTTGTTCATCCTGGCTGTACGCTGCTTCGCTGCCCTGCTCCATAACGAAATCACATAACTTACAACCTTTTATCTAACCTTACGCTCTCGGTGCTTGATCCGAGGCAGAAGCTTCTGACGCCATGCTTGTTTTCGCCATCCGGCCTGGAATTTGCCAAGCCGATACAATCGCGAGTGCGATGAACAACCAATCTGTTGGCTCGCTGAAATATTCCTTAATCGTTTCCGTAAACGCACTAATCATTTCTCCATCAAACACCAATGTCAGTGTACTCACATCCGTAAACAACTCCGATGTAAAATAAACCACTGTCAAGTATTTACCGAGCAAAATGCCCACCAGTGCGAACACAACAGCAAAAATTTTATGCATTGTTGCGATTTGTTTGTTCGAGAACAACACGACAGCGTACCCGCAAAGCACACCAACCAGTATGGCAATAAGTCCAACCTCATACTCCGTCATGGCTGCAACCGCAGCCCATACCACACCTCCCAGTATGGCAGCAATCAATCCACCGATGATTGGCATCCCGATTTTAATTCCTTGTTTTTCTTCCACGATGTCTTTCCCTCCTGAGTCATGCTTATACTATATTTCCAGAATTCACCTTTCCTATAAAACCACAAAATGCTTCAAATTTCAACAACTTTCTGAGCTTTTATACTCATATAAATACATATTTATACAAAACATCATCACCTGGACTCTTCATCTTAGAATTATTTTTATAAAAAAACACCTCTCTTACAGCTTGAATCGCTGTAAAAGAGATGTCTATTTCCTCTGAGCTTAATCTTTCAGATGATCTATCCAATATTATAGCTGAGCCTCTTTGGAAGGCTGTATGACAGCTGCAATCTGCTTTAGAATGGCATCGACCGATGCCGGATCATGTACATCATATTCATCAATGTTCAGACGCAGCACAGGGCATGCAGTAAACTGGTTAATCCACACGGAATAGCGCTCATGCATGTGCTCCCAATACGAGCGATCTGTCTGAATCTCCATCTCACGTCCGCGTTCCGTAATCCGATTCAGAATCGATGGCAGACTGCCTTCCAGATAGATCAGAACATCCGGGTGTGGAAAATAAGGCGTCATCACCATCGCTTCAAACAAGCTGCTGTATGTCTCAAAATCGGTAGCCGACATTGTACCCTGATCGGCATGCATCTGTGCAAAAATCCCTGTATCCTCATAAATTGAGCGATCCTGTACGAAACCGCCGCCCATCTCAAAAATCTTTTTCTGCTCCTTAAAACGCTCAGCGAGGAAGTAAATTTGCAGATGAAAGCTCCAGCGCTCAAAATCGTGATAGAACTTTTCCAAGTACGGATTATGATCAACCTGCTCCAGTGAAGTTTTAAAATTCAAACGATCGGCAAGCGCTGCTGTCAGAGTAGATTTCCCCACTCCCACTGTCCCTGCTACTGTGATTAACGCATTCGCCGGAATGCCATAGTTATTCATATGATAAGCTCCTTTACCTGATTAACAATCTGCCTGAAGTGTTCAGGATGTTCCACAAAGTCCAGCTGCTCTGCATCAATTTTAAGAATAATCGGTGGATTTGCCCCATTTGCCAGGTAATCCATACCTGTTTTATAGTCAGCAATCAACTGTTCCATATATGCGGGGTCCATATCCTGCTCAAAGGAACGCCCACGTTTATTAATCCGGTACATCAACGTATCCAACTCAGCTTCGATGTAAAGTACCAGATTAGGTTTTGGCAGGTCATCTGTTAACAAATGATAGATCTGGCGGTATTTATCCCGCTTCGTTCCTTTTAAAGTGCGTTCAGCAAATATCATATTTTTATAGATATGATAATCCGAAATGACCGGGCTGTTCTGTTCAATAAAGTGTGCGCCTGTGTCTTCCAGCTGCTTAAACCGGTTGCACAGAAAAAACATTTCGAGTTGGAAACTCCACTCGTCGATATCCTGATAAAAGGAGGCCAGAAATGGGTTCTCCTCGACAATTTCTTTAACCAGTGGAAGGTTCAATTCCTGGGAAAGCATCGTAGCCAACGTTGTTTTCCCCGCTCCGATCGGACCTTCAACGGCAATAAACGGGGCTGATTTCATTGTGTTACTGTTCCTCCTCGTATATATGCGTGTTCCGTTTCTATATAGACCTCACCTATTGTATCACAGCTTGGAGCATTGGAAGGGCAGTATTTTATGTATATAAAAAGTCAAATCGACATGATTAGCCAAACGTTCTTCATGTAATGAATGGAACGGCATATTGCTCAGCTTATCATTATCATCTAAATCAGGACCACCCGTCCAACGGGTGGTTTGCTCTTGGGGTATAACCCCCTGTTGCCAAACTGCGCCTAAAGACGCTAGCCTGACAGCAGGGCTGTTCAGGCTCAGTGTAATTTGTCTCTTTCACTTACCAGTAAACTGGTTTTACTTCTTTTTGCTTCGATTACTGCTGAATGGATCTTCGTATTCTTTTACACTCAGCTTATCTACCGCCTGATCATGTGCTTCTTGCTCACGAATATACTTTCTTACGGCTGCTTCATTTAGACCCACTGTGCTCACATAGTACCCTTCGGCCCAAAATTTTCGATTTCCGTATTTATACTTAAGCTGGGCATGTTTTTCGAAGATCATGAGCGAACTTTTTCCCTTTAGATATCCCATAAACGTGGAGACCGCAATTTTTGGAGGGATGGCTACTAACATATGGACATGATCGGGCATCATGTGACCTTCTATGATTTCGACTCCTTTGTACTTGCACAAACGTTTAAAGATTTCGATTAAATCTCTTCTCACTTGATTATAGATTTCTTTCCGTCTATACTTCGGGGTGAACACAATGTGGTACTTACACATCCACTTTGTGTGAGCTAGGCTGTAGCTCTTGGTTGCCATGAATGACCATTCCTTTCTTTTTGAGCCTGAACATCTCAATTGTATTGGAATGGTCATAATGGTCAAACCCTTCATCCCTCCACCCGCATAGCGGGTGGTTTTTTGTTTCGCGCGTTTCACGCACTCAACTGGCTAAAGCCATAAATCAGGACCACCCGTCCAACGGGTGGTTTGCTCTTGGGGTATAACCCCCTGTTGCCAAACTGCGCCTAAAGACGCTAGCCTGACAGCAGGGCTGTTCAGGCTCAGTGTAATTTGTCTCTTTCACTTACCAGTAAACTGGTTTTACTTCTTTTTGCTTCGATTACTGCTGAATGGATCTTCGTATTCTTTTACACTCAGCTTATCTACCGCCTGATCATGTGCTTCTTGCTCACGAATATACTTTCTTACGGCTGCTTCATTTAGACCCACTGTGCTCACATAGTACCCTTCGGCCCAAAATTTTCGATTTCCGTATTTATACTTAAGCTGGGCATGTTTTTCGAAGATCATGAGCGAACTTTTTCCCTTTAGATATCCCATAAACGTGGAGACCGCAATTTTTGGAGGGATGGCTACTAACATATGGACATGATCGGGCATCATGTGACCTTCTATGATTTCGACTCCTTTGTACTTGCACAAACGTTTAAAGATTTCGATTAAATCTCTTCTCACTTGATTATAGATTTCTTTCCGTCTATACTTCGGGGTGAACACAATGTGGTACTTACACATCCACTTTGTGTGAGCTAGGCTGTAGCTCTTGGTTGCCATGAATGACCATTCCTTTCTTTTTGAGCCTGAACATCTCAATTGTATTGGAATGGTCATAATGGTCAAACCCTTCATCCCTCCACCCGCATAGCGGGTGGTTTTTTGTTTCGCGCGTTTCACGCACTCAACTGGCTAAAGCCATAACAAAAAGACACACTTGATATGATCAAGTGTGTCTTTGATTTTGCTTGGCGGCGTCCTACTCTCCCAGGACCCTGCGGTCCAAGTACCATCGGCGCTAGAGGGCTTAACGGTCGTGTTCGGGATGGGTACGTGTGGAACCCCTCCGCCATCGCCACCAAACGCGATTGGATCGAAGCTGTGCTTCTTTCCATTCAGATGAAACTGAAAACCAACCACACCTTAAGGGATGTACCGATTTTCATGTCATTCAGAGTGTTGTTCTCTGAAAACTAGATTCGAAACGAAACTTACGCGACTCAAAACCTGCTATTGGATAAGCCCTCGACCGATTAGTACTGGTCAGCTCCATGCATTGCTGCACTTCCACCCCCAGCCTATCTACCTCGTCGTCTTCAAGGGGTCTTACATACTGGGAAATCTCATCTTGAGGGGGGCTTCACGCTTAGATGCTTTCAGCGCTTATCCCGTCCGTACATAGCTACCCAGCGGTGCTCCTGGCGGAACAACTGGTACACCAGCGGTACGTCCATCCCGGTCCTCTCGTACTAAGGACAGCTCCTCTCAAATTTCCTACGCCCACGACAGATAGGGACCGAACTGTCTCACGACGTTCTGAACCCAGCTCGCGTACCGCTTTAATGGGCGAACAGCCCAACCCTTGGGACCTACTTCAGCCCCAGGATGCGATGAGCCGACATCGAGGTGCCAAACCTCCCCGTCGATGTGGACTCTTGGGGGAGATAAGCCTGTTATCCCCAGGGTAGCTTTTATCCGTTGAGCGATGGCCCTTCCATGCGGTACCACCGGATCACTAAGCCCGACTTTCGTCCCTGCTCGACTTGTAGGTCTCGCAGTCAAGCTCCCTTATGCCTTTGCACTCTTCGAATGATTTCCAACCATTCTGAGGGAACCTTTGGGCGCCTCCGTTACTCTTTAGGAGGCGACCGCCCCAGTCAAACTGCCCACCTGACACTGTCCCCGTACCCGCTAAGGGCACCAGGTTAGAACCTAGATACGATCAGGGTGGTATCCCAACGGTGCCTCCACACAAGCTGGCGCTCATGCTTCAAAGGCTCCCACCTATCCTGTACAGATCGTACCCAAATTCAATATCAAGCTGCAGTAAAGCTCCATGGGGTCTTTCCGTCTTGTCGCGGGTAACCTGCATCTTCACAGGTATTAAAATTTCACCGGATCTCTCGTTGAGACAGCGCCCAAGTCGTTACGCCATTCGTGCGGGTCAGAATTTACCTGACAAGGAATTTCGCTACCTTAGGACCGTTATAGTTACGGCCGCCGTTTACTGGGGCTTCGGTTCACAGCTTCGGATTGCTCCTAACCACTCCCCTTAACCTTCCAGCACCGGGCAGGCGTCAGCCCGTATACTTCGCCTTACGGCTTCGCACAGACCTGTGTTTTTGCTAAACAGTCGCTTGGGCCTTTTCACTGCGGCCCCCTCGTGCTATTCACACTACCGGGGCACCCCTTCTCCCGAAGTTACGGGGTCATTTTGCCGAGTTCCTTAACGAGAGTTCTTCCGCGCGCCTTAGAATTCTCTTCTCGCCTACCTGTGTCGGTTTGCGGTACGGGCACCTTCATCTGGCTAGAGGCTTTTCTTGGCAGTGTGAGATCATGACCTTCGCTACTGTAATTTTCACTCCCCATCACAGCTCAGCCTTATGATGTGCGGATTTGCCTACACATCAGCCTTACTGCTTGGACAGGCATCCATCAGCCTGCGTCACTACCCTACTGCGTCCCCCCATCGCTCGTAACGATTTACGGTGGTACAGGAATTTCGACCTGTTGTCCTTCGACTACGCCTTTCGGCCTCGCCTTAGGTCCCGACTTACCCTGAGCGGACGAGCCTTCCTCAGGAA